>JAJFHL010000388.1 GCA_021775615.1 Hyphomicrobiales bacterium
CGCCCGGGTCAAGCACCGCCGGCCGAAGATCGACGAGTTGTTTCTCAACGACGGCATCTACGGCGCGCTGATGGAGTTGACGCAGGTGCCTGTCGATTTGCCCTGCCGGGTGATCCGGGACGGCCGCATACTGGAAGGCCAGGAACAGGCATTCGTGGTCTATGGCCCCACCTGCGATCCCACGGACCGGATTCCCCGGACGGTGAGCCTGCCCTTGGGCGTGTCGGAAGGCGACTGGATCGAGATCGGACTTCTCGGCGCCTATGGCGCCGCCACCACCACACGGTTCAACGGATATGGTGAAATTCCGCACGTCAATGTTCTGGCGACCCTGACAACCTGAACGGCAAACAAAAAAAGAGCCCCGGAAGGGCTCTTTTCGTATCTCGTATTTCGATCAGGCCAGGCTACGCTGCCCGATCCTCGCCCTCGTCCATGTCCATCACCGGACCTGAATCCTGCCCGCGCGCCTCGGGATCGCGATCGACGAGTTCGATCACCGCCATCGGCGCCGCATCGCCATAGCGAAAACCGGCCTTGAGAACCCGCGTGTAACCGCCATTGCGGTCCTGGTAGCGCGGTCCGAGTGTTTCAAACAGCTTCGACACCATCGCCTTGTCGCGCATGTGCGAGATCGCCTGACGACGGGCATGAAGGTCGCCACGCTTGCCAAGCGTAATCAGCTTGTCAACAACCCGGCGCAGTTCCTTCGCCTTGGGCAGTGTGGTGACGATCTGCTCGTGCTTCACCAAAGCGGCCGCCATGTTGGCGAACATCGCCTTGCGGTGAGATGGTGTCTTGTTGAGCTTGCGTCCGAATCTGCGGTGTCGCATCGCCCTTCTCCTTGTTACGCCCGTCGAACGGGAGAGTTACCAGATCACGATCGATTTAAGTTGACCTATTTAAATCGATAAAACGTGATCGCTTCCATTATTTTAGAGCAGGATCGGACGGAAAACCGGTGTCCACTTTTCCTGATCCCGCTCTAGTAGTGGTCCTCGAACCGCTTTGCGAGTTCTTCGATGTTCTCCGGCGGCCAGTTCGGCACTTCCATACCGAGATGCAGGCCCATCTGCGCCAGAACTTCCTTGATCTCGTTCAGCGACTTGCGTCCGAAGTTGGGAGTGCGCAGCATCTCCGCCTCGGTCTTTTGAATGAGATCGCCGATATAGACGATATTGTCGTTCTTCAGACAGTTCGCCGAGCGCACGGACAGTTCGAGTTCGTCGACCTTCTTGAGCAATGCCGCATTGAACTCAAGTTCCGGCACCTTCTCTTCGACGACGACCTTTTCGGGCTCTTCGAAGTTGACGAAGATCTGCAACTGGTCCTGCAGGATGCGCGCCGCAAAGGCGACCGCGTCATCCGGCGACACCGAGCCGTCGGTCTCGACCGTCATGGTCAGCTTGTCATAGTCGAGGATCTGGCCTTCACGGGTGTTTTCAACCTTGTAGGAGACCTTCTTGACCGGGCTGTACAGGCTGTCCACCGGCATCAGGCCGATCGGCGCATCCTCCGGACGGTTGCGCTCGGAGGGAACATACCCCTTGCCCAGGTTGACGGTGAACTCCATGCGGATCTCGGCCGCCTCATCAAGCGTACAGATGGGCTGTTCGGGATTGAGGATCTGCACGTCGGCCGTCTCCTCGATGTCACCGGCGGTGACGATACCCGGACCTTCCTTCTTGAGGACCAAACGCTTCGGTCCCTCGACATACATTGCGAGCGCGATTTCCTTGATGTTCAAGATGATGTCCGTGACATCCTCGCGAACCCCGGAAATCGACGAAAACTCGTGCAGCACGCCGTCCACCTGAACCGAATTGATGGCCGCCCCCTGAAGGGAAGACAGGAGCACGCGGCGAAGCGCATTGCCCAATGTCAGGCCAAAGCCCCGCTCCAGCGGCTCGGCAACCAACGTCGCCTGTCGTTTGGCGTCGCGGCCGGGTGTAATATCCAGCTTCGTCGGTTTGATCAGTTCCTGCCAATTCTTCTGAACCACTTTGCAATCCTCGTCCCGATCATCTGGTTTTGCGGACCTGCACGTGGTCCGAATGCCAGATGTCTTGGTGTCTCAAAACTCGAAGACTAAAACCCGAAAACCCCGCTTCGCGTCAGACGCGGCGGCGCTTGGGAGGCCTGCACCCGTTGTGCGGAATGGGTGTCACGTCCTTTATCGACGTAATCTGAAATCCGGCGGACTGCAGCGCCCGCAACGCCGACTCGCGGCCCGACCCCGGACCGCGCACTTCCACCTCCAGGGTCTTCATGCCGTGTTCCATTGCCCTTTTCGCGGCCTCTTCGGCGGCCATCTGAGCGGCATAGGGTGTCGACTTGCGTGAGCCCTTGAACCCCATCATACCGGCCGAAGCCCAGGAAATCGCATTGCCCTGGACATCGGTGATCGTCACCATGGTGTTGTTGAAGGTCGCGCTGACATGCGCCACGCCGGACGAAATGTTCTTTCGTTCCTTGCGGCGAACGCGCGTTTTATCCTTGGCCATTTTACAGCTTTCTCAAAATCAAAGTTATTTCTTCCTGCCGGCAATCGCCTTCGCCGGCCCCTTGCGGGTCCTTGCGTTGGTGTGGGTGCGCTGTCCGCGAACGGGAAGTCCGCGACGATGCCGCAAACCGCGGTAGCACCCCAAATCCATGAGCCGTTTGATGTTCATCGCAACATCACGCCGCAGATCACCCTCGACCAGAAAATCACGGTCAATGATCTCGCGAACCTGAATCACTTCCGCATCCGACAGCTGGTTGACCCGCCGCTCGCTGGGGATGTTCGCCGACTGGCAAATCTTCTTCGCCATGGTCCGGCCGATCCCGTGGATATAGGTCAGCGAGATTTCCACACGCTTGTCCGTGGGAATATTTACACCTGCAATACGAGCCAACTTTCACACTCCCGATTGAGATAACTGGGCCCAGAATTAAGACGGTGAGCGCACCCTCTGCTACGCGAAGTACGCACACCAAACGGCCCTGGGTTCGAAGATCTCTAGGATCACGACCGCCAGGGCTCGACATTTGCGTTGAGGTGGGCGGTTTGTACGGCGACTCACGCCCCGCGTCAACCGATTCCGTACCAAAAACTCCAACGATTACTGCAATTTGCGCCTTAACTGAGCGCCGCTGCGATCTCGCCGCTCACCTCATCAATATCTGCCATGCCATCGACGGTCTTCAGCACGCCCTTTTCGCCGTAATAGCCGATCAGGGGCGCCGTCTGGGCATGATATACTTCAAGCCGCTTGCGCAGCGCGTCCACATTGTCATCGGCGCGCGGCCCGCCTTCGGTTTCGGCCGCCCGCTTCTCGATTCGGCTCACCAGAATGGCATCGTCAACGGCCAGTTCCACCACCGCGTCGAGGCTCAGGTCCTTTTCGCCAAGCATATTGTCCAATGCCTCGGCCTGCGCCACGTTGCGCGGAAAACCGTCGAGGATAAAACCCTTCGCACAGTCCGGCTCGTCGACACGGTCCGAAATAATGCCGACCACGATCTCGTCCGGCACCAGGTCGCCGCGTGCCATGATGGTTTCCGCCTGCTTGCCGACGTCTGTCCCGGCGGCGGCCGCGGCACGCAGCATGTCGCCGGTGGAAAGCTGAACGCAACCGAACTTGTCTTCGAGGATCTTGGCTTGCGTCCCCTTGCCCGCCCCCGGCGGCCCCAGCAGTATCAGCTTCATCGTCGAGAGCCTCGGAGTTTGGACTTTTTGACAAGGCCTTCATACTGATGCGCCAGAAGATGGCTCTGCAGCTGCGAAACCGTGTCCATAGTGACGCTGACCACGATCAGCAGCGAGGTCCCGCCGAAATAGAACGGCACGTTCGAGAACTGGCCACGCACGATCTCCGGCAACAGGCACACCAGCGCCAGATACATCGCCCCGATGACCGTAATCCTGCTCAGCACATAGTCGATATATTCGGCCGTGCGTTCGCCCGGTCTGATGCCGGGAATGAAGCCGCCGTATTTCTTCAGATTGTCGGCGGTGTCCTTGGGATTGAACACGATGGCGGTATAGAAGAACGTGAAGAAGACAATGCCGCCGATATACAAAATCAGGAACAACGGCTGGCCCGGTCCAAGCAGCGCGGTGACGGTGGTGAGCCATTCCGGGCCCTGTCCGGCCGAGAACTGCGCCGCGGTTATCGGCAGCAGCAGAAGCGACGACGCGAAGATCGGCGGGATAACGCCGGCCGTATTGAGCTTCAGCGGCAGGTGCGAAGACTCGCCCTGGAACATCCGGTTGCCCATCTGGCGTTTGGGATACTGCACCAGCAGTCTTCGCTGCGCTCGTTCCATGAACACGATGAACGCGATGACCGACACGGCCATGATGATGATGCCGAGGATGATATAGGTCGACAGGATGCCCTGGCGGCCGAGATCCAGCATATTGACAATGGCCGCCGGCAGCTCTGCGACAATACCGGCAAAGATGATCAGTGAAATACCGTTGCCGATGCCCCGCGCGGTGATCTGTTCGCCGAGCCACATCAAGAACACGGTGCCGCCAACCAGGGTAATGACCGTGGTTGCCCGGAAGAACCAGCCCGGATCCGTGACGATGGCGCCCGAACCCTCAAGACCGGCGGCGATACCATAGGCCTGCAGCGCCGCCAGGAAAACGGTTCCGTAGCGCGTATACTGGTTGATCTGCTTGCGTCCCTGCTCGCCTTCCTTCTTGAGCTGTTCAAGATGCGGCGACACGGTCGTCATCAGCTGAATGATGATCGATGCCGAGATGTACGGCATGATGTTGAGGGCGAAGATGGCCATCCGCCCCAGCGCTCCGCCGGCAAGCATGTTGAGCATGCCCGCCAGGCTGCCCTGGGTCTGCTGGACAAACGCCTCAAGTTCTGTCGGATTGATGCCCGGGAGCGGAATATAGGTGCCCAGCCGGTAGATCAGCAGAGCGCCAAGCGTGAACCAGATGCGCTTTTTGAGTTCCGTCGCTTTGGAAAAGGCCCCAAAATTTATATTGGCGGCCAGTTGTTCTGCAGCTGATGCCATTCCTGCTCCTTGTGCACCTCACCCAGCGTACCGTCAATATGGGGGATGCACAGAATTTCTCAACGTTCAGGCGCTGTCCTGCTCTTCACTCTTCTTTGAGGCCTTCTTGGCGGATGCTTCGGCCTTCTTCGTGGCCTTCTTGGAGGGCTCCTCGGCCTTCACGGGCGCCGCCTCCACGAGAGTCACGGTGCCGCCCGCCTTTTCGACGGCTTCCACCGCGGCTTTCGATGCTCCTGAAACCTCAAGCGCAACTTTAGCCTTCAACTCGCCCTTGGCAAGCACGCGCACACCGTCGCGCCGCTTGCCGATCACACCGGCGGCCAGCAGGGCATCGATGGTCACCGGCTTCTTGGCATCCAGCTTCTTGGCGTCAATCGCCTCCTGGAGCCGGCCGATATTGACCTCGTTGAAGTCCTTGCTGAAGGGATTCTTGAAGCCGCGTTTGGGCAAACGCCGGTAGATCGGCATCTGGCCGCCTTCAAATCCCTTGATCGCAACACCCGAACGGGACTTCTGCCCCTTGTCGCCTCGGCCGGCGGTTGTGCCCTTGCCGGAACCGGGTCCGCGTCCAACACGCAGGCGGGCGCGCCGCGACCCTCTGTTGTCTGAAAGTTCGTTCAGTTTCATCGTTTTAATCTTTCCAGCACCGACCGTCTGTTACGCGTCTTCCACAACCCGCACCAAGTGGCTGACCTTGCGGATCATGCCTCGCACCTCGGGCGTGTCTTCAAGCGTACGCCTGCGGCCCATTTTGTTAAGCCCAAGACCAACCAGCGTCGCGCGCTGATCCTTGGGACGGCGGATCGGACTGCCGGTCTGTTCAACCGTCACCGTCGCTCCGCTTGCTTTGCTCGATTTCGCCATCGTCATTCACTCCGCAGGCCAATGGCCGTCTTCAGCTTTCCGCAGGCGCCGCGCCATGGTCGCGCCGGCGCGACACGATGTCGCCAACCTTCTTTCCACGCCGGGACGCCACCATACGGGGGCTCGATTCGCGTTTCAGGGCATCAAAAGTCGCCCGGACCATGTTGTACGGGTTCGACGACCCGATCGACTTCGCGACGACGTCCTGAACGCCCAGGGTCTCAAACACCGCACGCATCGGGCCGCCGGAGATGATACCGGTTCCAGGAGGCGCCGTGCGCAGAACCACCCTGCCCGCGCCATGGCGGCCGTTCACGTCGTGGTGCAGCGTACGGCCATCGCGCAGCGGCACCCTGATCATGGTGCGCTTGGCGGTCTCGGTCGCCTTGCGGATCGCCTCGGGCACTTCACGCGCCTTGCCGTGACCGAACCCGACCCGGCCCTTCTGGTCGCCAACCACGACCAGTGCTGCAAAGCCGAACCTGCGTCCACCCTTCACAACCTTCGCAACGCGGTTGATATGAACCAGCTTGTCTACAAATTCGCTGTCGCGATCGTCTCTCATCGACATCTAATACGTCCAATCCATCTAGAAATTCAGACCGCCTTCACGTGCCGCGTCGGCCAGAGCCTTGACCCGCCCGTGATAGAGATAGCCGCCGCGGTCGAACACGACCTCGGAGACGCCCGCTTTCTTGGCCCGCTCCGCAATCAGCTTGCCGACTTCACTTGCCGCCGCCTTGTCGCCGCCCTTGATCTTCTTGCGCATATCCGGCTCGAGGCTCGACGCCGCGGCAACCGTCGTGCCGCTGTTGTCGTCGATAACCTGGGCATAGATATTCTTGGACGACCGGAACACGGACAGCCGTACCTTGCCTTTGGCCCTGGCTTTCAGCGCGCGGCGAACGCGCGCCTTGCGCCGGGTTTCGGTGTTTCTTGAGTTGCTCATGGTTCCAACCGCTACTTTTTCTTGCCTTCCTTACGGAAGATGTATTCACCGGCATACTTGATGCCCTTGCCCTTGTAGGGCTCGGGCGGCCGGTAAGACCTGATTTCGGCCGCCACCTGGCCAACCCGCTGCTTGTCGATCCCCGAAATTATGATTTCGGTGGGTTTCGGGCACTCAACGGAAACGCCTTCGGGCACCGGATAATTGACTTCATGGCTGAGGCCGACGCTGAGCTGCAGCGATTTGCCCTGCATTGCCGCGCGATACCCCACCCCATTGATCTCCAGGGTCTTCGAGAACCCGTCACTGACCCCCTCGATGAGGTTGGCGACAACGGTTCTCGACATGCCCCACATCGCCTGGGCGCGCTTGGTTTCATCACGCGGACCGACGTTGATCTCGCCGTCTTCAAGCTTGGCGATGACTTCATCGACCAACACCGCGGAAAGCTCGCCCTTCGGTCCCTTGATCGAAACCTGCTGGCCGTTCACGGTGGCGGTCACGCCACTTGGAACCGTAATTGTTTTCTTTCCAATTCGAGACATCGTAGTTTCTTCCGTCGTATCTCGTCTTCGTCACTCAACCTTACGCGCCACCCGGCGCCATAGTCGCGATCAGAACACCCGGCAAAGAACCTCGCCACCCACATTCTGCGTACGCGCTTCGGAATCCGACATCACGCCCTTGGACGTCGAAAGGATCGAGATGCCAAGCCCGTTGTAGATCACGGGCAGCGTCTTGACCGAAGCGTAGACCCTGCGGCCCGGGGTCGAAACGCGTTGAATTTCGCGGATCACTGGATCGCCGTCGTAATATTTCAGCTCGATTTCCAGTTCTGATTTACCGCCGTCATAGTCGACTTTCGCATAGCCCCGGATAAAGCCTTCGCTCTCCAGAACATCCAGCACGTGGGCGCGCAACCGCGACGACGGCGTGCTCACTTTCGACTTGCCCCGCATCTGCGCATTGCGAATGCGCGTCAGCATGTCTCCGACGGGATCTGTCATGCTCATGAACTTTGTCTCCTCACCAGCTGGACTTGACCATGCCGGGAATCAGGCCGAGGGAGGCCATATCGCGCAGCGCGATACGGGACACCTTCAGCTTACGGTATGTGCCGCGGGGCCTGCCGGTGATCTCGCAACGGTTGCGTACCCGCGTCTTGGACGAATTGCGCGGCAGCTCGGCGAGCTTCAGGCGGGCCTTGAACCGCTCTTCATTGGTCAGCGTCGTATCGTTGGCAATGACCTTCAAGGCCGCACGTTTCGCCGCATAGCGGGCCACCAGCTGGCGCCGCCGCTTATTCTTTTCCACTGCACTCTTCTTTGCCATCCATCAACCTCCGAGGATGTGAAATGTCCGCACCGGGACGGCCCTACTGCTCGGCATTCTTGCCGCTGAACGGAAAGTCGAATCCGCTCAGCAGGGAACGTGCTTCGTCGTCGTTCCTGGCCGTGGTGCACACGACAACGTCCAGACCCCACATCTGCTGGACCTTGTCGTAATTGATTTCCGGGAACACGATGTGCTCCTTGATGCCAAGGGCATAATTGCCGTTGCCATCGAAACTTTTCGGCGAAAGGCCGCGGAAGTCCCTGACCCGAGGCAACGCAATGTTGACCAGCCGGTCGAGGAATTCGTACATCTGCTGGCGCCTGAGCGTCACCTTGGCGCCGACCGCCATGCCTTCACGCAGCTTGAAATTCGCAATCGACATGCGCGCCTTGGTGATCACCGGTTTCTGGCCGGTGATCAGGCCGAGATCTTCCACCGCAGAGTGAATGACCTTTGAGTCGCCGACCGCTTCGCCAACGCCCATGTTGACCACGATCTTATCGAGCTTCGGCACTTCCATCGGATTCTTGTAGCCGAACTCCTCAACCAGGCTCTGACGGATCACGTCGTCATACTGCTGCTTGAGGCGTGGTACGTAAGTTTTCTCAGTCATCGATCACTTCTCCGGACCGCTTGGCGAAACGAACCTTGCGTCCGTCTTCCAGAGTCTTGAAGCCAACCCGTGTCGCCTTACCGTCCTTGGGGTCTTCAAGCGCCAGGTTGGAAAGATGCAGCGGCATTTCTTTTGAAACAATGCCGCCTTCCGTTTCAGCCGATTGCTTCTGGTGGCGCTTGGCCACATTCACACCTTGAACAAGCGCGCGGTTGTCCTTCGGGTAAACCCGTAGCACGTCGCCCGACTTGCCACTGTCCTTGCCCGTCAGGACAACGACACGGTCTCCCTTTTTGATTCTCGCTGCCATCACAACACCTCCGGCGCGAGAGAAACGATCTTCATGTGGTTCTTGCTCCTCAACTCGCGGGTCACCGGGCCGAAGATACGCGTGCCGATCGGTTCCATCTGCGCGTTGACCAGAACGGCCGCATTGCGGTCGAACCGGATTGCGCTTCCATCGGGACGCCTGATGTCCTTGGCCGTGCGCACGACGACCGCCTTCATGACGTCGCCCTTCTTGACGCGTCCGCGCGGGATCGCCTCTTTCACGCTCACGACGATAATGTCGCCAACCGAAGCGTATTTCCGCTTCGAGCCGCCGAGCACTTTGATGCACTGCACCCTGCGCGCGCCGGAATTGTCTGCGACATCCAAGTTGGTTTGCATCTGTATCATGACAAATCTCGCTTCACTCTTGCCCGGTCAGGTAACCGCCGGCCGAGAGCTCCTAAACGCGCCTTCGTATCAGACGGTCTTCAACGATCGAACGCTCAACTAACTGCGCCCTCGATCAGCGTCCACCGCTTGTTCTTCGAAATTGGCGCACATTCCTGAATGCGCACCATGTCACCCGTTTTCGCAGCGTTTTCCGCGTCGTGGGCGTGGTACTTCTTGGTCTTCCTCACCGTCTTTTTCAGAAGCGGATCGGTAAATCTACGTTCCACCCTGACCACAACGGTCTTGTCGTTCGCATCGCTGACGACCACACCTTGGAGAATTCGTTTCGGCATCTGTCCGGTCCTATGACTCTGCGGCTTCGGTCTTGAGCGAACCCTGGACCGTCTTGATACGCGCGATGTCGCGCCGGATCTGGCGAAACCTCGAGGTATTTTCCAACTGTCCCGTTGCCCGCTGGAAGCGCAGGTTGAACTGCTCTTTCTTCAGCTTCACCAACTCGTCGTCGAGCTGGTCCGGCGTCAAATCTCTCACTTCACTGGCCTTCATGGCCGACATCCCTTGCTTAGATCGTGCGCAAGGCGCGCACAGCTATTCACCAATCCTCGAGACCATGCGGGTTTTGACCGGCAGTTTCGCCGCGCCAAGGCGCAGCGCCTCTTCGGCAACCGCGCGGGAAACCCCGTCGATCTCGAACATGATCCGGCCCGGCTTCACTTTCGCCGCCCAGTATTCCGGCGTGCCCTTGCCCTTACCCATACGCACTTCGGTCGGCTTTTTCGAAACCGGCACATCGGGGAAAATCCGGATCCAGACGCGGCCCGCGCGCTTCATGTGGCGGGTGATTGCCCGGCGCGCAGCTTCGATCTGCCGTGCGGTGATCCGCTCGGGTTCCTGGGCTTTCAGACCATAGGCGCCGAAGCTGAGCTGGGTGCCGCCCTTCGCCGTTCCCTTGATCCGCCCCTTGTGCTGCTTGCGGAATTTTGTGCGTTTCGGTTGCAGCATTGAACTGTCTTTCTCCTAAAGTCCTGAACCTGGCGGACGCTCAGCCGGCCGCCGCTTCGCGCCTCGGGCCACCGCGACCCTGAGGACCGCCCCGGCCCTGAGGACCGCCACGGCCCTGATCCTGCGCTTCACTCGCCAGCCTCTCCTGGGCCATCGGATCATGCTCCAGGATTTCGCCTTTGAAGACCCAGACCTTGATTCCGATAATGCCGTAAGCCGTCCGGGCTTCAGCCGTTCCGTAGTCGACATTGGCGCGAAGCGTGTGCAGCGGCACCCGGCCTTCGCGGTACCACTCGCTGCGCGCGATTTCGGCGCCGCCGAGACGGCCGCCGCAATTGATCCGGATGCCTTCCGCACCGAGACGCATGGCCGACTGGACGGCGCGCTTCATGGCACGGCGGAACGCCACCCGGCGCTCTAGCTGCTGTGCGACGCCTTCGGCAACCAGCGTCGCGTCGATTTCCGGCTTGCGCACTTCAACGATATTGAGGTGCACTTCAGAGTCGGTAATCCGCGAGATGTCCTTGCGCAGCTTTTCAATGTCTGCGCCCTTCTTGCCGATCACCACACCCGGGCGTGCCGTGTGAATCGTGACGCGGCACTTCTTGTGCGGCCGTTCGATGACAATCTTCGAGATGCCCGCCTGCTTCAGCACCGAATAGAGGTGCTTCCTGATGGCGACGTCTTCATGCAGCAACCGGCCATATTCGTGACCGTCCGCGTACCAGCGCGAATCCCAGGTCCGATTGATGCCGAGCCGCATTCCGATCGGGTTGACTTTTTGGCCCATCAGGCGGCCTCCTCAACTTGCCGCACCACAATGGTCAAACGGCTAAACGGTTTCACAATACGGCCGACACGTCCGCGCGCCCTCGGGCGCCAGCGTTTCATCACCAGACCCTTGCCGACAAAGGCCTCCACGACCACGAGATCATCCACGTCCAGGTCGTGGTTGTTCTCGGCATTTGCAATCGCCGACTCCAGCGTCTTCTTCACTTCGCGTGCGATCCGCTTGCGCGAAAATGTCAGGTCGGCCAGAGCTGCATCAACCTTCTTGCCGCGGATTCCGGTCGCGACGAGGTTCAGCTTCTGCGGGCTGATCCGCATCAGCCGGGTGATCGCGCGGGCCTCATTCTCGCCCAGAGCACGTTCGCGTGAACGCTTACCCATGGATTACTTCCTCTTCGCTTTCTTGTCCGCCGAATGGCCGTAATAGGTTCGCGTCGGTGAAAACTCGCCGAGCTTGTGTCCGACCATGTCTTCGGTCACCAGAACCGGAACATGCTTGCGCCCGTTGTAAACCGCGAAAGTCACACCGACGAACTGCGGAACGATGGTCGACCGGCGGCTCCAGGTCTTGATCGCCGCTTTGCGACCCGAACCTTGCGCCTCTTCGACCTTCTTCAACAGATAACCGTCGATGAACGGGCCTTTCCATACAGAACGTGCCACGGATCTTTACCTCTTAGCGTTTCTTCTTGCGCAGATGACGGCTGCGCAGAATGTATTTGTTTGTCGCCTTGTTCGAGCGCGTGCGCTTGCCCTTGGTCGGCTTGCCCCACGGGGTCACCGGATGACGGCCACCGGAGGTGCGGCCCTCGCCGCCGCCATGCGGGTGATCGATCGGGTTCATCGCAACGCCGCGCACCGAAGGACGCCGACCGAGCCAGCGGTTGCGGCCGGCCTTGCCGAGTTTGATGTTGGAATGGTCCGGATTGGACACCGCGCCCACGGTCGCCATGCACTCGGAGCGCACCATGCGCTGCTCGCCGGACTTCAGGCGCAGCAGGGCGTATCCCTGATCGCGTCCCACCAACTGAACATAGCTTCCGGCCGCGCGGGCGATCTGGCCGCCCTTTCCGGCTTTCATTTCCACGTTGTGGACGATCGTGCCGATCGGCATGGCGCCAAGCGGCATCGCGTTGCCCGGCTTCACATCGACCTGTGCGCCGGCGATCACCTTGTCGCCGGGGCCGACACGCTGCGGCGCCAGAATATACGACTGCTCGCCGTCCTCATAAGTGATGAGCGCGATGAACGCGGTCCGATTGGGGTCATATTCGAGGCGCTCGATGGTGGCCGGAACGTCGAACTTGCGGCGCTTGAAATCGACCAGGCGGTAGGAGCGCTTATGCCCGCCACCGCGCCGCCGTGCAGTGATGCGACCCTGGTTGTTGCGCCCGCCCGAACCGGAAAGGCCTTCGGTCAGCGTCTTGACCGGCTTGCCCTTCCACAAGTGGGAACGCTCGACAAGCACGAGGCCGCGCTGGCCCGGCGTCATCGGTTTGTATTTCTTCAGTGCCATTGTCTCAAACAACCTCGATCGGCAAACGCCGCCTACAACCCTGTCGTCACGTCGACCGAATGACCTTCTTCGAGGGTCACGATCGCGCGTTTAAAATCGCTCAGCCGGCCGACACGGCCGCGGAAAGTCTTCGTCTTGCCCTTACGCACCATGGTGTTGACTGCCTTCACCTTGACGTCGAAGAGCTTCTCGACGGCTTCCTTGATGTCTTTCTTGTTGGCGGTCTTGGCCACCTTGAAGACAACCTGGTTGCTTTCCGAGGCAAGCGTCGATTTTTCCGTAATCACCGGTTGCACGATCACGTCATAAAGCCGTTCCGTCTTCATGCGAACCGAGCCTCCAACTCTTCAAGCGCGGCCTTGGTGAGAACCAGCTTGTTGCGCCGCAGGATGTCGTAAACATTGATGCCCTGGACGGGGAGCACATCGACACCGACGATGTTGCGCGACGCCTTGGCGAAATTCTGGTCGACTTCCTTGCCATCGATGATCAGCGCATTGCTCAGGCCAAGCTTCTCGAACGAGGCGAGAACCTGCTTGGTCTTCGCATCCTTGACGGAGACGCTGTCGAGAATGATCAGTTCCTCCGACTTGACCTTGGCAGACAGCGCATGGCGCAATGCCAGCGCACGCACCTTCTTCGGCAGATCGATCGCATGGCTGCGCGGCCGCGCGCCGAACGCCTTGCCGCCGCCGCGGAACTGCGGCACCTTCTGGTTACCGTGGCGCGCACGTCCGGTGCCTTTCTGGCGGAACATCTTGGCGCCGGTGCCGGTGATCTCGTTGCGGTTCTTCACCATCTGGGTGCCGCTGCGCCGCTTGGCAAGTTGGTACACCACCATGCGGTGAAGTATGTCGCGCCGGGGTTCGAGCCCGAAGATCGCATCCGACAGATCGATCTTGCCGGCGCTCTTCGCCTCAAGTGTCTTCACGTCGACTTGCATCACGCACCGTCCTTGTTTTCGTCTGAAGCATCGCCCTGGGCTTCGGTTTCCGATGCCTCGGCTTCCGGCGCGTCGGCTTCCACGGCGGGCGCCGCTTCTGCTTCGGCCGTTACTTCGGCATCCACCTCTTGCGCGGGGGCTTCTGTTTCTGCGTCTTCCACCGGCGCCGCGGCAGCATCTCCACCTGGCGCACGGAAGGCACCCGGCAAAGGCGCTTCTTCCGGCAGCCGCCGCTTGACCGCATCGGAAAGCAGCACCCAACCGCCCTTGGAGCCGGGAACCGCGCCCCTGATCAGGATCAGGCCGCGTTCCACATCCGTGCGCACAACCCGCAGGTTCTGCGTGGTGACGCGCTCTGCACCCATATGGCCGGCCATCTTCTTGCCCTTGAACACCTTGCCCGGGTCCTGGCACTGCCCGGTCGAACCGTGCGAACGGTGCGACACCGAAACACCGTGCGACGCACGCAGACCGGAGAAGTTATGCCGCTTCATGGCGCCGGCGAAGCCCTTGCCCATGCTGGTGCCCGAGGCATCGACGAACTGGCCCTCGACGAAATGGTCCGCGGTGATTTCCGCGCCCACGTCGATCATGTTTTCGGCGCTGACGCGAAATTCCGCCAGCTTGCGCTTGGGCTCAACATGAGCCACCGCAAAGTGGCCCCTGTCGGCCTTGGTCGCACGCTTCACCTTGGCCTTGCCGGCGCCGAGCTGCAGCGCCGTGTAGCCGTGTTTTTCCTGCGTCTTCTGGGCGACGACCTGACATTGCTCGAGTTTGAGCACCGTGCACGGCACGTGCTGGCCGTCGTCGGTGTAAACCCGGGTCATCCCCAACTTCTGTGCAATAATGCCTGAACGCATCGGTCCCTTGCTCCTTAGAGCTTGATCTCCACATCAACACCGGCAGCCAGATCGAGCTTCATCAAAGCATCGACCGTCTGAGGCGTCGGATCCACGATATCGAGCAACCGCTTGTGCGTGCGGATCTCGAACTGCTCGCGGCTTTTCTTGTCGATATGCGGTGAACGGTTCACCGTGAACTTTTCGATCCGCGTCGGCAGCGGAATGGGTCCGCGCACCTGTGCGCCCGTTCGCTTGGCGGTGTTGACGATCTCGCGCGTCGACGTATCGAGAATGCGATGATCGAACGCCTTAAGCCGGATGCGGATATTTTGTCCGTGCATGTCTGTTTTCCAATCAAATCGGGCGCCCCGTGATGGGACGCCCGGCTCTCACCTACTCTATGATCTTCGCGACCACGCCGGCACCGACGGTGCGGCCGCCTTCGCGGATGGCGAAGCGAAGCTGCTCTTCCATCGCGATCGGCACGATCAGCTCGATCTCCATCGACACATTGTCGCCGGGCATCA
>JAJFHL010000389.1 GCA_021775615.1 Hyphomicrobiales bacterium
GTGGCGACACGCGTGGTGTAACGCACCGACTCGTAGTTCCAGGCGCCGTCGACCTGATACCACTGGAAGTTCCGTTCGATCTTCAGGAGTTCCCAGGTGAGGCCCTCAAAGGGTGCCGTCTTGCCGTCAGGCGCTGCGGCAATGACTGAGAAGGCCGCCGTCTCGCCCTGGCCAAGCTGGCCGTTCTCGAAGCTCGGCTTGATGCCGATCACCGGACCTGAACGCTGGACGGCGAGATCGAGGGTGCGTTCGACCGCACGGCCGCCGCCTTCGCGCATGCGCAAGGTCACACGGGCGGAAAGCGGGCGGGTGGTTTCGGGCAGCCGGTCGGCGGCCACCTCAAAGGTTGCGTTGCCGTCTTTGTCTGTCATCGGCAGTTCGGACAATGTGCTGCGGACCGGCAGAGCTTCTTCATCGCTCAGCCCGAAGCTGTAGCCCGGGAATGCGGCGATGGTCGAGGTCGGGCGCACGGTCAGTTCGCCTTCTAGATGCAGGCCCGAGGCCGGGGCGCCATAGAGAAACCGGCCGGCAACCTTTGCATCCAGGGCGCCGTCGGCGGGCAGCTCTGTGGCGTCACTGGTCAGCTCGAATTCGATGCGGTCGGGGACGAAATCCTCCACCAGGAACTGCACCTCGGCGAGCGGCGATGCCTTGGTGTCGGTATAGGCGCTGACCCGCCAGGTGCCCTGCATGTCGGTTTCCTGGAGCGCCAGGCCGATGGTGTGGCCGCCGAGCCCCTGATCGCGCGACAGCAGGCGCCGGTGTTCGACGCCGTCGGGCCGCGAGAAGATGAAGGTGAGCGGAATGTCTTCAGTCGCATGTGCCTCGATGTCGCGCATCAGGGCCGAGACATGCACGGTGGCGCCGGGGCGGTAAATGCCGCGTTCGGTATAAAGGAAGACATCCAGCGGGCCCGGCGAAGCACGGCCCTGGACGCCGCGGTCCGACAGGTCGAATGCCGGTTTGGCGACGTCAAGAAAAGCGTAGTCGACGCCCTGGAAGCGGGCGGTGACGAGGGCGGGCGCCATGCCACCCTTGCCGCGGGTCAGGCCGGCCTCGAACTGGACGTGGCCTTCGGCGTCGGTTGTCGCGGTGCCGAGGATCTCGTTGTTGCGGGCGATCAAGCGCAGTTCAGCACCCTCGAGGCCGCCGGCGGTGGCAAGCGAGCGGGCAAAGACATGCAGACCGTCGGTGCCCTGCAGCGATGACAGGCCGATGTCGGAGACGATGAACCACTGGGTGGCGCGGGCCTTCCAGTCCTTGGTCTTGCCGTCCTTGGGTTCGGCGACCATGACATAGACGCCGGGCTTGCGGTCGGGCAGGGCTTCGTCGATCGGGAACTTGGTGGTGACTTCCTTGTTAAGGACTGTGGCGACCTCAAGCTCGCCCTGCCAGACGTCTTCGCCTTTCAGGTCGGCAATGTCGCCGGCGCCATAGGTTGAAAGCTGTTCGAACAGCTGGCCGTCGCCGACCACATCCATCAATGCGCGGTCGCCGATGCGCATCACCCTGACCTTGACGGCGGAGGTGTTGACGCTGACCACCGGAATGCCGTTGTCGGGAAAACGCGGCAGCACATAGTTGCGGCCGGTGAAGCGGGCCATAGGCGAGCGGTCGCGCACATAAACGGAGATGGTGGCGTCGCGCTCAAGCGTTTCGCCGATCTTCGACGGGACGCCGGCGCGGACGGTGACCGTATAGCGCTGGCCGTGCCTGGCGCCGTCGATGCAAATCTGCTGCCCCCTGGCGTCGATCGCCGCGGGCGCCTCGTCGTTGATCGTCAGGAAGGATGAAAAGTCGGTGACGCGGGTCTGCAGCTCTTCGGAAAACTGGATGCAGATGCGCGGCTGGGCGGCATCGGAGTCGACGGAATAGTCGGCAATGCGAAAGCCATGCTGGGCGTGCAGCTTGGCATAAGCCTCGCGGACCGGCGCGGACTCGCGCAGGAGCAGGCTTGCCTTGTAGGCTTCAAGCGCCGGCCGGTACAGCTGGCGGCGCTCGATGGCGTTGGCGAGAAGGGCAAGCGCCCGGGCGCGCTGGCCCGTGGAAGCCGAGATCGCATAAGCGTTGAGTGCTGCCGAGGTTGCTTCTTCGTTGAGCCGTGCGGTTTCGTTGTAGTCCTTGCCTTTGATCGAGAGCAACGCCAGGGCGAGGTCGGTCCACAGGGCGTGCACGTCCGGTTCGAGGCTGAGAGCCAGGCGGAAGTTGTCCGCCGCGATGCGCGCGTCGCGCTGGCCCAAGGCGGTGACGCCTGCCTGCCAGAGGCCGTGCGCACCCTGGCCCGGTTTGACGTCGAGCTCGCGCAGAATGCGCTTGTAGCGCTCCGCGTCGTCCACGTAGTAGCCGGGCAGGAAGGTGAGGGCCGCCTGTGTGTCCGCCTGTGTCTCCGTCGCGACGCCGGCAACGATGCGGCCGGCGACGGCGCCTTCGGACTCAACCAGTTCGGCGAAGTCGTTCT
Source organism: Hyphomicrobiales bacterium (assembly GCA_021775615.1). GTDB lineage: Bacteria > Pseudomonadota > Alphaproteobacteria > Rhizobiales > JAJFHB01 > JAJFHM01. The sequence continues at coordinate 2,459 of JAJFHL010000389.1, forward strand.
TGAGGAAACACCAGCGCGCCGAGGTGTTGTAGGTGAACGCGCGGCAGGTGTTGTCGCTCAGGCAGGCGCGCTTGCACGCCTTCAGCGTGGTATTCTTCTGAATGCGGTAGTCGAAGCCGAGATAGTCAGCACCTTCCGAGACGACAATGCGCCGGTCGGTGACCGATGTGTCTTGTGCAATTGTGTGCGCGGAGAAGGCGAACAGGAGAAGTGTGGCCAGAGTGGCCGTGAGGGACAAACGCATGGAGACCTCGCATGCTTATGTGATCCCCGCTCCTCTCTCCACGTGCTTATGGCACAGCTCAAGGGCGCGCGTCCAGCCCTCCCGTGTGGGGAGCGCCCGAATAGCGGCATCCATGCGACGGCGGGTTGAGAAACAACGGCCGCCGCGCAGTGAACGCCCGGTGCCGGATATTCGGTAACGCGCTCCTTCGAGGCTCTCCGAAGCCTACGCCTTGTTGTACGAATACAAGAAGCGGGCGGCGGTGAATGTGGTTTCCGACAGGCTGGTCCAGGCAACCGCCTCGGTGCGATAGGTCAGGATGTTGTCCAGTACGCGCCGGCTCCGCTGGTCGTTGGACGCCAGGTCGTTGACCACCTTGTCCGACAGCGTGCTGAAGCTGGCCAGCACCGACTCGGGGAACTGCTTGAGGATCACGCCGTGCTTGCCCACCAGGGTTTTCAGCGCCGCATTGTTGCGCGCGACGAACTCGCTGAGCACCAGCTGGTTGACCGCCACGTTTGCCGCTTCGACCACTGCCTTGACGTCGGAGGGAAGTCTTTCCCATTCCCTCAGATTGATGAAGTTGTCGAGCGTGGTGCCCGGTTCGTGCCAGCCCGGATAGTAGTAGTATTTCGCCTTCTTGTAGAGGCCGAGGGCGAGATCATTATAGGGGCCGACCCATTCGGTGGCGTCGATCGCGCCGGACTCAAGGGCGTTCAGGACCTCGGATGCGGGCAGGTTGATGGTCTCCGCCCCCGCGGCCTTGATGACTTCGCCGCCGAGACCGGGAATCCGCATCTTCAGGCCGCGATAGTCATTCAGGCTGTTGATCTCCTTGTTGAACCAGCCGCCCATCTGGACCCCGGTGTTGCCGGAGAGGAAGTACTTGCAGCCGAGCTCGGAGTACATCTCCTCGGCGAGCTGCTGGCCGCCGCCATACTGAATCCAGCCGTTCTGCTCCTGTGCCGTCATGCCGTAGGGATATGCGGACAGGAACGCGATGGCAGGTATCTTGTTGCGCCAGTAGTAGGGCGTGCCGTGTCCCATCTCGACTTCGCCGGCGATCACCGCATCAAGCGAATCGAACGGTTTGACCAACTGCCCTGCGCCGAATACCTCGATCTTGAGCTTGCCTTCAGATCCCTTGTCGATGAATTTGGCGAGAAGCTCGGCCCCGGTGCCAAGGCCCGGAAAGTTCTTCGGCCATGTGGTCACCATGCGCCATTGACGCAGACCCTGTGATATGGCCGGGGCAGGAAATGTGCTTGTTGCAGCACCGGCGACCCCTGCGACGGTTGCGCCCTTTAGAAATGATCGGCGTTTCATACTGGTGGTATCCTCGTCTTACGCTAATAAGCAACACACGTTCCGAATGCTCTGAACCGCCGCGTTGTGAAGCGGTGGAATTTTTGTCTTTGTCCGCGCAGGGCTGCTGGAAATTTCGTCATATCGATATCCGCTCCGGCACCGCCGGGGTGATGTTGCGAGCGGATGGTTCGACAATTTCCAGCTGACATTCAGGCTCCCCCCTTCGGTTCAGTTTCCGTAACCGGCGTCACAAATCCTGGCTGCCGCGCCGCGACGGTGGCGTTTGCCGGCGCGGCGGGTTTCCTGTCTTTAGGGTTAACGGAGCGCATCTGCCCGGCTTTGGCGCTCTTCTGTGTTCCCCTCGACATTCTGCCCCTGCTCTGCCCTAGCAAGGACAAATTTGTTTGCGCATCTTGAAACGCATAACACGCCCCAAATGTGGTGAGTTTTTGATGAGAGGCGTTCACGATGACGATTAAGGCGACTAAACTGAGACAACTAGGGGGACTGGTCGGCATTGTCGTGGCGCTGATGTGGTCCGTGACCACTGTGCAAGCGCAACCGGCTGAGCAGCTGAGACGCGACGCCAACGCGGGAACCGTCCGTGTGCTCGCCGCAGGTGTCGACACCGCCCATATGCTGCACGAGCTTGCGGCGACGCTCAACAAGACGGGCTCGCTGCGCATTCTGCCGATCCTCGGCGACGGCGGCGTGCAGAACGTGAATGACATTTTGTACCTGCGCGGCATCGATATGGGCCTGGTGCGTTTCGACATGCTGGATCTGATGCGCGCGCAGAACACCTACGGTTCCATCGAGAAGCGGATCCGATATGTCGCGAAGCTGTTCGATGAAGAGATCCACCTCATCGCGCGCGGCAGTATCGAAAGCATCCGGCAGCTCGCCGGCCGTCGGGTCAATTATGGAGATCCCGGCAGCGGCACGTTCGAGCGGACGGACCGGATTTTCCGCAGCCTGGGAATTGCGGCGGTGCCCGTGTCCTATTCGACATCACAAGCCATCGAGAAGGTTCGCAGCGGCGAAATTGCGGCCACCGTTCATGTCGGACCAAAGCCGTCGCCGCTGGTCCGTCAGCTCGACTCGACGGACGGCGTGAAGCTGCTCTCCATTCCGTCATTGCCGGGCCTGGAAAAGCTCTACAAGCCCACAAGCTTCGGACACACCGATTATCCGGACCTGATCCCGCAGGGGGAAACACGGGACACGATCTCGGTCGAAACGATCCTGACGGTCTATCGCTGGGAAAAGCCCAATGAGCGATCGGAAAAGGTCGATGCCTTCGTACAGACATTCTTCGACCGTCTTGGCGAAGTTCAGGAACCCGGCCGGCATCCGAAATGGCGCGAAATAGCGCTGGTGTCGGACGTGCCGGGCTGGCGGCGCATCAAGGTCGCCGAGGCCTGGGTGAAGACCAGGGTTGCCAATCAGAGCATCCAGAAGGAGCAGCCCACGGCTGCGGTGGCGAAACCTCTGACCCGGCAGTTCGAAGCCTTCATGAGCTATCTGCGCCAAACTCAGCTGGCCGAAGCGCAGCGCCAGGCGAATGCGCAGAACACCACCGTGCGGCCGACAAGCGGATCCGACAAGCAGCTGGAGGATCTGTTCACCAACTTCCTGCGCTGGCGTGACGAGCAAACGCGGTAGCCAGCCCCGATCGATCGGCGTTGTTCACATTCTGCAGTCGCCCGGTTTGCACCGGGTCGGTAGACGGCGCACCCGAGTCTGCGCCTCAATGCGTTTGCAGAATGCAGCAAGGTGGGGCAAGCCATTCAAATTTGAAGGATTGGTTCAGTCGACCACGCCGCAGGCTATTCGGTCTGATGTGGCGCTGCCGCTGGCGTAGATCATGATTGAGCGATCAAGCAGATCCGCCAGACTCAACCCGGGCACGATGATACGGTCCCTGGACGTTCCGTCCGCCGCGACGATCAGCGGAGGCAGGCCGCCGGGATTGCTGCCGGCCGCCTGGCTCTGCCGGACCAACTGCAACGGATTGCCTGCCGCCAAGCCAATGACCAAGGCTCCGTTTTTCTGTTCGGGACCACAATCCGGCCTGGCATGAATTTGCAGTGCGTGGGAACCGGGCGGCAATCCCGCGAGGTCCGGTTTTAACAGCAATCCGACCTGGGAGCTGCCGGAGACCGTGACGGCTATGTTCTTCGCGCTGATGAATCCGATCGGTTTGCCTTTACCATCGAGTGCGGTCATGCGAATTTCGATGTTGGCTTCGTCCGGGTTTTCTTTCCAGCCGAGAAACAGCTTGAAGAGCGCGGTCTTTTCCTCTTCCGTAATGGCCTGGTCCGAGCCGGCGGCCTGCAGTTCAATGAACTTCTGAAACATCTCCCGGAGTTTTGCCATCGCGCCTCCCCGGGCCGCCGGCGTCTGTTGCCGTTCGATCCAGTCGGCGGCCGGCTTGAAGCGGGTCCAGCCTGGCAGGGCGGCCGCAATATCCACTTTCTTCCAGTGCGGATGGTGCGGTTCGGCCTGAAGTCCGGGAACGTTCGAGAAGAACTGCTCCACGAAACGGGCGACCCGGCCATAGCGGGCGCTGTTCGGTGGCCAGTTGTACATCGCCATGACGACGCTCACGCCGACACTGTCTACGCTCTGTCCCGCCGGAATGAGATTCGGATAGTCCTGGGAAGTGAACTTGGTCGGCTGATACGCTCCCCGCAGTGCTCTGGTGAGCCTGATCGGCACAAGACGGAGCCCGTGTTCGGCAACAAGCGTGGCGATCAGTCTGTTCGGCTTGTCGTCCACCAATACGGTTGCCGCGATCTCTCCGGCCCTGACTTTTTCCATGGCGATGGGTTGAGAGAACTGGACCTTCTCGACGTCGATGCCGAGCAGGTCGAAGATCAGAGCCGATGTCGCAAAACTGCTGCTCGTGGCATTGTCGAAATTGACCTTCCTGCCGGCAAGCTGGCGAACATCCCTGACCGGTTTGGCGGCGATGATCGCAACGTCCTTGTCATAGAGCCTGGTAATGTACCGCAGGCGGTTGTCGAGGTCGCTGTGCAGGCCATGCCGTTTGGCATAGGCCAGAAAGTCGGAGTGAATGAACGCCACGTCCATGGATTTGAGATACAGGATCTCGGGTGCGGTGCCGTTGCCGCCAACGCCGAAGATCGGCAACACGCGCAGTGTGTCGTTCCCGGACAGGACGGACGCCAGATCCTCGGCCATCCAGCGCAGGGGCCCCGCAAAATCTTCCGAGACAATGCTGAGCGCCTCTATGTTCGCATTGTCCGCAGCCTGGTTGTCAGGCTCCGCAAGCGCTGCGGTTCCAGGCAGACACATGGCAAGCATGATCGCGGCCACGATCGGCCGGGCCGCAAGCAAACCGTGCAACCTTTTCTCCATATTCGGTCTTGTTTGAGAAACTTTCGACGACGAACTCATACCTGCCCCAAGGGCCCCGATCACGGCACAGCACTGCCGGTTCGGAACCCGCAGACCGTTACTTAACTAGCGCTCGTGTAACAACCTAGTGGCGTAGTTTGGCAAAAAGAAGATTTGATCGGGGCAGACCGGCGGCCCGTCGCCCCGCCATATTGCGCGTGCGCGGCCAGATGCCCAAGGCGGTAAGAGGGCAGGACCGAACAGATGGCCCCCGCCCTCCTTTCGCGGAAGCCGGCTACTTGACCGTAATCGTTATGACGTCCGAGGCGATCGGCGGATTGTGCGGGATGTGATAGGCATCGCCGAGAACCAGTTGCAGCGTGTGCGTGCCGGATGCCAGGTCGAGTGACATCTCGGTCTGGCCCTTGCCGAAATGGCGGTGGTTGTCGTCGGCCGGAATGCTGGTCTCGGCTTCTTCGGCGCCTTCGGGACCTTTGCCGAAGGGCGCGCGATCAACGAAGATGTGATGGTGACCGGTGCCTTCCTTCTCGACGCCGGCGGGTGCAACACCCATGCCGGACAGGCCAAAGACAACTTTGACCGGGCTTGAAACAGTAGCGCCGTCTTCAATGTTGACGAAGTATACCTTGGCGCCCTCAGGCGCCGGGGTGTCGCCGGCCACCGCAACGCTGCTTGTTGCAATGAAGGCGGCTGCCGCAAGGGCGAGCAATCTGTTCATACTGAATTTCCTCAACTATTGTCTCTGCCTCTTGGGGAGGCTCGTGGTAACAACACGCAAGATGGGCGGATTATTCGCATGATGCGAGAGAAAAGAGCGCTCGAAGACGTCCGACGCGGCCTGCCGCCGCTCTTTCCGCGACTGTGGCGGTACTGCCTGGCACTGACGAGCAATCGCGAGCGGGCCAACGACCTGGCGCAGGCTGCCTGCGTCCATGCGCTTGAAAAATCGAAACACTTCGAGCCGGGGACGCATCTCGACCGTTGGCTTTTCCGCCTGACGCAAAGGCTCTGGCTCAATCAGCTGCGGGCCGATGCGGTGCGTGCGGGCCGGGGGCTGCTGCCGGTCGAGGAGATTGACCTGCCGGACAATAAATCGGATCCGCATGCGAATTTATACGCCAAACAAGTGTTATCAGAAGTGGTGGGATTGCCCGAGGCGCAGCGGGTGACGGTCATGCTGGTTTATGTCGAGGGACACAGCTACCGCGAGGCTGCGGACATTCTGGAGATCCCGATCGGCACCGTCATGAGCCGGCTTGCCGCCGCGCGCAAGACGCTGGCGTCGCGTCTGGAACGCCACGAGAAGAAACTGGGTTGAGCGAAATGAGGCAGTTTACGGACGAAGAGTTGACCGCCTATCTCGACGGTGAGGCGGAGCCGGACCTGGTGAAGGAGATCGATTGCGAATTTGCGGCGCGACCCGATCTCAATCAGCGGCTTCGCGATCTTGATATCGATCGCGATGAAATCGCCGGTGCGTTTCATCGTCTGCTCGACACCGCTCCGGGTATGCCTGACCTTCCGGAGTTCGAAGGCACCGGTGACGCCGTGGCCGGGGCCCGGTCGTCCGGCGGAATGCGTGTGCGTGCCATTGCTGCAATGGCCGCCTGTGTCGCGTTGCTGGCCCTTGGCGCCGGTGCCGGGTATCTGGTCTCCGAGACCCGGAATGCCGGCTGGCGTTCTTACGTCGCCGCCTACCAGGCACTCTATGTCGGCGGCACCCTGTCGCATCTCAAATCATCCCCGGCAGAACAGGTGTCGGAACTTGGCCGGGTCAGCAAGGCGCTCGGCAGGCCATTCGATCTGGCGGCGCTGCAGCATATAGAACAGTTGGACTACAAGCGTGCCCAGACCCTGGGCTTTGAGGGCCGGCCGCTGGTTCAACTTGCCTTCATGTCGAAACTCGGCGCTCCGGTCGCACTGTGCATCATCCGCTCCGGCGAGGCGTCGTCCAGGGACATGGAGGTTCGCTATGAGATGCTGGAAGGAATGCGGGCCGCGTGGTGGAGGGGGAACGGGTTCGAATACCTGCTGATCGGCGGCACGGATGCGGAGCTGATACGCACCGCGGCAACGTATTTCGCCGGTGTGCTGTAGAGCGACCGGTCAGCGATGGTGCAGGCGCTGCCCATGGCGCGGTGCGCCCGGCATGCTCATTCCGTGAGCCCGGCCTTCTTGAGGCCCTGCATGAGATGTTCGAAATCATCGGGCGCGGCGTTCCATTTGGTGAGTTCCATGCGGGCTGAAAAGTCCGGCTTGAGCTCGTAGACCCGGCGCAGGGAGGCTTCGGCGTCCGGGCTGCCGAGCTGGCCCTGCGCGGCCGCGTTCAGCATGTGCACCCAGTAAAAATGCGGCAGGGCGACCCGCTGTATGTCTTTCAGCATTTCGTCATAGGCGCGTTGGTCGTAATGGAAGCGGGCCGGCGCGAAATGGTACCAGCCCGGATGCAGCGGGTTGAGCGTGCGGGCCCGCTGGTTGAGTTCCAGGCCGCGCTCGAACTTCCCCATGAACGCATAGTAGTGAGCGATGTCGGCGAGGGTTTCGGGATCGTTCGGATTGAGACCGAGGGCGCGCTCGGCTTCTGCCTCGAACTGGTCGTTCTCATGCCGGAAAAAATGCGCGATGGCGAGCCAGCAGCGGGCATAGGCGTTCTGCGGGTCGAGCTCCGTCGCCTTCTGCGCCATTGCGAGCGCGCGGCCGATGGGGTCGGGCCGGGGATTTGCATCGAAGCGGTGTTCGGCAAGATAGACATTGGAGAGCAGCGCGTGGGCTTCGGCATAGGCAGGCGCCTGGGCAACGGCGGTCTCAAGCAGGCTGCGCGCCTCGGCATGCATTTCGGCGCTGAGCAGCGAGGTGTAGCGGCGCGCGCGCAGAACGCAGTCATAGGCGTCGAGTTCCGCCGGGCTTTTCTTCATGGCACGCTGCAGCGCCGCGTCCTGCACCTTGACACCGAGGGTTGCGGCTATGGTTCGCGTGACCTCGTCCTGAACCGCGAATATATCTTCCATGTCGCGGTCGAAATGATCGGCCCATAGATGCACGCCGGACACCGCATCGATCAGCTGGGCGGTGACCCGCACCCGACCCGCGGCGCGGCGGACGCTGCCTTCGATCACATGGTCCGCATTAAGCTCGGCGCCAATGTCGGTCAGGTTGACGGAACGGTCCTTGAACTGAAAGGTCGATGTGCGGGCAATGACCAGCAGGTCGCGAAACCGGGACAGATTCGTGATGATGTCCTCGGTGAGGCCGTCGGCGAAATATTCGTCGACGTCGGCGCTCAGGTTGTTGAACGGCAGAACCGCCAGCACGGGGATCTTCGAACCTGAGGCAGACCCTTCACCGCTCGGAGGCGGATCCGCGGGCGTTTCGGCATCCGGAGTAAGGGGCACCTGTCCCTCAATCGAGCGCACTTCGCCGGCAAAATGGAACCCGCGCCCGCGCACGGTTCGAATGTAGCTTTGGTGATCGCCGCTGTCGCCGAGAGCCCGGCGTGCCGACTTGATGCAGCTTGAGATGGTTGCGTCCGAGACGATGCGGTCGTCCCAGACATTCCTGACAATTTCGCCGCGGGTGATGACGCGCCCGGGGTTTTGCGACAGAAAGCAGATGAGATCGAACACCAGGGGTTCGACATGGCGAACCGTTCCCGCGCAGCGCAGCTCGAAGGTTTCGGTATCGAGCTCGTAATTGTCGAACCGGTACAGCATCGTCTGCCTCAGAAATCCGTCCCTTGAGGCGCGAAAATAGACCAATCGCCAGTGCCGATCCAGCAGGCAAGTGTTTCGGGAGGCGCCCTCAAACACGCGATCCCCAGACAATCTCCACACAATCTCCAAGGTCCCTTCAAGCAAGCGAGTGAGCAAAGGGCCACATAGGCACGGAACGACCGGCGCATCGAACCGGTCAGCGAAGTGAACGCGGGCGAGGATGCCCGGATTGTGAAGGAAATCCAGATGAACGTGATCAGTGAAATCGAGGCGGGGCCGGACTTCGAGGCGATCAAAACCAAGCAGAATGCCGCCTGGTCATCCGGCGACTATGGCAAGATCGGCGTCACCTTGCAGGTGGTCGGCGAGGAGCTGGCCGAAAACATGGATCTGGCGCCGGATGCCAGGGTGCTTGATGTCGCCGCCGGCAACGGCAATGCGACCCTGGCCTTTGCCCGGCGCTGGTGCCAGGTCACGTCAACCGATTATGTGGACACGCTTCTGGCGCATGGCCGGGCCCGCGCCGAAGCCGAAGGGCTGGAGGTCGCCTACAAGATAGCCGATGCTGAGAAGCTGCCGTTCGGTGACAGCGAGTTCGATGCGGTGGTTTCCACGTTCGGTGTGATGTTCACGCCAAACCAGCGTCAGGCTGCTGCCGAGATGGCCCGCGTGTGCCGCCCGGGTGGCAAGATCGGCATGGCCAACTGGACAGCTGACGGCTTTATCGGGCATTTGTTCAAGACGCTGGGCAAGCATGTCGCTCCGCCCGCGGGGGTCCAGTCTCCGGCCCAGTGGGGCGCCCAGGACTGGCTCGAAGACGCCTTCGGCGAGGCGGCGACGTCGATCTCCCACACACCGTGCCGGTTTGTCTTCCGCTATCGCTCGCCGGCGCATTTCGTCGATTTTTTCCGCACGTATTACGGGCCGGTCCACAAGGCCTTCCTGGCGCTGGATCCGGCCGGGCGTGACGCTCTGGAAGCCGACCTCTATGCCACCGTCGAGCGGTTCAACACGGCCGGGGACGGCTCAATGCGTGTGCCGTCGGAATATGCCGAGGTCATCGTCACCCGGGCGTAGTGCGGTCGCGCCAATCCTCGATGCAGGGGATCGGCGCACGCCACCGAACGCCGTCAAACACCGCCGCCAGAAGTGCCGGCATCGGCGGGCACGCGATCGGGACTTGCGACAAGCCTGATATCTGAGTCCGTGTGCGGCACCCTGCCGCCGCGCACGGACTTTCCTTGCGGCGCCTCACGGGCGTTCTTTCCGATGCCGGACAGGGTTTTTGCAAGGGCGTTGAAGGGGTCCAACCGCCAGGCCGGCTTGTTCGAGTAGCTTGCAGACTCGTATGTGGTCAGAATTTGCTCATAGGTCATTTTCTGGCCGTCAGGCCAGGCTGGCGCCTCGTAGTTTTCCGAGAACTTGTCCAACGTGCCCTCCATCGCCGGCAGTGAGCTGATGGCCCGGCGATAGCGGTGTTCGTCGAAACTGAACTTGTTGACCACCAGTTCACCTGCCTGGCGCCCATACCCTGAGATCTTTTCGATGATTGCGGCGTCCATTGTCAGGTTCAAGCCGCCTTCGGAGGCATCATCCAGGCGGATTTCGACGATGCGCTCTGAGTATCCGGGCAAGAGGCTTTGCAGGCTGTCCTGCCAGTCCTTGGCCGTGTTGATGATTGCGCTCAGGAACCCCGAGATGCCGGTGACCGGAAAGACCGGCATATGGGCGTGCGACAGAGGCTCTTGCGGCAACTCCGTTCGGCTGGCCGGGCCCTCTCCGTGCCTCTCCGCTTCGTAACCCGTCAGGGCGATGCCGAATGTCGGCCGCGAGGGAACGAGGGCATCGAAGAAGTGAATCGGAAAGTTGCTTGAGATGCCGCCATCGGAAAACAGGCAGCGTTTCATCGGGTGCTGTCCGTTGCTGTTCTTGGCGCGCGTGTAGTCAACGCGATAGAGCGGCACCGCGCTGATGAGGCCGGGGAAACTCAGGCTCATTCGTGCGACCAGCAGGACAGGGAAGTCGTCCCGGACCGGCAGCCAGTGGAGGTCTTGTGGTTCGTCGTCGCCGGAGTCCTTGTAAGGCGCGCCCTTTTTGACGAGGTAGTCGACAACCCGTTTTGGGAACAGGCGTCTGAACTCGCTCTCGCTGAAATAATGGATTTTCGTGTGCAGCGGCAATTGATAGGGCCGGTTCGACGACAGGTCGGTGGTCATGCTGGCAATCGCGATGTCGTGCTTCTTCAGATCACCGATCGTCAGCAGGGTCGTGGCTTTCCCATCGGGTCCGACATTGCCGGCAACCCGGTCAATCTGATCCGCCATCCAGTCGGTGAACGCAGGCACTTCGGAGTGCCGTGTCTGAAGGCCGGTGCACAGGCCGAAGTCGTTGTCCGGCAAATCATCTGCGACATTCTTGTAGATCCGATACGCCACGGCGGCGATCAGCGCGACCAGTGCCAGGAGGAGACCGAAGGCAATGGTACCAAGTCCGCAGTCGTACCAGTAAGCGTATGCGGCGATGAGGAGCCCGGGCGCGGCGAACAGGACCGCGGTGACCTTGTAGGCGAACGCCGCGGCCTTCAGGAAGATCAACGCCTTGTTCCGCCCCTTCGGCGCGTTGATCAGGGCAATCAGGATGCCGTACAGCGATTGCAGCTTGTCGGTGGGCTGGAACAGGGATTGAAGGTCCCTGCCGAGTTCATCGGGAATGGTGCTGATGGCGGAGAAGCCATCATCCTCGTGGCCGGGCTCAGCGCTCTGCCGCCGGTATTCCGCAGATGCGGCGATGACCGCTCCAATCGCGCCGGCGGAGGTGCCGCCGATGCTTCGCAACCGGTATTTGCGGGCTATTTCGGTAATGGCGTGGGGATAGACGATGCCGGACGTTATCCCCCCTTTCATGATGAGATCGCATTCGAGCATTGTCCTGTACCCCCGTACTGTTCGCGAATCCCCTGACGACGCACAAAGTGGTGCAGTGGTTTCGCAGCTGAATGGTCAGCCTTCGGCCCATGATAAGGGGCAGAAACCTGTTTGCCTGTTACCTTGGTTACGCGGCTGTGCAACCGGCAGACAGGGTGCCTTTGTGTTTGGATGCTTGGCGTCTCGGCGGCTCGACGGTGTTGGCGGCCCGGGTGGCCGAGTGCATTGGCGCCGGTGGATTTTGGAGGTGCATGCCGCACTGCGGTTCTGCATTTGCTTCTGCTATAAGACGCGAATAGTGAGATACAGAAGAAACGGGGAGACTGAGTGTATGGCGGGTCATGGATATGAAGGGGGGCGGCTCGATCTGCCTTTCGTGGGGTTGTGCACCTTCGGCAAGTATCCGGCACAACTCGACTGGGATGCCATCGAAGCGGACGTGGCGGTGCTCGGGGCGCCGTTCGATTTCGGCACGCAGTGGCGCGCCGGCGCCCGGTTCGGACCGCGGTCCGTGCGTGAAGCTTCGACCCTGTTCTCCTTCGGTCATGCGGGGGCCTATGACCATGAAGACGATGTTGTCTACCTGCCGGCGGAGGCGGCGCGGATCGTCGACATAGGCGATGCCGATATCGTCCACACCGATACCATGACCAGTCACGCCAATATCGAGCATGGCGTGCGCAAGATTCTGGCCGCGGGTGCGCTGCCCATTGTCATCGGCGGCGACCATTCGGTCAACATTCCCTGCGTCAACGCATTCGAGGGCCAGGAGCCGATCCATATCGTGCAGATCGACGCCCATCTCGATTTTGTCGATGAGCGCCATGGCGTTCGTTACGGTCACGGCAATCCGATGCGACGCGCGGCGGAAAAGGATTACGTCACCGGCCTCAACCAGATCGGCATTCGCAACGTTTCGTCGACGGCGCGAGATGGCTATGAAGATGCCAGACGCATGGGTTCAGACATTCTTTCGGTGCGGCAGTTCCGAAAGCTGGGGGTCGATGGCGTGCTCGACCGTGTTCCTGAGGGCAAACGCTATTATGTGACCATCGATATCGACGGCTTCGATCCGTCGATCGCACCGGGCACCGGCACGCCGAGCCACGGCGGATTCTTGTACTATGAGGGTCTTGAACTGCTCGACGGTCTGGCAAGGCGCGGTGAGATTGTCGGTCTCGACCTGGTCGAAGTGGCGCCTGATTACGATCATTCCGGAACGACAGCCATCCTGGCGGCGCAGCTCCTGATGAACACCATCGGGCGTATCCTACATTATCGTTGAGGCCAGACCCTACTTTTCCCAGAAGATCTGAATCGCGTAGATGTGATTGCCCTTTTGCACCACGCCGGTGCTCACACGGCGATAATCGCGGTGCATGAGATTACGCCGGTGGCCCGTGCTGTCGAGCCACTGCTGGAACAGGGCGCTCGCCTTGGCCTTGTTGGCGTCTCCCTTTTGGCGGTCACGCGCGGCGTTCTCGCCGAACCGTCCGTGCTCGCCGGGGCCCGCAAACGCCTCGAACCGCGCCTTGAAGCGGTGTCCGCTTTCGGATTCGTGTCCGACGAAATCTCCCAGCAGCATTTCAACCGCCTGTGCACGGGCGGCGGGACGTAGCTTCGTACTGGGCTTGAGCGCACGGCGGTCGTGCTGTTCGCGGTAGCGGGATGCCCGGGCATTGAGATAAGCCTCGAGGTCGGGGCGGAACGTCACGCCATCGGGAAGCTTGCGGACCAGCCGCAGAGCATAGTCTTCATAACTTTCGGATGCCTGTGACGGGCCAAGCCAAAGCAGGGCCGCGAGTGTGATCATCGTCAATGTTACAGATCTCGGCATGGCGCGCATGATCCTCGATGTTGAAGCGTGGCGGTTGTGGGGCATGCTTTTTCGGGCCCCGAGTTCGTCCAAGAATGTGTCAGTATCGAGACATGATCCACAGTTGCCGATCTGTATCGAGAGTATCTAGGCTTGACAGCAAGAATCACTTACTGTCCGATCCCGCATTTGCATCGCAGCTCTTATGACCCAGGGGAAGGAAAACCTTATGGCTGGTGAAGACGACAAGTGGGAATTCTACAAGGATAAAAAAGAAGAGTTCAGGTGGCGCAGGCGCGCGTCCAACGGCAACATCGTTGGGTCGTCCTCGGAAGGCTATTCGGGACGAAGCGCCTGTACGTCGAATGCCGAGCGCCATGGCTACAAGGGCAACCCGAAGGGCCGCGGTGGGGACGACGACTGGGAATTCTACAAAGACAAGAAGAGCGAGAACCGCTGGCGCCGCAAGGCAAAGAACGGAGAAACAGTCGGCTCGTCGTCGGAAGGGTATTCGACCCCGAAGGCGTGCAAGGAAAACGCCCGGCGCAACGGCTGGTCGGGATAAACAACGTCTTTTGCCATCGGTCCGGCCGGCGCAGTGCAGGTGCCGCCGGACCGATGATTATCTCCAAGGCGAACGAACACCGCCAACCGCCTGTGGGCAGGTCGGCGCTTACCCTAACCGACCTTGCGCAACTCGCCGATAAAGTCGGTCATCTCCGTGCGCAGACTTTCGAGTACGTCCTTTTGCTGGGTTAGCTGTTCGACAGACCCATGGACCACGGTCGCCGCCTGCCGGGTCTCTTCCGTAGATTTCTGGACGCCATCGATGCTGGCACTGACATCAGCGGTGCCCATGGCCGCCTGCTCGACGTTTCGTGCGATTTCCTGAGTTGCCGCGCTCTGTTCTTCGACGGCCGATGCGATCGTTGTGGCGATCTCCTTGACGCGCAGAATCGTTTCGCTGATCTCCTCGTTTGCACTGACCGAGAGGCTGGTTGCCGACTGAATGTCGGCGATCTGAGCGCCGATATCTCCGGTGGCCTTCTCGGTTTGCGAGGCGAGGGCCTTCACTTCGGAAGCCACGACGGCAAAACCCTTTCCCGAATCACCGGCCCGGGCGGCTTCAATGGTCGCATTCAGGGCGAGCAGGTTTGTCTGGCCGGCGATTTCATTGATCAGTTGAACGACCTGACTGATTTTTTCCGAGGCGCCGGCCAGCGACTGAACCTGGTGGCTCATCATCTCGACCTTGTCCACCGCCTCGCTGACGGTCTCGGACGAATGGACCACCTGCCGGTTGATTTCGCCGATGGCGCCCGTCAGTTGCTCGGTGGTCGTGGCGACCCCGCTCATGTTGGCGGATGCCTCTTCGGCCCCGGCGGCAACGGTGACGGACTGTTCATTCGCTGCCGAGGACGTCCTGTCGACGGTCTCGGTCACCGTTTGAAGGTCGCCCATGGCCGTCGAAACGCTTTCGACAACGGTCTTCATCTTGTTCTCGAAATCATCGGCGATTCCACCGAACTCTTCGTTCTTTTCCTTGATTCGGTGAGTTGCGGCGTTGATCGAGCCGGCTGCGTCGGCAAATGCGCCGACCATTCCTTTTTGCGCGATGAGGCGGAAATACTGATTCTTGCAGACATAGTCGAGGCAGGCTTTGGACTCGCGGATATAGGCGTCCGCCCGGTCGATCACGAGATTGATGGCGTGCATCAATTCGCCGACCTCTCCCGTGGCGGTGATGTTGAGAATTCGCGCCTCGAAGTCGCCTTCGCTGATCGCTGTGCAGGCGCGCAACGCATCCTTGACCGCAGCCTTGTCGTTACCGGTAATCATGTGCCCGAAAACCTCTCTCGTTCAGTGTAAACCTTGTGATGGTCAGTGCTGCTGTTGCCCGACGGTTGCAACGAACTCGTCATAGGCGACGCCCTGCCGGGTGAGGTACTCCTCCACCATGGCCGATGACCCTGCCAGGCCGTCCTTGCGGCTGCCATGGCGTTCTTCCTCCGTCTTCAGGTCGCGGTAGAGCGGAACTATCGCTTCATCGATGATTTTACGGTCCGGAACGCGCCGGTTGGAGTGGTAACCCACAACGTTCCCGGACATGTCCCTGCTTGGCGTGACGTGGGCATAGACCCAGTAGTGGTCGCCATTTTTGCAGCGGTTGATGACGTAGGCAAAAATCTCACTGCCGCCTTGTATGGTGTCCCATAGCAGTTTGAAAATGCAGCGTGGCATGTCCGGGTGCCGGATCATGCTGTGCTGCTGCCCAATACATTCACGTTCAGTATAGCCGGCGATATCCAGAAATACCTTATTGGTGTATGTCAGCCGCCCTTTGAGGTCTGTCTTGGAGACGATGATATCGTCGTCTCCAAAAAACCGTTCCATACCGGTCAGATTGTCCGTCTGTGTCATCGCCAATCCTCTTCGATGAGGCGTGCTGTATCCTGAGCGCATGCCATGTTGCTGAGGGGGTTTCTATATCCCCTGTAAAACGTGGTATAACTAAGTAAATTATTTGATAATTAGAAGTATTAACTGATTTATTATTAGTATCGTTACTTAACTATTTAACCAATGCCCATGCATAATACTATGTCAATTTCCAAAGATTCTATCAGGGGCGCAGCTTCGGATATGACCGGAAATCCTGCAATTATCGGCGGCCGCCCGAGGGGCGGCCGCCGCAATAGTTGACCCTACTGGTCGGGTGCTCCAACGGCGACAGGCCGTACCGGCGATCCTGAATGGCCGCGCGAACGCAGCGGCAGAATCATGGTGCAGGACGTCCAGACCTTGGCTTTCGCAAGATCATCCAGCTTGGCATTCTGGATATTGTGGATGCCGGCCTGTGTCAGATTTTGATGGTGAATGACAAACGGCAAGCCCCTGTCCATGCCCTGGGGCGGCATGGTCTTTTGCTGCAGCTGGCCGTCGGCCACCGGATCGGTGAACGGATTGTCGAGGGCGACCAGCACCACGCGTTTGTCTTCAAGGAGCTTGGCGCCGTCCTCGGCAAGGCCGGGGCCCATGGCGTAATAGTTTTTCTTATCGTCCGGGTCGGCCCAGTTGTCGCCCCAGCCGGTATAGATGTAGACCACGTCTCCGGGCAGGATGCCGCGCCACTCGAGACCCTGGGCCTTGAGCATGTCGTTGATATCCTGCGCCGTCACCATCTGGCCGGGCTCAAGCGCCTTGCCCTTGCCCATATGGGTCTTGGCGTCGAGCAGGACGGCGGTGGTGATGATCGGCGGCACTTTTTCGATGCCGAGCTTGGCTAGCGGTGCGCCGGGGCCGGGTTTGACGTCTTTCTGTGTATATCCGCCGTAATACTTAGCGCCGTCCACCGGTGGCACGCCCTTGCCGTCCCAGACATCGCCGTAATAGGCGAAGTGGCCAAGCGCATCCATCTGGGTGCCCTGGGCTCCGGGTTCGCCGGACAGGACCTTCTCGCCGTTGAAGACATGTTTTGTGCCGGGGATCGATACCGACGGGTTGAACTCATACTGGAGCGGCACGCCGAAGGGCGACAGCGGCATGGTGTTCGAACGCTCGTGACTGAGTTCGAACGATTGTGCGTTGGCTGCACCCAGGTGATAGGCGCAACGCGCCCATGTCCCGGCGCCCAGGGTGTTGGTCATGCCGCGTTCGTCACCTTCCGGCCAGGGCGGCTGGGGCACATTGGCCTGCGAGCGTTCCACCGCATCCATCTGGTCCTGCTCCGCGGCAATCGCGGCACCTGCCGCCAGCCCGAGGGTGGCGAGCGCCGTACAGGTCAGGGCAAATGTCCGGACAGGTGTGTTTCGTCTGGCTTGCGTCATTGTTTCCTCCTTCTTCCTGTTTGGTGACCCCTTCTTTGTGTTTATCCGTGCGGGGGTCCGTGAATGCCCGTTCCGCTCAGGGGAACGGCGAATGGCGTATGTTGTCGAGCACCCGGTGAAGGATCTCGACCATGTTCTCGCGCTCGCGCGCACTGAGGCCGGCCATGGCCTGTTCATGGTGTGAAAGCGCAATGGGGACGATGCGTTCATAGGCTTCGCGGCCGGCATCGGTGACGTGAATTTCGACCACCCGGCCATCGTCCCGGCCGGGTTGCCTGGTCACCAGGCCCTGCGTTTCCATTCGTGCCAGGATCTTGCTCAACGTTGACTGCTCGATCACCGTGTAGACCGCGAGCTCGTTGACGCTGCGGCCATCGCCGGCAATCAGCACCGCCAGGACCCGGTAGATCGGAACCGTGATGCCGGTCTGCTTGAACGCATCGCCGAGGTTCGTGTTGAGGCGGTTGACGATGCGGTTCAGGAGATAGGGCGCAAAGTCGTCGAGAGGCACGCCCGGCGCCATTTCGCCGGCCGCGCTGTCGGCCCGTTCGGCCGTCACGATCGGATCTGCGTCGCGAGCCATGTGGCCGCCTCCGGAAACACAATAAGGATACCGAGCACAATGAGTTCGAGCACGATGAACGGGATCGCCGCGGCATAGACCTGCCCGAGGCTGATCGATTTGGGCGCCACACCCTTCATGACGTAGATCAGGAGCCCGAAAGGTGGCGTGGTGAAGCTGATTTCCATGACCACAAGCATCAGAACCGCAAACCAGAGCAGGTCGAGGCCCATTGACTGGGCCAGTGGAATGAAGAAGGGCAGGGTGATCATGATCATGCTCACCTGGTCCATGAAGGCGCCCAGAAACAGCAGGATCCCCAGCATGGCGAGCAGGAGAAGGAGTTCCGAGGCGCCGACCGCCTCGATCACCTTCAGGAGGCCGTTGGTGGCGCCGGAGAAGGCGAGGATCTGCGAGAAGGTCACGGAGGCGGCGATGATGAACAAGATCATGACGGAGATCTTGGCGGTCTCCAGAAGTGCGGTGATCAGGCTGGAGAGCTTGAGCTTGCCATAGGCGGCCGCCGCGATCACCGCGGCGACGCTGCCAAGGGCTGAAGACTCGGTGGGCGTTGCCCAGCCGCCGAGGATGGAGCCCACGACCACGACAAAAATACCCAGCAACGGCACCACATAGATGAAGAACGGCGTCCACTTCTCCGCCGCGCTCAACTGCTCGACGTCGTAGGAGGGCGCCAGCGACGGGTTCATGCGGCACCGCACGACGATGTAGGTGAGAAAGGCGGTGGCCATCATGAGGCCCGGGATGATACCGGCGATCAGCAACTCGGCGATCGAGATCCCGGCCAGGGAGCCGAGCAGGACGGCAAGCGCCGAGGGTGGGATCAGCATGGCGATCGAGCCGGTGGCCATGATCGGCCCCATGGCGATCGTCGGGTGGTAGCCGCGCTTGAGCATCTCCGGCAACAAGGCGCTGCCCAGCACGGCGGTGTTGGCGATGGTCGAGCCGGACAGGGACGAGAAGACGGTGCCACCGGCCACCGAGACGATGGAGAGGCGGCCGGGGACACGGGCGATCAGCCGGTCGACCGCGTTTATGGCAAGAAAGGCGACACCGGTGTGGAACAGGATCTCGCCCATCAGGAGGAACAGCGGGATCGGTGCCAGTGCAAAGTTCGAGACCGCCGCCATGGTGTTGCGGGCCATCTGGTCGAGGCCGATTTCACCTCCCAGAAAGATGAAAGCGCCGACGATGTTGACCCCGAGAAAGGCGAACGCAACCGGCAGGCCGAGAGCCATGAGAATAACCAGTACGCCCAACATCAAGGCGAGTGCGGATGCCCAGTCCATCGGCTAAAACCCGTCCATCATCGATGGAGAAGACGCGGCGGCTTCCCGGCCGCGCGCGGCGCACCAGATGCGCCGGAAGAACTCGATGGACAGCAGGGCGCCTGAAATTGGGATCACCGCGAGCAGGGGCCATTCCGGTATCACCAGTTCCTTGTAGAGCAGATCGCCCCTGGAGAACGTATCGATGGTGACGCGCAGGCCATACCAGGTCAGTACGGCCGCCGCCGCCAGTCCCAGAACCTCCGCAAGCAATGCGGCCGCCGTCGCAAACGGCCTTGGCAGGACGGTGAAGAGAAGATCGACGCGTACATGGCTGCCAAGGTGCAGCACCCATGGAGCGGCCAGAAATGTGGAGCTGTAGATCACGTATTCCGAGACCTCAAGCAGCCAGGGGAAGTTCGTGACCCCGAGATTGCGTAAAACCACATCGAGGGTGATGAGGACCGCGAGGCAGGCGATGGCGAGGCCGGCGGCAAGGCCGCACGCGTGCAAAAGCGCACCATAGATCTTCATGATCGTGTGAGACACGTGCGGCCCCCCGTTAGTAGCCGGCGCCGGAAACCGTTATTTGCTCAACAGTTTCCGCAGCTTGGGTCCTTCTTCGGGGTTGGCCTTGATGAACTCGTCCCAGCCGGTGTCATAGGCGCGCTTGACATAGGCGGCGCCGTCGTCGCCGGAGAAGGTGATGGCCTTGATGCCGGCATCGGTCTGGCGCTTGAGCTCTTCGTCATTGACCTTCATGTCTTCGGCACAGAGCCCCTCCATGAAGGCGGCGGCGCCCTGCAGGACCTTCATCTGCGCATCACCGAGCTTGTTCCACTGGTCGAGGTTGATCAGCACTTCCACCGAGGCGCGGTAGAAGGCGGGATCGACCCGGTAGCCGGTCACTTCATGCCAGCCGAGATCGAGCACGCCCTGGCTCGGCCAGCCGTATCCGTCCACGGTGCCGCGCTCGAGTGCGGTGTAGACATCGCCGGGCTTGGTGCGGATCATGCTGGCGCCCATATCGGAGAAAAAGGCCCGGTAGATCGGCGTCACACGGATCTTGTAGGGCGAGCCGTTGCCGCTGTCGGTGAGATCGGCCGCCGCGACGGGCTTGGCCTTTTTCGACAGATAAAGGTGGAAGGGCACACAATCCTTCTGGCGCGCCAGGTGATAGGTGTTCATGCGCTTTTGATGCAGCTGGTTGGTGTATTCCCAGGCGCCGTTGGCGCGCTCTTCGGTGATGGTGAAGGCGGAGAGCTTGAAGACGTCCGCTTCGGGCATCAGTTTGGTGTAGAAGGCGCCGGGCAGGTTGGCGATGCCGACCACGCCGGTGCGCACCGCGTTGCCGAGTTCGAACGGGTTCATGACCTTGCCGCCGCCGCCCTTGTAGTCGATCTGGACGACGCCCTTGCCGGTCTCGTTGACCTTGGCGATGAAACGTTCGAAGTTCTTGGTGAAGGTGGTGCCGTCGGCGAATGCACTGACGGCAGAGATGGTGACTTCTTCGGCCTGGACGGCGACGCCCCAGCTCATCGCGCTGGCGATAAAGCCTGAATAGACGGCAGCTTTGATCAGTCGTTTCATGGTGTTTTCTCCCTCTTTTCTTTGTTTTGGTCGATTACTCCGCGGCCTGGGCCGCATCCTGCTTTTTGCCCGCATCCGATTGCCCCGCCGCAAGGACATCGCCAAGCGCCTCGCCATCCTCGTCGGCAAGGGCGGCCTCGCGCGCGGCCTTCAGCCAGACGGCGGCGGCATCCGGCTCGATCCGGCCTTCGAGGGCCGGCGCCAGCACCTCTTGCTGCAGAAGGCCGAAGTTGCGGTTGGCGCGTTCGCGCGTGTCGCTGTAGCCCTTGATGATCCGGCCGCATTCCGCCCATTCGGTGGCGAGTGGCAGCGACTGCTGAGCCGCCGCTTCGATCCCGCCCAGCCAGTCGGTGATCATGCCCTGTTCGCGGATGTAACGCAGCCCCTTGCGGCGGCGCCCCTTGAGGCAGGCCATCAGTCTGACGAGGGCATAGCCGAAAACGGTGTCCGTCCTGACATGCATGGGTACGTGCAGCTTCGACAAGAGCCCGCGCCGCTCGGCCCAGCCGGTGAGGGCGCGCCCGAGGCCGGCCGGCAACACGGTGGCGAGTTCCTCAATGCCCGGCTTGAGGAACTCGGTGACACGCACCGGTTCATCCGGCTTGGCGCCGGTTTCGGCACGCACCCGCGCAAGTCTTGACGTTCTGGTCTTGAGGTCGGCAACGCGGATGACATCTTCATAGGCCATCCAGAGCGCCAGGTACCGGGCGGTTTCGCGGGTCAGCCGGTGGTCGCCCGACGTGTCGATGTCGGCGATCGGTTGCAGCCGTTCGAGATAAAGCTCCGCGTAAGCCGCGTCCTGATAATCGCACAGGCGGTCGATGCCGGCGTGGATGACGTCGCGGGTCTCGCCTGGGAACGCGTCCGCCCTGGCGCGCAGAGTGTCCGGTTTTTCAGAAGAGGCGGTGCCGGACCGCTCGGCTTCAACCGGGGCCTCGATCTCGCCGAGCACAAGTGCACGGCCGGCCGTGAAGCCGCGCAGATTGGCCTCCGGGGCGACACCGCGTTCTGAAATGGCGGCTTCGAAGGCATCCGGCGAAACCGGGCATGAGCCGCCGGCGGAGATGGCACCCAGGAGCACTGCATTGATTGCGGTGCGCTCGGCTCGTGCCAGCGACGAGAAGTCCTTCAGCAGCAGTTTTTCCGCAAGTGCGCGGGCGGCGTCGGCGACGCGGGGCGCCTGGTACCCGCCATCGCCCATGGCGGTGCGTTCGTCCATGGCGAAAACCCGGTGGCTGGAGGCGATGAGCGTGGTGCGGTCTGGGGTCACGAAGCCCATTTCGATGAGCCGACCTGCCTCGATCAGTTCGGAAGCAACCGCCATGTCGACATAGCCCGGCGCCGGATAGAGCGCGAAGAGCGGTTCCGGTGCGCCGGGCGCCTGCTTCGGCATCATCTCGATATAGTAGGTGGTGGCGCCGGTGCGCTGCGCGACGCCGGGGATCGACGTGGTCTGGACCGGCATGTCCTCTGTACGGCAGGCCTCGACGATCCAGTCGGTCAGCAGGCCACCGCCTTCGCCGCCGAGCGCGGCGATGAGAAGAGTGAATGGGCGCACCTCCGCCATTATGCGCTTGCCCGCATGGTGACGCGCCGGCGGACGCCATCGACAAACCGGTCCCACGGACCGGGGTTCTGCACGATGTCGGCGCGGTAGAAGGACGGGCAGAGGACGGCGGCATCGGCAACCTCGCCGCACAGGCCGCAGCCGACGCAGCCCTCGTTGACATGGGCGACCGGGTCGAGGCGCAACGGATCGGGATTGGGTTTGACCGTCAACGACGGGCAGCCCGACAGCCGGATGCAGGAATGGTCGCCGGTGCAGGTGTCCTCGTCGACCCCGAAACGGGTTCTGACGACACGCTCTCCGCGCGCCAGTTTGGCCGCGGTCTGGGGCTTGATGCGGCGCTGGCGGGCAAGCTGGCACTCGCTCTCGGCGATGATCACCTTGAGGCCCTTTTCGGTGGTCGTCAGAGCCTCGCGCAGAGTTTTGACCATTTTGCTGACCCGGTAGGTGGTGACCGTCCGAAGCCAGTTGACGCCGAGGCCCTGCAAGGCGGCCCGAATCGTCATGCCGGTGGGTTCCTTGCGGAAGTTCTTGCCCGTGGATGGAATGAACTGCTGGCCGGTGGCCGACGTGTAACCGTTGTTCATGATCAGCAAGACGCTGTCGGTCTCGTTGAAGACCGCGCCGCCGACGCCGCTGGTGAGGCCGTTGTGCCAGAAACCGCCGTCGCCCATGATCGAGATGGTGCGGCGGCGCATGGCGGGCGACACGGCTGCAGCGCTGGAGAGGCCAAGACCGTACCCCAGAACCGAATTGCCGATGTTGAACGGCGGCAGGGTGGAAAACGTGTGGCAGCCGATATCGGCGGCGACATGAATCTTGCCGAGCTGGCGTTCCACCAGTTTCATGGCGGTGAAGACCGGGCGCTCGGGACAGCCGGTGCAGAAGGTTGGCGGGCGTTTCGGTATCGGCGTGCCGAGGACTTCCGCCGCTTTGAGCTTCACCTCGTCTATCTTCGCCGGCAGCGCGCCGGCCGCGGTGAGATCGACGCCTTGGGGCACCGAACCTTCAAGAAACGTCGCAACACCGCGCAGCAGCACTTCGGCGACATACTCGCCGGCCATGGGCAGCACGTCCTTGCCGACAATTGTTGTCTGCAGGTCGGCGCGGCGCAGAATGCTCTCGATCGCCTGTTCCAGATAGGCCGGCTGGCCCTCCTCGACCACCAGCACCGCGCGCTTGCCGGCGCAGAAATCGGAGATCTCCTGCGGCACCAGGGGATAGGTCACGTTGAGGGCTGCGATGGGGATCTCGCTCTTGCCATAGACATCGGCAAGGCCGAGTTGCTGCAGCGCCCGAACGACGGAATTGTAAAGCCCGCCCTGGAGAATGATGCCGACATCGTCGCGCGGGCCCTCGAAGAACTCGTTGAGCTTATGCTCGCGGATGAAGTCGAGGGCCGCCGGGAAGCGCTGCTCGATCTTTTGCTTCTCCTGGGCATAGGTCGACGGCGGCAGGCAGATCCGCGAGTAATCGTAATCGGGATTCTCGATCAGCGTGTTGCGGGAAAGCTCGGGCCGTCTGTTGTCCCTGGTCTCGAACTGCCCATGCATGTGGCAGGCACGGATGCGGAACTCCATCATCACCGGCGTGTTGGAGACCTCCGACAGCTCAAATCCCTTTTCCACCAGATCGACAATTGTCGGCTGGTGGGGGCGCGGATCCATCAGCCACATCTGCGACTTCATGGCGAAGGCGTGGCTGCGCTCCTGGATGATGCTGGCGCCCTCGCCATAGTCCTCGCCGAGGATGATCAGGACACCGCCCTTGACCCCGGCGGAGGCGAGGTTGGAAAGCGCGTCCGAGGCGACATTGGTGCCCACCGTCGACTTCCACACCGCGGCGCCG
>JAJFHL010000390.1 GCA_021775615.1 Hyphomicrobiales bacterium
AGGGTCTCCTTGGATCGGGCAGCGTCTACGTGCGCTCCGAGGGCGATATCTCCACGACCGGCGACAACGGGGATGCCATCGCCGCCTATTCGTTCTCCGACACGGCCACCGTGAAGGTCTATTCGGACCAGAACACGATTACGACCCTGGGCAACAACGCGCATGGAATATTTGCCTTTGCCTATGGCGACGTTGACGTCACCATCGCCGGGCCGGGCGGGGCGCCGGCGGCAGGCAGGATCGTTGCCACGGGCCCCGGGTCACGCGGCATCTACGCATACTCGTCCAACGGCTCGGTGACGGTCACCTCGACCGGTGACATTGTGGCGGACAATGAAGCCATAAGGGCCAATGGCGGGCCTGGCAGCAACGACGTGAAAGTCACGAGCACCGGCAACCTTGTATCGCAAAGCGGTTATGGCCTCTTTGCGATAGCCCAAAACGGCGCCGTCGAAGTGCGCAGCCTTGGCGACATTCAGTCCGCGAATGAAGGCATTTTCGCCCAGGCCGAGGGTCTCCTTGGATCGGGCAGCGTCTACGTGCGCTCCGAGGGCGATATCTCCACGACCGGCGACAACGGGGATGCCATCGCCGCCTATTCGTTCTCCGACACGGCCATCGTGAAGGTCTATTCGGACCAGAACACGATTACGACCCTGGGCAACAACGCGCACGGAATATTTGCCTTCGCCTATGGCGACGTTGACGTCACCTTCGCTGGGCCGGGCGGGAACCCGGGCCGCATTACGACGGCGGGTCTAATCGCCCATGGTATCCAAGCCGTATCGACAAACAACGGAGTTACCGTTGACGTAAATGGCGACATCACGATCACCGGCCCCGACGCGGACGCCATCCGCGCTGAGGCTGCCAACGACATCGTCGTGACGATCCAGGCCGGAGACGTCCGCGGCGGGTCTGGCGCCGGCGCCGGGGTCAACCTGATCGGCGGCGCTCAGAACGACGTCTATAACTCTGGAACCATCTCCGCTCTCAGCGGCCTTGCCATCCAGGGCACAACCGGCAACGACACGGTCAACAATTATGGCATCGTCACCGGCAATGTGGATCTCGGCACCGGCGCCAATGCGTTCAACAACAATGCCGGCGCCCGGTTCAACTCCGGGCCCGACCTGAAGATCGGGGCCGGCAACACTTTCACCAATGACGGCACGGTCAATCCGGGTGGGTCCGGGGTGGTAGTGGTGACCACGGTCGCCTCCAACGTGGTGCAGAACGCCGGCGGCACCTTCGAAGTCGATCTCGACCCGGCGAACGGCGTCAATGACAGGATAGACGCGAGCGAGGCGGCGAGCTTCGCCGGCGAAGTTGTGCCCAACATGATTTCGATGGCCAATGCCTTCCAGGTGTTCACCATCGCCACCGACCAGGACGGCGGATCCGATATCGACCAGGGTGCCACGGTGGCCGACACGTTCCTGATCGACTACGAGATCGTGTCACCCGACAACGACACCCTGCAGTTATCCGCCACCGTCGACTTCGCCGCGCCCGCCGCCGCCGGGTCGCCGAACCAGCAGGCCGTTGCCGATGCCCTCAACGAGATCCTCGCGGCCGGAGGCGCGACCGCCGACCTGAACGCCCTGATCGCGGCTCTGGTCAATTCTCCGGACGCCGCGACCTTCCTGGCGCTGCTTGACGGGCTGCATCCGGAAGTCTTTGCCGCCCTGCAGCAGTCGACGCTGTTCTCGCTGCTCGGCTTCAACAACGCCCTGATGAGTTGCAAGGTGGAGGGCGGCGCGCAGCGGGCCAACGACGAAGGCGAATGCGTCTGGGCCCATTTCACCGAGCGCTATCTCAAGCGCGACCGCTCGCCCAACAATATCGGCTTCGACGAATTCGCCACCGGGGTCTCGGGGGGCTATCAGTTCGCTCTCGACGGGAACTGGCGTTTGGGCTTCGCGGCGGGCTTCGAATACACCACCACCGAGGTCGATACCCGGGCCTCCACCGACGGCCGCCGTTTCTCGGGCGGCCTTGTTGCGAAATACGTCACCGATGCCTGGAAGTTCGCGGCCTCCCTGCTTGGCGGTTATTCCTGGAACGAGACCCGTCGTTTCATCGCCGCGGTGCCGGGAACGGTCGCCAGCTCGGACCAGGACATCGGCTTCTTCGGCGCCCATGCCCGGGCCAGCACCTTGTGGGGCGAGGACGGGTTCTATCTCAAGCCCCAGGTGGATGCGGGCGTCACCTACATTCACATCGGCGGTTTCACCGAGACCGGGGGCGGTGGCGCCAACCTCGTCGTCCAGGATCAGGACGAGACGTACGGCACCATCTCGCCGTCGCTTGAGATGGGCGGCACCATGACCTTCGAGAACGGCACCGAGATCCGCCCCTATGTGATGGCGGGCATGACCCAGATCATCGGCGACGGCTCGCCCGGCTTCACCGCCTCGTTCCAGGGCGCACCCGCCGGCATCGGCACCTTCACGGCCACGTCGGACATCGACAGGACGCTGATCGACTTCGGCGCCGGGCTCGATGTCTTCGACATCCACGAGTTCTCGGTCTCGCTCTACTACCGCGGCCAGTACGCCACCACCGGCGACACCCAGACCCACGGCGGCGGCTTCAAGGCGCGGTTCGAGTTCTGAGCAGCCCTCTCACACGTCATCCTCGTGTCGAGCACGATCATGACGAAGTAAGAAAGGCTGGTTCGGCAACCAGGATCCCGGAGGAAGCGAAAGATGTCCCATGGATCAGCAGGCAACGAATGCAGAACATTTTTGTATGCCCCTTATACAAATTCGTTACTTTTACTGCGCGGAGAGGCTTCGTATACTCCCTTAAGTTGAGAGAATAGGTTGGTAATTTTGATTTCTCCGGAAAGTTGCATTGATTTGTACACAATGTAATTTCTGCGGGAAATCAAGGCGTAATGGCATTGGCACAGGGGATGTGCCGGCAAAACCCCGGGGGGACCGGTGCGCAGGCAAGGGAACGGCCCAGTGAAGGGAGCGGCGCGCGCGGGCAATCGCCCGGGCCCAGAGACCTGCGTGTACGCTTATAGCTCTGTCTATTCTGCCTATTCCGACGCGTGCAAGGCGCGCGGCTCCTCGACCTTCGATCTCGGCCGGTCCAGCCTGTTCCGCACCTTCCTGCTCGGCGGCGCGGCCGCCGCGGCGCTGTTCAGCGCGGGCCCGCGCAGCGCCCACGCCCAGGCGGTGGTGCCGGGCGATCCGCAATGCGCCGTCGCCGGCGCCACG
>JAJFHL010000040.1 GCA_021775615.1 Hyphomicrobiales bacterium
GGAGTCTGGGCCGTGTCTCAGTCCCAGTGTGGCTGATCATCCTCTCAGACCAGCTACGGATCGTCGCCTTGGTGAGCTTTTACCTCACCAACAAGCTAATCCGACGCGGGCTCATCCAATGGCGATAAATCTTTCCCCCGAGGGGCTTATACGGTATTAGCACCGGTTTCCCTGCGTTATTCCGTACCATTGGGTAAATTCCCACGCGTTACTCACCCGTCTGCCACTTTCCACTGGAGCAAGCTCCAGCTTCTCGTTCGACTTGCATGTGTTAGGCCTGCCGCCAGCGTTCGTTCTGAGCCAGGATCAAACTCTCACGTTTGAAACTGTTTGCTAACCCGGTGGGATAACACCGGGTCGATCGCTACGTTTAAATTGACGAGTTACCGCTTCGCAATGCCAACCCGAGGGCCGGCAAAACGTTACGATAAAAGAGTCGTTGAAAAACGTAGGACTTTTAGCATCGAGTCTACCTGTCCGGTTCCCTAAAGAAGCCGGTCAGGCATAGCCAGGACACCGCCGCCCACGTTTCTCTTTCTTACATCCACAATGTCAAAGAGCTAGCCACCGAAGCTCGCGCTCGGCCCGCAACCAGCGCAGCGGAAAGTCTGCCCGCCGGGCGGCCCCGTACCAATTCATGCTACAGGTGGCTGTCAAAAGTAGTCTCGCGGGTCAAACGCAACCGCCGCAGCGGTGTGCTCCCTGCGAGAGAGGCGTTATATGAGGACAGGCCCCCAAGTGTCAAGCAGGGAATACAAAAAATATTCAAAAAAGTTTTTCCCGTTCACTCTAGGCAAAAAGGCCTGTCGCAAATCTGACAAGATTGCGCTATACGCACAGTGCTTGGGAGGGATTCTTCTTCTGAAATGCCTCTTGGCTTGACCGCGTTCGGCACAGGTTTTAACCATCAAGAAACGTTTGCGCGGTTATGCTAAAGGGTAGGTTAAAGGTGCGCGTGAACTGCGGTTAGGCAGGTCATCCCCACCGCATTGTGGACGTCCGCCGGCGGAATCATTTCGGACAGATGAAAACCGCGGCAATTCAACGATTTCGGCCGGTTTGGCTGTTGACTTGAAATGAACCTCAGTGCATCGTGACGCCATTGCGTCCAGGGGATTCCCATTCACGTCCGCTCGAGTTTTGAAGAGGGATGTCGGTGTAGATCGGCGTATTTGCGGTTTTAGGGGACGGGCAGTCTTGTTTAGCAGTTGGAAATCTCGGGATGAAGAATGGGCGGATGACGACCCCGTTCGCCATGTCATCGATGTTTCCGAACTCGACACCGATCATCACAATCCGTTTCATAACGAGCAGCCGCACAAAAGCCGCTGGCTTCTGACCACCTGCGTGGCGGGAATTGCCGGCGGGCTTGTGATCGGCGGGGCGCTCCTGGGCACGTTTGGGCTGAATTCCACGCTCGCCGGTCTGACCACCGGCGCCGGCGACCTGCAGCAGACCCAGAACACCACCAAAGGCGACCGCATTTACGGCCATTTCGGCCTGACCAGCATCGTGTCGCACCGCGATGTGTCCGATGTCTCCGAGCAGCAGCCCTACAAGCGCATCACGGTGGCGTTCGACCGCGCCGAAACCGAAACCAACGGCACGCCGAACAAGCGCACATCGATCATTTCCAATTCCGGTCTTGTCGGCTCGCTTGCGCCCGACTACCTGACGCGCACGGACGATACGAGCAATGGCTTCCGCCTGACCGCAAGGCCGAACGTCCTTGAGCAGGACAACAACACGACCATCTCCAAGTCCTTCGTAAAGGCCGATTCGCTGCCCTATGAAGAATCCCTCGAACTCGGCAAGGGTCAGACCCTGCTTGCGGTTCTGATGGAAAAGGGCACGGTGAAAAGCCGGGCAATCAAGCTGATCAACGCGCTTGAGCCGATCTACCCCACCAAGGAGCTGAGGGACGGCCAGCAGTTCAAGTTGACGGTGCAGCTCTCGAAGGACCTTGAGGGCCGTGACATCATCGAGCCCATCCGGCTCTCGTTTCTGCCCGAAGCGAGCCGTGAGGTTGTCGTCGAAATGGATGAGAACGGCCGCTACCTGAGCCGCGCCGTCGACCAGAACTCCAAAGACGTGCGGGTGGCGAGCACCGAGCGGCGCCGGTCCAAGGCGCGGATCCGCAAGAGCCTTTATGTCGCGGCCAAGGAGCAGGGCGTGCCCGAGCCGATCATCATCGAGATGATGCGTGTTCACGCCTACGACGTCGATTTTCAGCGCCAGATCCGACCCGGCGATTCATTCGAGGTGTTTTACGGCGAACCCGAGGGCGCCAAGAAGAAGAGCCGCGACGTGGTTCTGTTCAGCGCCCTGACCCTGAGCGGCGAGACCAAGGGGTACTACAGGTTCACCACACCCGACGACGGCATCACCGACTACTACGACATTACCGGCAAGGCGGCGACCAAGTTCCTGACCCGGACCCCGGTCAATGGCGCCCGCATTTCCTCACGCTTCGGCATGCGGCGCCACCCGATCCTCGGCTACACGAAGATGCACACGGGCATGGACTTCTCCGCCCCCTTCGGCACCCCCATCAAGGCGGCCGGAAACGGGGTGATCGAGGAGATCGGCCGCGTCGGCGCCTATGGCAAGTACATCCGCATTCGTCATGCCAACGGCTACAAGACCGCATATGCGCATATGAGCCGTTTCGCCAAGGGCCTGAAAAAGGGCAGCAAGGTTCGCCAGAACCAGGTCATCGGCTATGTCGGATCGACCGGCCGGTCGGCCGGGCCGCACCTGCATTATGAAGTCCTGGTCAACAACAAGCAGGTCAATCCGCAAAAGCTGAAGCTGCCCACCGGCCGCAAGCTTGAAGGAGACATGCTGGCGCTCTTCAAGAAAGAGAAGCAGCGCATCAAGTCGCTCCTGGCCGGCGCCCCGATGCAGACCCAGGTCGCCCAGGCCGACAATCAGTAGACCGTCGCCGCACCCCACCATCATCTTGGACTTGTGAAGACCGGCCGGGCCGTGCAGTGTCGCGCCATGCTTATTCAGCTGACCGCCGGGTTCCGCGGACCCGGCCCGTTCAACCTGCACACACCGGATCATCACGATCGGCCCTGCCATGGTATTTACACGCAAGCGGCGTAGCGTACGCATCACCGTACTCTTGATGACGGCGGTGGCGTCGCTGGTCACCCTGTCCACCGGGATTGTTCTGTTCCTGTCCGGCCAGGCCGCATTCCGCAACACGATCGAACTTCTGCACGCGTCGGCCCAGCTGACCATTGAGCGCCTCGAAGACGATGTCCGAGGCCATGTCGCTCCGGCCAACGAGATCGTCGGGTACATCTCGGACCTTGTCGCCCGCGGCGATATCGACCCCTCCGACCGCAACCAGATGATCGCCGCGATGATGGGTGCCATGGCCGGCGCGCCGCAGATTGCAGGTGTGGTCCTGTGGGACAATCAGGGCAACGAACTGCGGGTTGTCCGCGCCGCCGACGGGACCCTGAAGGTCAGCGATGCCCGCCTGGAAGCCGACCCGGAACTGCAGGCGTCTATCGAAGAGGTCAGGCGCACCGGCAAGCCGACCTGGCGCCCCCCGGCCTTCAACCGCGGCGCAACCTATGTCTATGTGGCAGGGCCGATCCGTCATGCCGGCACTTATCAGGGCGTGATGGTC
Organism: Hyphomicrobiales bacterium; assembly: GCA_021775615.1. Taxonomy (GTDB): domain Bacteria; phylum Pseudomonadota; class Alphaproteobacteria; order Rhizobiales; family JAJFHB01; genus JAJFHM01. Next base: position 3,647 of record JAJFHL010000040.1, read on the forward strand.
ACTGGTGTGACGATCAATCAGCTGTCCGCCTTCGTCAATGATGTGGGCAAGGAACTGGGTTTCACCGCATTCATCCTCTACGGCGACAAATATGTTCTCGCCCATCCGGACCTGAGGGACGCGGACCCCGCCAAGCTCTTTTCCGAACACCGGCCCCTCCTGCCCATTGCAGATCTCGACGATGCGGTCCTGCGCCTGTTCCAGGAGACGGAACCGGTGCACGATCACAAGATAAGGGACGTCACCGTCCGGCCCGTGGAGGTCGATGGCGAAACGCATCTTGCCATGTCGCGGGCCATAACCGACTTGGGCGACACGCCGTGGCATGTCGGCATATATGCCCCCCGCGATGATCTCGACGATCAGCTCAACCGACTTGTCGGCGCGCTCTTCGCCGCCCTCGGCGTGCTTGGTGTCGCCATTGTCTGCGCGGTGCTGCTGGCCCGCTACATCGCCCAGCCGATCCGCCGGATCGCCGCCGCCTCCGACAGTGTCGGCCATTTCGAACTGAGCAATATCGAACCCCTTGAACGCTCCCGTATCAAGGAGCTCGATGAACAGGCGGTCGCCTTCAACCGCATGCTGGACGGCCTGCGCTGGTTTGAAACCTACGTGCCCAAGACCCTGGTCAACCGGCTTATTGCAGGTCACGACACCTCCGTTCCCTCCGGCGAGATGGAGTTGACCGTCATGTTCACCGATATCATCGGCTTCACCGCCATGACCGAGCACATGGCTCCGGCCGATGTCGCCGACATGCTCAATACCCATTTCGAGGCCATCGGCAATTGCATCGAGGCCGAAAACGGCACCCTCGACAAATACATCGGTGATGCGGTGATGGCCTTCTGGGGCGCCCCGGACCAGCAGCCCGATCACGCCGAACGCGCTTGCCGCGCCGCGCTGAACATCGCGCAAGCCGTTGCCGAGGCACGCGATGACGGCATCGATCATCCGCCGATCAGACTGAAGATCGCCGTTCATACAGGACGTCTCCTTGTCGGCAATATCGGCGCCAGGCGGCGCATGAACTACACCGTCATAGGCGACACGGTAAACACCTGCTCGCGCATCGAAGCGCTGTGCCGGAAGTTCGACACGGGCTCAGGCAGCGTCATTCTGGTGAGTGGCGACACGGCGGAAAAGGCCGGCAGTGCGCAGGGTCTCCGCTTCGAAGACGTCGGCGCTTTCGACGTCAAGGGACGCAGCGAACAGGTGAGAGTGTGCCGCCTCGCAAGTGCATGAGGCCATGTCCCGTGCGCGGCAACTGAACGGCTCTATGCCGCGTCCGGCGCCATGGCCTTGTCATCAGCCGACAGATATTTGGCGAGAAGCTGTTTGAGGCCGGCCACCGAGATCGGTTTGGGAAGGTGGTCGTCCATGCCGGCGGCCAGGCAGGTTTCCCGGTCGCCGCTCAGAGCGTGGGCGGTGACCCCGACGATCCGGACATGCTCTGCCCCGTCACCCCTGGCTTCCGCTTCGCGAATCGCCTCGGTAGCTTCACGGCCGTTCATTTCCGGCATCGAAACATCCATCAGGATCAGCCTCGGCTTGCGCACCTTCCAACCCGCCACTGCCAGGCGGCCGTTCTCGACAATCTCGAAACTATAATCGGTGGTGCTCAAGATCTGAGTGAACAGGATCTGGTTGATCTCGTTGTCTTCGGCCACAAGGATGTCGAGGCTGCCCTCCCCGCCGGTATCCACGGGCTCTTCCCGTTCGACTGGCTTCGGCGAGCCTTCAGACGGCGGATGGGCCGTTTCTGACATGGCTCCGTCTTCGGTTGGTAACGCAACACCCTGACCTGCCCTGATGTCCGCGGCAAGATCGGCAAGCGATGGCAAAGGCTCCGCCTGGGCCGCGGTCCGCGCCTCACTGATGACTTCGGCAATTGTCTCCAGCAGCACCGAGGAACGGGCCGGCTTGGTCAGGCTCGCCTCCAGACGTACGCCTGCCAGCGTGTTGCGGGCCCCCAGAGTGTCCACCGATGTGAGCATGAGCACGGGCGTCGCCGCGATTGCCGGGTCGTCCCGCATCTCGCGCAGCACCTCAGCGCCACTCATCTCCGGCATCTGATAGTCGAGAATGACAAGGTCGATCCCAACACCGCGGCTGGAGGCA
>JAJFHL010000391.1 GCA_021775615.1 Hyphomicrobiales bacterium
CGGAGCTTGAAAAGCCCGGCGTCTACCAAGACCTCGCCGCCAAGTCCGACCGCCTGCAGGCGATGTTGCAGGAGGTCCTCGACCGCCGCGGCATCCCCGCCATCGCGGCCGGACGCAACACCTTCTGGCAGATCCTGTTCATGGCCGCAGAGCCGCGCAGCCAGACCGACATGATGGCCGGCGACGCCCAGGCCATGCGGGCGCTCGACATGGAGCTCCTGCGCCGCGGCATATACGTGCTGCCCGGCGTCAGGCGCTTCATTTCGACGGTCAACACGGAAGAGGATTTCACTGCGACCGCGGAGGCTCTCGATGCGGCCTGCGCGGTTTTGTAGAGGCGGTTTGAGTTACGCCCTATCATCCTTGGGCGAGCCCATGACCACATAAGACGTGATCGCGGTCACCTGCGGCAGGGTGCCCAGAACTTCCGTGTGAAACACCTTGTAGGTCGGAAGATCAGCAACCTCGACCCGCAGGAGATATTCGATGGTGCCGGTGATGTTGTGGCACTCCTTCACTTCCGGGGCGAGTGAAATGGACCGCTCGAACGCCTCCTGCGACGCCTTTGAATGATCCGAAAGACCGACCGCAATATAGGCGGTGAAGCCGGTGCCGATGGCGGCGCGGTCAAGCACCGCACGGTATCCCCTGATCACCCCGGAGCGCTCAAGCTCCTGAACCCGGCGCAGGCAGGCCGACGACGACAGGCCGACACGTTCGGCCAGCTCGATATTGCTGATGCGGCCATCGCGTGTCAGCTCTTGCAATATATTCCGATTTATTGCGTCAATTTTCACCATACATTGCAAAATTAGCACTATAACAGCAAAGAAAGCAACATGTGCCCGCGTGAGGTTGCACATATTTGCGACCATGACATACGAACTCCTCACCGCGCTCGCCGCGTTCGCCTTTGTCACCTCGATCACGCCGGGGCCGAACAACCTGATGCTGATGGCATCGGGCGCCAATTTCGGCTTCCGCCGCACCATCCCGCATATGCTGGGCGTCGGGCTCGGCTTCGTCTTCATGGTGGTGCTGGTCGGTGCCGGCCTGGTCCAGGTGTTCGACACCTACCCGGTCAGCTACACGGCGCTGAAAGTGGTCTCCATCGCCTATCTTCTCTATCTCGCCTGGAAGATCGCCACCGCCGCCCCGCCCAACGAGGCCGCCGACGCGGGCACGCCGATGACCTTCGTCCAGGCCGCGCTCTTCCAGTGGGTCAACCCGAAGGCCTGGGCCATGGCCCTGACAGCGGTCAGCGTCTACGCGCCATCGCAAAGCCTCGCCGCGATCGCCCTGGTCGCGGTCGTGTTCGGTGCAATCAATCTGCCATCGGTCGGCTCGTGGACGATCCTCGGACAGCAGATGCAGCGCCTGCTGACCAACTCAGCCCGCCTCCGCGCCTTCAATGTGGTGATGGCGCTGCTGCTGCTGGCGTCGCTGTTTCCGGTGATGTTCCAGTGAACCGCTGTCGGCATCACTTGCCAAACCGAGGCTGGAGCAGGTGGCAGGATGCTGTACTGCCTACTCCAAGACCCTCGAAAAGATGACGTCACCGCCCTTGTGACCGGATTCCCGAAGCTCCTTGTACTGCGGCACCTGTTGAACACTGCCACCAACGGTCGCTTCGACATGATTGCGGAACAACTCGCTCGCGGAAAACACTGACGTCTCGATTTTGCGAAGCCCACTCAAAAGCGCACACGAAAATATGGAATGGCCATCGCAGCCCTGGTCTAAAACCGGTTCCGTTCCGCCTGAAGACATCAGCATGCGAGACTTGGTGTTGGCATGCTTCCGTAACAGAAGGCGCCGCCTCCGATCCTGTTCCGGCAAGTTTTCATATGCCGAGTTGTCTGGAACCTCCCTCGACATTGCGCCGGAGTAACAGCTGTCGGCGATCACCAGAATGTTCTTCGCCGACCATTGCCGCAGCCTATGCGTGAGAGAGGTCGAACTGATCCATTGACCAATGTCATCCGCTTCGCCATCGACCGGTATCCAGTATGCATCAATGAAGGCACCGTCGGGGTCATTCACAATCTGCCCGTGCCCGGCATAGTAGATGACGAGCGTGTCATCTTCCTCCAGTTTTCCCTTCAGGGACTTGAAAGCCTTGTTGATGTCGGCACGCGTGGCATCCAGCAGGACAAGCGGCTGGGCGCTGCCATCCGGCCGCGCAACCTCCGTGAGAAATCCGTAGTCCTCGGAAAGAAGTTGTGCGAGCTCCATGGCGTCCGCGTGTGGTGTCACCAAGTCATCGACCTCGTCGTCTTCGTAGTTCTTGTTGCCGATGATAAGCGCATAGCGGTTTCCGACGCCGGCCAGCCGTTCGAGGTCACCAACGACGTCGAACTCGACTTCACGCTTCCGGAAGCCCATGTTCTTGTAAAATGCACTGATTCTTACCCGGTTCTGTCCGGGGCGAAGCGCAATGTTCGTTTTGAACACGCCGTCAGAGGCAAGCTCCACGGGATTTCCGTCCACGGTAAGAACGCCGACATCCTCTGGATTTTTCAGGCGCCCGACAAAATTGAAATTTGGCTTAAGGGTAACGAACGCGCCTCGCGTTTTCTCTGGAACAAGTATCTCGATGTCCAAAGGCTCTTGTTCTTTCAGACTTTGTGCCTGGAATAATGCAAGATCGGCATCCGATGCCTCGAACCTGGCAGCGCCCATCCGCACGTTACGCTCTTCGCGGTAGTGGCGCAGCAATCCCGCGACAGACTGCGCCAGTGAGCGCACGGTGATTGTTTCACTCTCCTGGAGAGCTTCACCGAGTGCATAGCTGAAGATCCCGGAGCGCAGTTTCAGCGTGCCGTGGGGGAACATATGTACCAGCGCGTCGGAGGTGTCGGTTGCATACAAGGCTGCATAGTCGCCAGCGGTGCTTTCCAGTGCAGTCAGCTTTTCGTGCGTTGGCGCGACAGGTTTCAAGGTGCCATCGGCGAGCTGAGCCACGGTTTGCCACCTCGCACTTCTGGAGGCGATGTCCTGAAAGTGCTGAACCGAAAGCAAGGCTGCGTAAGCAGTGTCGAAGGACACCAAAACATCGGCTCCCCGATTTCGCAGAGCGGTGACAAATTCGGAAATCTCCACACCCCACAAGGCGGCATCGACCAGATCTTCCGGTCCGTCGCCCATTTCGGTCATCATCACCATGGACCGCCATCCCAAAGGGGATTCGAATTGTAGTCTCTCTGGAACTCCACCATGGCCAGAGTGATGAAAGAAAACGAAATCGCCGCAACCTGTTTCCGACACCAGCTTGCGCATGGCAGCGATAGCATTCGCCTTCGAAACCGGCACACCTGTAAGCACTGTCATATTGGCATCTTGCACACCGCGCGATTGCAGAACCCGTCTGAGCAATTCCGCATCATTGATCGGGCCTTCCAGCCGCGGCAATTCGGTGTATTCGGCAACGCCAACGAGAAGAACGCGCACAACCGAGTTTTGCTGCTGTGCACGATTACAAACCCGTCCGAGATCATCATCAAAGGGCTTACTGCGAATGCCAAGAAGCACAGTCTTCTTGAGAAGATCGAAGCGCAATTCTCCGGTATCTTCGACTTCGGAGGCCTGCGCCAGTGCAGTGCGGTAATGCCCATTGGCAGCACCGTATTGCGAGGTGGCGTCATAGAAAGCCGCAATGCCGGCGTTGGCCCTGGCTTTAGCCAGGGGGGTCGCAACGTCTACCCGCTCTGGTTCATAGCCGAGTTCCGTGACATTACTGCTCTGCTTCTGGCGCCCGAACGATGTGGATACGGAATAGCACAAGGCGCGCTCCGCCCGTTGCTCCAGAAACTCTCCCCAACGCACATCTGACATTTTCAGAAGAGCATCGAGATCGCGGACACTCTCATCCGCGCCGCTAAAATTATCCTGTGATAATTCCCAGGCCAGTTTGCCCGTATAGTGAGCCAGGGCTACGTCGGCCGAAGTTACATAGCTGCAGACCGACGGGCCGCGCTCAAGCAGCATCGGCCCAGCTTCGGCGCGCATCAGCAGCAACATAGTGCATGCAAAGGCGGTTACCAGCCGACGGATCATCGGTCACGCTCTCCGTTGTGTCGCCTCTCCCGAGCTCTTATGCCAGATGAAACATACAAGCTTCATCAAGTCGGATTTAGTATCTTGGAATGTGTGAGGACTGGCAACCCGTTCTGGTAGACGGCAAGATTACAAATACTTCTCCCCGTTTAATGAAATGCCGCACCAAACTTGTGCACATGCGTCGTACGCGCGCGGTGCTTGCCACACCTTCGGAATGAACAAGAGGGCCAAATCGGATGCAGTCGGAGGCGTTTGCGGCGCATGACGTGCTCGCCCGGCAGCGACCTTGGCAGATCGTGCCTTACTGGTCGGACGCCCAGTAGGCGAACCGGTCGAACAGCGGGCGCGGCAGCAGGAATTTGAGCCAGGAAAACAGCGGGGTCACCAGGGTGACCGGATAGCGCGCCTTGGGATGGGGGCTTTCGAGCGCCCGGAGCACCTTCTGGAACACCGCTTCGGGCGGAAGGGTCAGGGGTGAATCCTGGCCCTTTTCGAAGCGCTCGAACAGGGGGCCATAGGCCTTCTGGAAGTGGGAATTCTCCACATCCACGTATTTCTTGAAGTGAGCGTGCGCGGTGTCGCCGAACCCGGTCGAGATAGGTCCGGGCTCGATCAGGCTGACATGGATGCCCGAACCGCGCAGTTCGAGGCGCAAGGTATCAGACAGGGCCTCGACGGCGAATTTGGATGCCGCGTAGGCGCCGCGCCATCTCAGCGCAACGAAGCCGAGGAACGACGACAGCTGGATCACGCGGCCGCTGCCATTGGCGCGCATCAGCGGCAGCAGCCGCTGGGTCAAGTCGTGCCAGCCGATGACATTGACCTCGAACTGGGCGCGCAGGGCTTCCGCCGGCAGGTCTTCCAGCGCGCCCTTCTGGGCATAGGCGCCGTTGTTGAAGAGCGCATAGAGCTTGCCGTCTGTCATTGCCGCAATCTTCTCCACCGCCGCGGCAATGCTGTCCGGTTTGGCGTAATCCATCCGCACGACCCCGAGGCCCTCTTTGGCGAGCCGCGCAAGGTCCGCGTCGCGGCGGGCGGTAGCGATGACATTCCACCCGCGCGCCTGCAGCTCCGTGGCGCAGTGATACCCGATGCCGGTGGACGATCCGGTGACGACGATCCAACGCTTGTTCATTTGAAATTGCTCATGCTGCTGGACTTTCGACACCGTGGGTTGTGGCAGTGTACCATCTAAGACACCTCAGCCAAGCAATGTAAGGCAAATGCGGCTTCTTCAAGCCGTACGCTCCATTTCGGTCAGGAGATGTGCGCGCGGCTTTCAACAGATGGCCACACTGAACGCATCACACAACGCCAACGCCACGCACGTTAATTGACAGTTTCGTTATCCGCGGGCAGACGGGTGTGAACGGCCGCCGTTGCTCTGGAACGGTAAGTGTCACAACCGAAGGCGCCGGGGACAGGTGGCACCTTTCCAACTTCTCTCACACACTCACCCAAAGGGCAACGGCGGCGTCTTTACCGGTCGAAACGCAGGCATGGCCGAGCCGGCCGTCAAAATAGACGCTGTCCCCGGTTTCGAGGATCACGGGCTCGTAGTGTTCAGAGTAAAACGTCATCGTGCCGCTCACCACATACATGAAGTCCTCGCTCTCATGGCGGTCCCAGTCGGCGAACTCGTCAAGCGAACGCGCCCTGACAACGGTCTCGAACGGCAGCATTGCCTTGGTCGTCAGATCCGCGGCAAGCGCCTTGAGCGTGTAGTTGGGAGAATCGTAGGTCTTCGCCTCGCCTGTCCGGGTGACGCTGCGCCGGCCTGACGCCGCGGCCGCGCCGCGGGCCGAGAACAACTCGGTAATGTCGATCTCGAACCCGACCGCCAGTTTGCGCAGGGCATCGAATGTTGGCGACATTTCATCGCGCTCGATCTTTGAAATGGAGGCCCGCGACAGGCCGGTACGTTCGCTCGCCTCGTTAAGGGTCCACCCGCGTGCGCTCCGCAACCCCTTCACACGCGGGCCGAGTTTGAGCTTGCGCAGCGCCTCCGCCGATGCGGCGCCCGCGCCGGTCTTATGGCCGCGTATCGGCGCCGGCGTCACCTTTCAGCGCCCTTCATTTCAGGTTGAAAAGCCGACCTGCGGCAGGGACAGAGACGCCAGCTTGAAGAATTGCATAATTCTACTATAATAGAATAGTTCATTATTTGAGATTATGGACTTCATGCATCGTTTGTCAATCGACGGGCGGCGGACCGGGGGGGCCCGGAACACCCACCCGTGCCGAACCACTTTGCAGAAGTATTGCCAGAGACTGAAGCGCACGGAGAAGGTCGCATGTCACACCTCGCCGAAGGCAGAACGGCCCGGAGCTCAAACACCTTGCACGGCATCGCGCTGATGTCTGTCGCAATGCTGCTGATCCCGTTCGTCGACGGTCTCGCCAAGCATCTCTCCGCCGCACATTCACCATTGTTCATCAGCTGGGCACGCTATGCAATCGCCGCCGCCATCGTGCTCCCCGCGGCAGTGATGGTTCACGGCAGGGCGGCGCTGCCGCGCAAAAGACTGGGTCCCCACATCCTGCGCACGACACTGCTGGTCACCTCCATGTCGCTCTATTTTCTGGCGATCGCCCGGCTGCCCCTCGCAACGGCGATCAGCGCCTACTTCATCGGCCCGGTCATCGCGGCGCTTCTCGGCGTCGTTCTCTTGAAGGAGCGTTTCTCGGTGCAAAAGGCGGTCGCGCTGTTTCTCGGGTTCGGCGGTGCGCTTCTGGTGCTGGGCCCCGGACGCGAGTTGGACGCCGGCATCGTGTTCGCCCTCGGCAGCGGCGTCTTCTTCGCCCTCTATCTGGTCGCCACCCGTGTCGCTTCACGGCAGGAAAACCCGCTTCGCACGCTTGCCTTTCAATGTGCCCTCGGTGCCCTCATCCTGACGCCCCAGGCGATCTGGACATGGTCCCTTCCAGAGACTGCCGAGCTGCCCCTGTTCGCGGCGCTCGGCGGGCTGTCGGCCCTCAGCCACGTTCTCTCGATCGCCGCTTTCCGCTATGCCGAAACCTCAACGCTGGCCCCGCTGGTCTATCTCGAGTTGGTCGGGACCTGCGCCATCGGTTTCTTTGTCTTCAGCGAGGTTCCCGGGCTTTCGGTGTGGGTCGGCGCCGGCGTCATTGTTGCAGCGGGACTGCTGCTGGCGCACCGGCCGGAAAGGCCCGGTTGAGTGCAGTCCCTAGCCCAGTGCCGTGAACAGGGCCGCAGCAATGGCGGCCAGGACCACGAGGGCCCAGATCATACCGAGCACCCGCCGCCGCGAGGCGGACTTGCGGGCCGCCTCATACAGAAAGGCCTCGATTTGCAGAACCGCATCGTCGGTGATGCCGATTGCGTCCCGAACCCCTGCCACCAGCCGGTCCGCTTCGGCCATATCTCCACGTTTCTCGCAGGCCGCGGCCTGACGTATCTGCGTTCGAAGATCTTCCGCCTGCGACTGGATCTGACCGAAATGAATTGCACTCCCCTCGCCCGTCGTGTCGGCAAAGTGGTTCGCCGGATCCCTGTCATTGTCCGGTTCGTTCTCCCACCGGCCGACGTCGCGTTCTTCGGCATCCTGCCAGCGTTCCACCGCACGCAGCAGCGCCTCGTAATCATGCTCCGCCTGGTCGAGCAGCGAGATGTTCGGCACCTCGGGGGGCTCGGGATCGAACTCGGACTCCAGGCTGAAGCCGGTCATCGCCGAAACCCCTGAGCGCTGGGCAAGACTGTCGTGGATCTCGGCGACCAGCCTGTCCGCCTTGGCGACGTCACCTTGTCTCTCCGCCGCCTCGGCGAAAACAATCAGCCCGAGCAATTCGTCCTTCTTGCTCAAGCTCGACCGGAAATACTGGCCGGCCGTGTCGCCGATGGTGTCGAGGTAGTGACCCTCCGGGTCGTCGTCATGGGCGCTCAACTGGGCCTTTTCCCGGCGCTCCAGCACATCCGCCTCCGACGCGGTCCAGCGCTCGACTTCGTCGCGAAGGTCTTCGTAGTCATACTTGGGCACCTTGGACCACCCCTTCCTGGGCAACGGCCGCACTATAGGCGATGTTTCCGGGACCGGTCAGCCGACCTTTGGGCGACGGCGCCGCAGCCGGCACCGGCATCCGTAACCTTGGCGAGGATTTTGGCAGAAATTGTGGGATACTTGTCATTGCTGCCAGAGATTGATGCGGATATCATCGCAATATCCACAACTTGAGGCTCCGATGCCGCTATCGCTCGCACAAAATCAGATCCGGCGCATCGCCGTGTTCGCTTACCGAGACGTCAACAGTCTGGACGTTGTCGGGCCGCTTCAGGCCTTTGCCTCGGCGGACCGCTATATGCGCAGGTTCCTGCCACCTGGAGAAACCGCCCCGGCCATCACATATGTCACGCAGATCATCGGGCGTACCGCCGGCGAGATCTCCACATCGGCGGGATTCGGCCTCGTGGCAGCGCACGGCATCAAAGACCTGCCCGGTGATATCGACACATTGCTGATCGCCGGCGGCGACGGTAACGAGGCCGTCTGCCGCGACCGCCAGACCATCGACTGGCTGAAAGCCCTGGCGCCGAATGTCCGGCGCATCGGCTCGATCTGTACCGGCGCATTCATTCTTGCCGAGGCCGGTTTGCTCGACGGCCGCCGGGCAACCTCCCACTGGCGCGCCTGCGACGAGCTGGCAAGGAGGCATCCCTCGGTCTCCGTCGAACCCGATGCGCTCCATGTTCGTGACGGCGCGGTCTACACCTCCGCCGGCGTCACCGCCGGCATGGACCTGGCGCTGGCCCTGGTTGAAGAGGACTGCGGGCGCAAGATCGCCCTTGCCACGGCGCGTGAAATGGTTGCCTTCCTCAAGCGTCCCGGCGGCCAGTCGCAGTTCTCTTCGCATCTCGAGGCGCAGTCCGCCGCCCACCCGGCCCTCGGCGGCGTTCAGGCCTGGGTCCTCGACAATCTCGATGCCGACCTCTCTGTCGACACGCTGGCGCGCCACGCCGCCATGAGCGCCCGCACCTTCGCCCGCGCCTTCGTCCGCGAAACCGGCACAACGCCGGCCAAATTCGTCGAGCGGGCGCGGGTCGATGCCGCGCGCCGCGCCCTCGAAGAGACCGCGGACCCGGTCGCCGCCATCGCCCGCCGTTTCGGCTTCGGCCACGCGGAGACCATGCGCCGGGTTTTCCTGCGCCATTTGAACGTCGGGCCGCAGGACTACCGGCGGCGCTTCCAGACACCGCAAGCCGCGCTCGCCTCGTAAACGGCGCCCGGCAGCAAACGGAGTTCGAACCCATGTGGCTCATGAACGAAGGACGCAACGCCCTGGTGCTCGCCGCATGCCAGGCGCTGTTCTGGGGCGCCCTGATGATCGGCATCACCATGTCCGGTCTGGTCGGCCAGATCCTCGCCGACAACAAGGCGTTTGCGACCCTGCCGGCGGGATTGCTGGCTCTGGTCACCATCTTTGTGGCGCGTCCGGCCTCGACTCTGATGCAACGTCTGGGCCGCCGCACCGGGTTCCTCATCGGTGCGCTCATGGGCCTCCTCGGCGGGACGGTCAGCGCGGCAGGCATCTTCGCCAATGACTTCGCGGTTTTCTGCCTCGGCAACGCAATTCTCGGCATCTACCAGGCCATCGGCCAGTTCTACCGTCTCGCCGCCACCGATGCGGTGCCCGCCGAGCGCCATGGCCGGGCCGTCTCAACAGTGATGTGCGGCGCCATCGCAGCCGCTCTCCTGGCGCCGACCCTTTCGGTCTGGTCGAAGGACCTGTTCTCCCCGGTCCTGTTTGCTGGATCTTTCGCCGCACTGTCCGCCCTGAGCCTTGCGTCGGTCGCCTTCATTTTCTTTCTGCGCGAGACCGACGTCACACGGCGGAGCGAGACCAGCGGAGGCCGCCCGCTCGGGGAAATCATCCGCCAACCCATTTTCATCGTGGCAATCGCCAACGCCGGCATCGCCCAGGGCGTCATGGTGCTGATCATGCTGGCAACCCCGCTGGCCATGGTGGCCTGCAACTTCCCGGTTTCCGATGCCGCCACCGTCATCCAGTGGCATGTGCTCGGCATGTTTCTGCCGTCGTTCTTTTCCGGCCGGCTCGCCGACCGGTTCGGGGCGCCCAACCTGGCCCTGGCCGGCGCCGCAATCCTGGCCGCGAGCGCCGCGGTGGCGGCCTCGGGCATCGAGTTTTTCCACTTCGGTGTGGCTCTGGCGCTGCTTGGACTCGGGTGGAATTTCATGTATGTCGCCGGCACCATCATGATCACCGCATCGCACCGGCCGGAAGAGCGCGGCCGGGTCCAGGGCACCGCGGAGATGGCGATCGCGATCATCGCCACGGCCGCATCCTTTACCTCCGGCGCACTGCTGTATGGGTTCGGCTGGAACGCGGTCAATGTCGGCGCTGCTCCACTCCTCTTCGCCGCCGCCGGCCTGACGCTCTGGTACGCCCTACGCACGGCACGGACACCGCTGGCGGGCACATGACCCGCCGGCGGCCCGCCGTCACCCGGCGCGGAAAAAGTCGATCACCTCTTCGGTCATGCGCTTTGACACGGACTTGCTGTTGATGACGGCGTGAAAGGCGCCACCGCTTTTGAGGCATTCGGTGCCGCACCGCTCCAGCCGTCCCTGCTCGAGATAACGGTCCACCAGCCCTGCCCATCCAAGCGCCATGCCGGAACCGTCGGCGGCAGCTTCCAGGAGATAGACATAGCTTGAAAACCGGCGGTCGCCGCCGTGCGCCGGAACCTCACTCCGCCGAAACGCGAACCAGTCCGACCAGTCAGCCCAGCCGAAATTGCGCTTGTTGAGATGCAGAAGCGGCCCTTGCGGTCCGGCGGCCCCGGGCGCACATACGGGAAAAACCTCCTCGTCAAACAACCGCACCGCATCGGCTCCTTCGGGAAGAGGATTGAGGAACGTCAGGGCCAGATCGACCGTGTCGTCCTGTATCATCGCCTGATACTCGTATTCGGAGGCCACGACACGGATTTCCGTATCCGCCCCCACCAGTTCCTGCAATGCATCATGCCGCGGCATGAGCCACAGATGCGCAATGTCGTAGCTGCATGCGATTGTGAGCATGCGCCTGCGCGGATGGCCGCGCAGCTCATCCACGGCGCGGCCGATCTCCTGAAACCCGGCAACCACCGCATGGTAGAGGCGGCGTCCATCCGCCGTCAGAACCACCCGGTTGCGCTTGCGGTCGAACAGCTTCGTACCGAGCGAGCCCTCCAGGCCTGAGATATGCCGGCTGACCGCCGGCTGCGAGGTATTCATCTCCTCCGCCGCACGGGAGAAGTTGCAGTGCCGCGCGGCGCTTTCAAACGCCGTCAATGCGCTCAGGGTGGGCAGGCGAAATCGCGGACCAGTCATATCAATTTCGATATCACATAGTGCCCTCTTTGGCAGTAGAGTTTCGATGGTCTGTGAAGCATTCTCACGTTATCAAGACGGGTGTGATCAACCACCCGTGCCAAGGACTGTTCGATGAACGAGATCGGAACCCCGCAAAAGCGCTACACCGCCTATACCGGCTTCGTCACCACGCCGCGTTATTTCGACGACTCGCCGCAGCAGTTCCTGAGTGTTGCGCCGGAGGGCGTCGGCGTCATCCAGCGGGTCCTGCACATTCCCAACTATGAGTACGAACTCACCCAGCGTGCCAGGAACTTCGATCTCCTCACCGAAGCCGCCATCTGTCTCGGCCAGTGCAAGGCCGAGGTGGTCGGCCAGGTCGGCACCAACTGGGTGCATTGCAACGGCACCACGCCGGACGACATCAGGCGGCTCTGCGACAAGATCTCGCGGCGTGCGGGAGCCCGCTTCCTGATGGCCGGCATGTGTCTTGTCGACGGGCTCCAGGCGATCGGCGCCAAGCGCATTGCCGTTGCCAACTCCTATTACCGGCGCGACTGGATGGACGGCATCAACCGGTTTTTGGAGCAGGCCGGCTTCGAAATCGTCTGGTCCGGCAATGTCATCGATCAGGGCCTCTACGAGAGCCTCGACCAGCAGCTCGACGTGGAGGAAAAGACCCTGTGGGACTATCCGGCCCGCGATGTCATCCAGGCCTGCGTCCTGGCGCAGCAGGCAGCGCCCGACGCCCAGGCCGTGGTTCAGACCGGTTCGGGCTTCCGCACCCTGCCGCATATCGATGCCATCGAGGGCATGATGGGCCTGCCTCTGGTCTCCTCCGACGTGGCACTCTACTGGGCCATGCTGCGCGACCTCAACATGGACGTTCAGGTCCATAACCGCGGCCAGCTCATGTCGACGCTGCGTTGAATTCGGGGAGCTTTCCATGAACCGCATTCTCGCATTGTGGGCGATCCCGCGCTCGACCTCGACCGCCTTCGAATGGATGATGCGCCAGCGCGGCGACCTTTCCTGCCATCACGAACCGTTCGGCGAAGCCTGGTACTACGGCGAGGACAACAGGACACCGCGTCCCAACAAGGTCGGCGTGAAGCCGGGCCTGAGCTACGCCTCGGTGTGGAACGCCATTCGGCAGGACGCGGCCGGGCGGCCGGTGTTCATGAAGGACTTTCCCCATTACATCTCGCACATGGCCGATGACCCCTTCCTCGATCACTTCACCCACTCGTTCCTGATCCGCGACCCGGTCAAGATGCTGCCCTCCATGTATGACAAGTGGCCGGACTTCCTGGTCAGCGAATGCGGCTATGAAGAACAGCGTGCCCTGTTCGACCGGTTGTGCGACCGCGACGGATGCACGCCGCCGGTCATCGATTCCGATGATCTGCTTGCCGATCCGCACGCAACGGTACGCGCCTATTGTGAAGCCGTCGGCATTCCGTATATAGAAGACGCGCTTTCGTGGGATGAAGGCGAACGCCGGTCGGTGAGCTGGTACGACAGGGGCAGCTGGCACGACAATCTGAAGTCGAGCACGGGACTGGCTCCGCAGCAAACCGACTATGTCGACATTACACACAACGATCATCTGTTGAGCGCCTATGAAGCCTGTCGTCCACACTACCATGCGATGCATCAACACCGGCTCAAGACCAGCCAGCCGGCATAACGGCCCGTGGCGCGCCTCGCAGCCCGGTCAGATCGGAACCCGGCCATGACCGGCCTTCACGAATACGCGTCGATCGTTACCGAATTCCGCGCCCTGGCGTTGAGCGCGGGCGAAGCCATCATGCGCATCTACGGCACCGATTTCGAGGTCGTCGCCAAGGACGATGAAAGCCCGGTGACCGAGGCCGACCGCGCCGCCGATGCGATTATCGTGGCGGGACTGGAAAAAAACTTTCCCGACATCCCGGTGGTCACCGAGGAGCGAGCCGAAAGCCATGCCGCGGCAAACCGCGAGTGCTTCTTTCTGGTCGATCCGCTGGACGGGACACGCGAATTCATCAGCCGCAACGGCGAGTTCACGGTCAACATTGCACTGATCGAAAACGGCGCGCCGGTTCTGGGCGTGGTCTACGCACCGGCCGTTGACCGGCTGTTCTACACCCTGGCGGACGGCACCGCGGCGGAAGAACCGCACCCGCGCGGCAATGGCGCGGCTCCGGACCGCAGGCCGGTAAAGGTCAGCACCGCCGACAACGCCTCCCTGCGTGTGGTCGCGTCACGCTCGCATCGCGACCAGGCGACGGACGATTACATCGGACGTTATGCGGTGGATACGTTCTGCAGCGCCGGCTCATCGCTCAAGTTCTGCTTGATCGCGACCGGAGAAGCTGATCTTTATCCCCGGCTCGGCCGCACCATGGAGTGG
>JAJFHL010000392.1 GCA_021775615.1 Hyphomicrobiales bacterium
GGACGAGGTGTGGGGCACCATCTCGCCGTCGCTTGAGCTGGGCAGCGTCCATATCACCGACAATGGTACCGAAATCAGACCCTATCTCACCGGCGGCATCACCCAGATCATCGGTGACGGCTCGCCCGGCATCACGGCGTCCTTCCAGGGCGCACCGGCGGGCGTCGGCGCCTTCACCGCCACATCGGACATCGACCGCACGCTGATCGACTTCGGGGCGGGGCTCGATGTCTTCCTGGCCGACGCCCTCAATCTCTCGTTTTACTACCGCGGCCAATATTCAACCACCGGCGACACCCAGACCCATTCCGGCGGCTTCAAGGCACGGTTCGAGTTTTAGGATATCGCCTTGCCCGGCAACCTTTATGATGGCCATACCCTCAAGCACGTGATCGACGAGACCCAAGCACTCACTGGACGCGAGATCTGGACGCGAGATCGAGCGCGCCTATGTCGACAAGGGCTATGTCGGCCACCATGTGACACCGTCTTACCGTGTCTTCCGCTCCGGCCAGAAGCGCGGCGTTCACGGCCAGATCATGAAGGAACTCCGACGGCGATCAGCCATCGAAGCTGTCATCGGCCATTGCAAGACCGACGGCCATCTCGGGCGAAACTTCTTGCGCGGCCGCCTCGGCGATCAGATCAACGCCGTCATGAGTGCTGTGGGATACAACCTGCGCCTCATCCTCAAGTGGTTGAGGAAGCTTTTGTGCATTAAGCGACATTCGCAATCCATCAAATGACACTTCAATTTGGCACATCGCGATGCCGGTGGAGGAGCCGTCCACAGCGTCACAAGCATCCATGTCCAATAACCATCGCCGGCTTGTACAGTAAGCCCCGCGGATTTTCAGTCAGGTCGGCAATGCCCAAATATAGCCAAATGGCAGAAACAATAGCTTGGCTGTCGATCTGCATCTTTTTTCAGCGTAAGCTGCGCCCGCAATCAAGAGATCAAGGTTAGGAGAGCAAATTGTTCTTTACTCGAATATCCAGCGCAGCCCTGATAGCCTTACTGGTCATGATGCCTGCATATGCGCAGGAAAATCCAATTTTGAAAAGAATGGAGGCATTTACAAGGGCATACAATGCCGGGGACGCTGTTGGCGTGTCCGAGTTTTACATCGAAAAAGGTGCCCTCTTACCACCTCAAAGCAAAGCTCTGGTTGGACGTAATTCCATTGCTGCTCACTATGCCAAAGCGTTCAAAAACGGCGTCACCAATCTCACGTTTAAAATCCTGGAGATTGACCAGATCGGCCCGGCGACGGCTGTCGAGATCGGCGAAACCCAAGTGAAGATCGGGGCGCAGACGATTCACGGCCGTTACCTGCATGTCTGGAAGAAAGTGAACGATACCTGGTCGATAAGTCGGGATATGTACCATGTTCTCGGCGCGACCAAGTGACATATGCGGTCGCCTTCGTGCCCCACCCAGTATGTCTTTGAATGATGTCGTAGCACTTCTCCTTTAGGTCATTTTTCGCCGTAGTGCGATGTCCGAACACAGGTCTGGTTCGGGTCCGAAAACGGTCATCCGGCGATGAGTGCTGGAGCGGGCAATGGGGATCGAACCCACGACATTCAGCTTGGGAAGCGATTGATCCTCTTCTTAACCCTTTGTTGAATATCATAAAAATTTGATCACTGGGCATTCTGTGCGAACTTTTGTGTAGAACACGGATTCCCCCTTCATTTTCAGCCAGCTAAAAACACATAAACCTCACCCATTCAAACGCGCCTTTCATAAGTCATTGAAACAACGGAGAAAGTGCAGAGACTGGCTCAGTGCGAACGAAAAGCCGATCAACATGTGTCTGCTTTCGACCACCTTTCCAACGGCCTACCAATCAGCTTGGTAGAGACACGCGCACGCGCAGTCCTCCGTCAGAACGATTTTGGGGGTGTATCGTCCCGCCGTGGCCATGGATAATGGCTTGTGCGATGCTGAGGCCGAGTCCGACGCCGCCGCTGTTCGAAGTGCGGGACCCGTCGATCCGGTAGAAGGGCATGAAGATCTGATCAAGCTGGTCTTGAGGAATGCCGGGCCCGTCATCCTCTATGGTAATCTCGACCGCATCTGGACGATCCTCGACCCGCACGCGCGCAACACCGCCGTACTTGACGGCGTTGTCGATCAGGTTCGTCAATGCGCGCTTGAGCGCGATCCGGCGACAGGCGAGAAGAATCTGATCGGGCGGATCGAATTCGATTGTAGCGCCGGCGTCCGCCATGTCGTCGCACATGCTCGCCACCAGAGCAGAGAGATCGACGCGGCGCTGGGGCTCATCGTGATACGTTCCCCTCGCGAATTCGAGCACAGAAGCGATCATCGACTCCATCTCATCGAGCGTATCCAGAACCTTCGTTCGCTCCTCGCCATCGGCCATAAGCTCTCCGCGAAGGCGCAGCAGGGTCACCGGTGTACGCAAGTCGTGTGAGATGGCGGCGAGCATTTGTGTCCGGTTCTCTATCAGACGTCGCAAACGTTCCTGCATCTCGTTAAATGCAGATGATGCTTGAACCACTTCGGTGGGGCCGGTCTCAGGCAGCGGTTCTGCGCGAATATTCTTACCAAGACGGTCCGCGGCCAGAGCGAATGCGGAAAGCGGCGCGGTAACCCGTCCCACAAGCCGCATAGTCAGTGCGCCGACCCCGATCGCGACGAAGAGAATGTAGCCGCCCGACATGCCCGGCCATAGATCCTCCGCTCTTGGAATCGCTCCAGCGAAATTGAGCCACCGGCCGTTTTCAAGCCGGGTGGACACATAAAGATAATCGTAGGACTTCCCATCACCCGGTAACTGGGTGGTCGTGATCGGGTTTGTAACACCCGTGCTTTCAGCCAACCTCCTCTGCGGATTGGGCGCGGTCTGCGCAAAACCCACGACGAGTCCATCTCCCGGCCATTCGATGAACTGCCCGCGCAGAAACCGGGTAACTTCATCAGTCAGATCATCGCCCTGACCAACGCCGACCGCCGTCGCATCGGGCCCCAGCGCAACGCTGAAGGTCCGGCTATCGGAACCGCGGACAACGTCCTCGCGCCACTCCCTAGGTAGTCGTTGCAGTAGATTGACGACGCCGACAATTCGTTCGGCGACATCTACGGCTTCGGTGGTCATGACCACCTCTTTCCGATCGAGCGAGTAAATGGCAAGCCCGAGAAAGTGCGATACGATCAGCCCAAGAACGAGTATAAAAATCGTCTGTGCACCTAGACTCCTGGGCAACAACAGGCTCATTCACAGGTGACCTTCGGCGTGAAAATGTACCCGCCACCCCACACGGTCTTGATAATCTTCGGGTCTTTCGCTTCATCGCCGATTTTTCGCCGCAGGCGGCTGACCTGAAGATCGACGCTCCGGTCGAAAGGCGCAGCCGAGCGACCCTTGGCAAGATCAAGCAATTGATCCCTGGTAAGCACCCTTTGGGGGTGCTGTAAGAACGCCAGAAGAAGATTGTACTCACCGGTACTCAGCGGCACGACGATATCGGCGTCGGACTCGAGCTCCCGCTTTCCCGTGTCCAACATCCACAGGCCGAAACGGTAGACAGGCACGGCAGAGCCCCCCGGTATTGGAGGAAGGGCGTGCGTCCGCCGCAGGACCGCCTTGATGCGAGCGACCAGTTCGCGCCCGCTGAACGGCTTGGCGACGTAATCGTCGGCGCCCATTTCGAGCCCGAGGATACGATCCACTCCATCCCCTTTGGCGGTTAGTATGATAACGGGAACCGACGAAGAGCCCGCCCGCAGATTTCGGCAGAGGGTGAGACCATCCTCATCGGGCAGCATGAGATCCAAGACGATCAGGTCGACCCGTCGCTCGTCCAAGACCCGGCGCATTTCTTTGCCGTCGGCTGCCGTGCTGACACGGTAGCCGTCCTTCTCCAGCAATCGGCCGATCAGGGTTCGTATCTCCTGATGGTCGTCCACGACCAGGATGTGGGACGAGTTCCGCATGGGTTCTACTATGGGGCCATCTGGCGCATTCCGACCGAGAAAATTGTCACGAACTGTATCAGTCCGCGGCCCGGATACAATCCGATACCAAAAAGGTGATTGCCGGACAAACACTTGAGACAACGAACTGATTGAATGCTCCTCCGACGCGATCGCCTGGATCGTCTTGCTGGTCAAACGCAACTACGGAGGAGAGGAAATGCAACCCACTGTCGTCAAGAGGTCTTCGGTTCTTGGCTCGCCCGTCACCGCGCTTCTCGTCGTGGCGCCACATACGGCCGGGCCGGTTGGGCACGGGCCCGGTTCCAGGGCTGGAACCGGACGGCCGGACCAATCTCGCCGGCATCTGCTTCGGTGGCGATGCCAAATATAGGGCAAAAACTCCTGACGACGGGGGCGGCTATTACTTCCAGACAGCTGCTGTCTCTGGAATTCATGGGTAGGCCCCCTGTCAATACCAAATTTCTGTTATCACTGTTGTTAAAGGAAGCATGCGATGACCACGACAACTGAGTCACGAAGTCTGCAAAAAGCTTATCCTCCCGACTTCACGCACTTGATCGCCGAGGTTGCCGACACCGCGATGAAGGCAATCATCGAGCCCGATCCGACCGGGTACATCCAATGGGCCGCCGTGAGCAGCGCCCTTGAGCTAAGGCGCCTTCGGTGCAATCAAACGCCTGAGCATCGACGCGACCCCGATCTGGCGGCGGCTTTCCGGTGTGACGTGGTTCGTAACAGGGTCGTCCGTGACTTGGCCACGGAAATTGTCGAGGCCTACGAACGGCTTAGGCGAGCGGAGAATACGGTAATGCAGATTGCGAAGAATACGGTGCACGAGGGGTCCCAGCGAATGGATACCCACGACGCGCGCCCGGACCACGTGTCGTCTGTCTTCGCAAGCGGTTGAACGTCGGCGGTTGGGGAGGTCTCTAGCCTCCCCCGACTGCGTGTAGCGAACAGATCCGCAAACTTCGCCACCAGGCAAAAAGTCTCAGCCGCCAAGAATCCATCTGGTTCTTGGAGAACCCGGTTGCAGGTCAGCGGCGGAAGCGCGCTTCAAACGATGTGGCGCACTACCGTGGTCTCGATCGGATTTGCGCCTCCGACGTATCAAGAAAGAGCCACAATCATGAAGTTTGACACGATGAAGAGCCGGCGGCCCTCATCGCAGCTGCGAACCCTGGCCCAAGAGGGCAATTGCCGGGATATCAGCGTCCGTCCAGAGTGGCCTGCTAATCACAGGAAGCTAAGATCGACGGGAAATGGCGATGACAGTGCGTGATGACAGTGCGTCAAGTCACGCCTCGGCCAGTGAACGCCGATCCGACTCTGGTCCGACATTTGAGAGTTGCGTTCTTGAAGAAGCGGGCGAAGCCACCGGCCTGCTCATTAGGGGTCGGCAGGGCTATACCTTTTATGCGGTGTTTCCCGCGCTTTCGGTCCTCGAAGGCCGGGAGTTTCGCACGGTTTCAGCGGCAGAAAAGGCAGTCACAGCGACATTTCAGGAACTTCGACGCAAGGGCAAGGCATTTTGCCCAAGATGCGGCTACGTTCGGACCCCTGCGGACATGGGCGTGTGTTGAATGTGCCCCGCTTGCTGAACAAATCGTATGAAAAGATTTCGCTGCAAGGCTCGCGACGAATGACCGCTCAGGGTCATTTTGCGCCGTAGTGCGCTGCCAGTATGCGGGTCCGCTTCGCATCCGAAAACGGCGGTCCGGCGTTAAAAACTGGAGCGGGCGATGGGGATCGAACCCACGACATTCAGCTTGGGAAGCTGACGCTCTACCACTGAGCTACGCCCGCATTCGGGCACCATAGCACGGGGCCCTTCCGGTTCAAGCGATGCTGGCGAACCTGTGGCAATCGTCCGTACGCATATAACTTTCTCGTGATCGCGTGGTAATGTCTTTAACCGAACACTATTTCTGTTAGGTTGCCGCTCCATGAATGATGCCTCGCCCATAAAGACCGAACAGACCGTGGCTCTGCGCCGCGAGAAATTCGATCATCCGGACGTCACCGCGGACGGGTCGCCGCGTGCCGCCGTTGCGCTCGACACGCTCGAGACGCTGTGGATCAATACCGGCACGCTGTGCAATATCGAATGCGCGCACTGTTACATCGAGTCGAGCCCGACGAATGACCGGCTGGTCTATTTCACCGCCGAGGACGCCAGCGCGCTCTTCAACGAAGTCGAGCGCCTCGGCACGGGAACAACCGAGATCGGGTTCACAGGCGGCGAGCCGTTCATGAACCCCGACATGATCGAAATGGCGGATGACGCCCTCGGCCGCGGCTTCGAGGTTCTGATTCTCACCAACGCCATGCAACCGATGCAGCGCCCGCGCGTGCAGAAGGGACTGCTGGACCTCAGGCAGCGCTATGGCGATGCCCTGCGCATCCGCATCAGCCTGGACCACTATTCACAAAGTCTGCATGAACTGGAACGCGGCAAGGGCACCTGGGACGTTACCATAGAGGGGCTCGACTGGCTGGCGGAACACGGATTTCACATGTCCGCCTGCGGCCGGACCCGCTGGAACGAGAACGACGGTGACACGCGGATCGGCTACGCCCGGCTCTTTGCCGATCGCTGCTATCCGATCGACACGACCGACCCGTCGCGACTGGTTCTGCTGCCGGAAATGGACGAAACCGTCGACGTGCCGGAAATCACCGAAGCGTGCTGGGGCATTCTCAATGTCGACCCGAAAGACATGATGTGCGCGACGAGCCGCATGGTGGTGCGCCGCAAGGGCGACGAGGCGCCGACCGTGCTGCCCTGTACGCTCCTTCCCTATGACGCGGCCTTCGGCATGGGCGAAACGCTGGAAGCCTCACTCAGCGCAAACGGCGGCATGTTCGCGGACGGCGCCGTCAAGCTGAACCACCCGCACTGCTCGAAATTCTGCGTGCTCGGCGGCGGCAGCTGCTCGGTGCATGTGGACGAGTAGGCTTCTTCTTTCCCGCACATAACGCAATCACACCCTCCATCGTCATTCCGGCCTTGAGCCGGGATGACGGGGAAAGACTGTAACACCCTCACATCTTGTCTTCGTCCGGCTTGACCGGGTGAGGCAGACGCAGCTTCACTGTCCTCTAATTCGTCATCCTCGGGTCAGGCTCGAGGATGACGAGCACCAAGTGGTGCTTACCTGATCCAGTCGGACGTATCGAAGTCCTTGAAGTGTTTCGACAGCTTCAGGCCCTGCTTCTGGTAGTTGGAGCCGATGCCTTCGCCATAGACGTGTTCCGGCGCTTCGGTGAGCTGTTCGTAAACGAGGCGGCCGATGATCTGGCCGTCCTCGATGATGAACGGAACCTCGTGGCTGCGCACTTCGAGCACCGCCCGGCTGCCCTCGCCGCCGCCGGCTGTGTGGCCGAAGCCGGGATCGAAGAATCCGGCATAGTGGACGCGGAACTCGCCCACCAGCGGATTGAACGGGACCATCTCGGCGGCATAGGTCGGCGGCACGCGGACCGCCTCCTTGGAGGCCAGAATGTAAAACTGGTCCGGATCGAGCACCAGATCGCCGCCGCACCACAGGGGTTCCCAGAAATCGACCACGGAGCATGCACCGGGCTTGTCGACATCGATCAGGCCGGAGTGCCGCTTGGCGCGGAACCCGACGGGCCGTTTCGAGCCATCGCCGTGCAGGTCGACCGACAGCGCGATGCCATTGTCGATGTTGGGTTCGCCGGAGGAGATCAGCGGCTCGCGGTCGTGCAACTCGCGGATCAGGTCGTCGGAATGGGTCGACTCGCCGCGCCGGAAGCGGATCTGCGACAGCCGCGTGCCGGTGCGCACCAGGACGGAAAAGGTGCGCGGACTGATCTCGGCAAACAGCGGCCCCTTGTAGCCGCGCTCGATCTGGTCGAACTCGCGGGCGCCGTTGGTGATGACCCTGGTGAACACATCCAGCCGGCCGGTCGAGCTTTTCGGGTTCGCCGCCGCCGCGATGCTCTCATCCAGGGCCAGCTCTTCAAGCAGCGGCACGATATAGACGCAGCCGGTCTCGAGCACCGCGCCATTGGTGATGTCGATCTCATGCAGGGCAAGCTTATGGAGGCGGTCGGAGACGGCGATGTCGGCGCCGGGCAAAAAGCTGGCGCGCACCCGATAGGCGACACGGCCGAGGCGCAGATCGAGGCTCGCCGGCTGGATCTGTTCCGGCGCCACTTCGGGCCACGCAGAGATCACGCCGCGCTCGATCAGGGCCGCGATCTCGTGAGCGGGCAATATGCCCGGGCGTGCCTGCGCGTCATCCTGCGGTGTCTGCTCAGCTGCCATGGCCATGGGGAGGTCCGTTATTCGCGTCACCGGCGATGTTTTAGCAAGGCCGCAAGCCGCATTCTTAGCGGATTTGCGTCAAACCCGCCAAACATCCGTGCTTTTGTTTCCACAGGCACGATATCCGGCATTGGTGTGCTAACACTGGTATGCGGCACCCTTTATGGGGTATTCTCGCCTCGAACATCGAGTTTTCGTAGATGCGATCGGCCAGGCGATGACAGACAGTTTTGAAGAGTTGTGGGGTGCGTATGACAGCGTGACCCGCTCGATCAGGGTCACGGTGGCGCCCCTTTATCTCGACGACCAGTCGTCGCCGGAAGACAGCTACTACGTCTGGGCCTACAGGGTGATGATCGAAAACGAGGGCTCCGAAGTGGTGCAGTTGAAAAAACGCCACTGGCGCATCACCGACGCGCAGGGGCGCACGCAGGAAGTGCGCGGCGATGGCGTGGTCGGAGAGCAGCCGGTACTGGAGCCGGGCGAGAGCTTCGAATATACCAGCGGCACGCCTCTCGCCACGCCGTCGGGCATGATGATGGGCTCGTACCAGATGGCCAACGCCACGGGGGAAATGTTCGATGTCGATATACCGGCCTTCTCCCTGGACAGCCCGCATACGGACCACCAGGTTCACTGACGGCAGTCTGCGCGCCGCGCACCGCTCAGTGACACTGCCGAGAACCGCGTAAACAGCCCGTGTTCGACATTCGCCCCATATTTCTGGTCGTCGGCATCCTCTTGACCACGCTTGGCTGCGCCATGCTGCTGCCGGCGATCGTCGACCTCGCGGGCAACGAGCCGAACTGGGTGGCGTTCGCCGCCTCGGCGGGGTTTACACTCTTCGTCGGCACCTCGCTAACGCTGGTGACCTGGGGGCGAACCGAGAATCTCAGCGTCAAGCAGGCCTTCATCCTGACCACCGCGTCCTGGCTCGCGCTCGCCGCTTTCGCCGCCCTGCCCTTCGCGCTCGGCGCCAAGGACATGCCCTACACGGACGCGTTTTTCGAGGCCATGTCGGGCCTGACGACGACCGGCGCCACGGTGATCACCGATCTCGATAATGCGCCGCGCGGGCTCTTGTTGTGGCGCGGACTGCTGCAATGGCTCGGCGGCATCGGCATCATCGTCATGGCGATCGCCGTTCTGCCGATGCTGCAGATCGGCGGCATGCAGCTGTTCCGCATGGAATCGTCCGACACCTCCGACAAGATCCTCCCCCGGGCAACCCAGATCGCCGGCTCGATCACCGTGCTCTATGTCACCCTGACCGGCCTGTGCACGATCGGCTACCAGATCGCCGGCATGCCGGTGTTCGACGCGGTGGTGCATGCCATGACCACCATCGCGACCGGCGGCTTCTCCAATTATGACGCATCGATCGGACATTTCGACAGCCCGTTCATCGACATGGTCGGGGCCGTGTTCATGCTGATCGGCAGCCTGCCGTTCGTGCTCTATCTGCAGGCGGTGCGCGGCAACGCGGCACCGCTCGTGAGCGATTCCCAGGTGCGGTTTTTCCTGTCCCTGGTGGCGGTGCTGATCGCGCTGGCCTGGACCTACGAGCTCAGCCAGGGCACCCATGAACCGGCCTATGCGCTGCAACTGGCGATCTTCAATGTGATCTCCATCGTCACCGGCACCGGATATGCCACGACGGGCTACGACCTGTGGGGGCCGTTCGCGCTGGCGTTTTTCTTCTGCATCATGTTCATCGGCGGCTGCGCCGGCTCGACCTCCTGCGGCATCAAGATCTTCCGCTTTCAGGTGGTGCTGCAGATGCTGAAGGTCTATCTGCAGCGCATCTTGTACCCGCACGGGGTCTTCGTGCCGCGTTACAACGGACGGCCGCTGGCGGACCACGTCACCGCCGCCGTGCTGAGCTTCTTCTTCCTGTTCTTCATCTGCTTCATCGTGGTGGCGCTGATCCTCAATATGATGGGCCTGGACAACCTCACCGCCATGTCGGCGGCGGCCAGCGCGATCGCCAATGTCGGGCCGGGGCTCGGCGAAATCGTCGGCCCGGAGGGCAACTACAAGAGCCTGCAGGACGCGGCCAAATGGCTGTTGTCCATCACCATGCTGGTCGGCCGCCTGGAAATCTTCACCGTGCTGGTTCTGCTGTCGCCGGTCTTCTGGAGGTCGTAGCCGGCCCGCAAGTCGCAGGCCTGCAAGTCACAGGCTTGCAAGCCTCAAACGCCGACGTCTTTCGGGTCGAAACTGTAGAAGGCGTTGCAGAATTCGCAGGTGACCTCGATCTGCCCGTCCTTGACCATGTCCGCCAGATCGGTCGCGTCGAACTGCTGCAGCATCTCCGACACCCGCTCGCGCGAACAGGTGCAGTGGCGTTCGATATCGACCGGGGTGAAGGCGCGAACGCCGTCTTCGTGGTAGAGCCGGTAGAGCAGGCGCTCCGCGGCCAGGGTCGGGTCGAGGAGTTCATGATCCTGGGTTGTCTGCACCAGGATCCTGGCCCGGGTCCAGCTGTCGTCCTCCTGCGCGACCGGTGCGTCCATGCCTTCCGGCACAATGCCGGAATCGAACTCGATCGGACTGGGATTGCCGCTGTCAGGCAGATGCTGCACGACAATACCGCCGGCGCGCCATCCCGAACCGCCCTCTGCCCCCTGCTCGACAAGTTCGCCCGAGCACAAAAGCACTTCGGTCGGGATCTGTTCCGACTGGACAAAATAGGTGTTGGCGGCGTCGGTCAGCGTTTCGCCGTCGAGCGGCACCACGCCCTGATAGCGGTCTTCCGCACCGCCGCCGTCAATGGTCATTGCAAGATATCCGGACCCGAGCAGCTCATGTTGCGGAACCCGCTCGCCCGGTTCGGCGAGCGCGGCCACGGCGTCGGCGTCGAAATGGGCGTAACCGCGCATCCGGCCGGGGGTCGCAAAATCGACCACCAGCATGTCCACCGGCCCGTCGGTCTTGGTCTGGAGGATGAACTTGCCGTCGATCTTGAGCGATGTGCCAAGCATCGCCGTCAGCGCCACCGCTTCTGCCAGCAGGCCTTCAACCGCGGGGGGATAGTCATGGCGTTCGAGCATGTCGGTGAGCATGGGCCCGAGCCGCACCACCCGGCCACGCACGCCAAGCGCTTCGACCTGAAACGGCAGCACACTGTCGTCCGGCGCGGGTATGCTCGGCCATATGGCCGTTTGAAGTTCAGTCTCGCTCACGGGGCATCATCCAAGTTTCGACGCTGTGCGTCACGCCGTCCCGGCGGTTGATTAAGGACACATTTCGGCTTCAGCCGGTAAGGCACCAGGTGAGGATGCCCTTTTGCGCATGAAGGCGGTTTTCCGCTTCATCGAACACCACCGACTGAGGGCCGTCGATCACCTCGTCCGTCACCTCCTCCCCCCTGTAGGCGGGAAGGCAATGCATGAATATGGCGTCATCCGCTGCACATTTCATCAGGTCGGCATCGACTTTGTAGGGGGCAAACACCTGCCGCCGGCGTTCTTCGTCCGTATCGCCCATGGAGACCCAGGCATCGGTCACGACGCAGGTCGATCCGTCGACCGCTTCGCGGGGCTCGGCGGTGAAGGAGATCGGCGCCTCATGCGACGCGATCCATTCAAGAACCGCATCATCGGGGCCGAATTCCGGCGGGCAGGCCAAGCGAAACTCAAAGCCGAAAATCGCCGAAGCGTGGATCCACGGCAACGCCATGTTGTTGCAGTCGCCGGTCCAGGCCACGACCTGGTCTTCGAGCGCACCCTTGCATTCCTGCAGCGTCAGGAGGTCGGCCATGACCTGGCAGGGGTGCGAATGGGCGGTGAGCCCGTTGATCACGGGGATGCGCGCATGTTCGGCCAGCTCGATCACATCGGCATGCGATGTGGTGCGGATCATGATCGCGTCCACCATGCGCGCCAGAACCTGGGCGGTATCGTGAATGGTCTCGCCGCGGCCAAGCTGCAGCTCGGCGCCCGACATCGGAAGCGTCTGGCCGCCCAACTGGCGCATCGCAACGTCGAACGACACTCGGGTGCGGGTTGACGGTTTTTCGAAAATCATCGCCAGGAGCCGCCCGGTGAGCGGGGTTTCGGCGTCATGGGCGCCCTTGGCGCGGCCCTCGCGGCCAGCCTTCATCACGGCGCTGGCATCGAGAATCGCCTGCAGGGCCTCGCGCGAGTGATCCGCGAGATCGAGAAAATTACGGACGGCGCCATGCGCAGCCATGGTCAGAAATCCTTGAGAAATTTAAGCGCTCTTGGCGGTCCTGGCTTCGAGCGCCGCACAGGCCGATGAAATCCGGTCCACCGCCTCATCGAGGTCGGCGTCGGAGACGATCAGCGGCGGCAGCAGCCGGACCACATTGTCGCCGGCGCCCACTACCAGCATGTGTTCGTCACCGAGGGCGGCGACCAGATCGGTGTTGGGAACACGGCACTTGAGGCCCAGCATAAGGCCCTGGCCGCGAACTTCCTCGATGATGCCCGAATGCTCGTCGGCGATCATGGCGAGCTTTTGGCTGAGCTTGAGCGCGGCCTGCTGGACCCGGTCGAGAAATCCCTCTTCCAGGATGATATCGAGAGTGGCGTTGCCCACCGCCATGGCGAGCGGATTGCCGCCGAAGGTGGAGCCGTGGGTGCCAGCGGTCATGCCGCGCGCGGCCTCTTGCGTGGCGAGACAGGCGCCGAGCGGAAAGCCGCCGCCAATGGCCTTGGCGATCGGCATGATGTCCGGCGCGATGCCGGCCCATTCATGGGCAAAAAGCTTGCCGGTACGGCCCATGCCGCACTGGATCTCATCGGCGATCAGGAGAATGCCGTGTTCGTCGCACAGGGCCCGCAAGGCACGCAGAAACTGGGGCTCGGCGGGCTTGATGCCGCCCTCGCCCTGGATCGGTTCGATGAGCACCGCGGCGGTTTCGTCGGTGATCGCCTCGCCCAGCGCGTCGAGGTCACCGAACGGCACCTGGTCGAAACCGTCGACGATCGGGCCGAACCCTTCGAGATGCTTTTGCTGGCGGCCGGCCGCCAGCGTCGCCAGGGTGCGTCCGTGGAAGGCATGTTCGAATGTGATGACCCGGTAGCGGGCTTCGTCGCCGCCGGAGGTATGGTACTTGCGGGCCATCTTGATAGCGCATTCAACGGCTTCGGCCCCGGAATTGCAGAAAAAGACGGTGTCGGCGAATGTGTTTTCGACGAGGCGCCGCGCCAGCTTCTCCTGGCCCGGAATGGTGTAGAGGTTAGACGTGTGCCACAGTTTCTGCGCCTGCTCGGTCAACGCTTCCACCAGATGAGGATGCGCGTGGCCAAGGGCATTGACGGCAATACCGGCGCCGAAGTCGAGAAATTCGTCGCCCGCCTCAGTGAAAACGCGAACGCCCTCGCCCCGTTCGAAAGCGAATGGGAACCTGGCATAGGTGGGCAATACGGGGGTGATACCGGTTGTCATCGTTTTGGGCCTGGTAAATTTCGACACTCAACCAAAAAAGCCGCCAGATCGGCGGCGCACCTTGGTCAACTCTCACGAGAACCAACTTATAAGGACTCGCGCCGCTTGGTGTCAATCATCGCCGGTGCCCGGTGCAGTGTTGCGCATTTCCCACAATTGTGGGGAAAAGCGCTGCAAAAGCCGGTTGAGTGGCTTGCGCCGGACTCAAGCCATATTGTAGTTTCTCCTCAGCCAACCACGAAATGTAGCGTTTTCTGGACGTAAACAAGGGTACCCATCGCTGAGAGCATGACTCGGCGGACGCGACGGGAGTCTCAAAATGTCCAGCAGAGAAATGCGGCAGGAGAAAAACAAATGTCTTGGACCGACGAACGGGTTGAACTGCTGAAAAAACTTTGGGCCGAGGGACTCAGCGCCAGCCAGATCGCAGGCCGTATGGGTGGTGTCACCCGTAACGCGGTGATCGGCAAGGTGCACCGCCTTGGACTGTCCGGCCGCGCCACGCCATCGCGCTCACCGCGACCGCGCAGCCGCAAAACACGGCAGCCGACCCACCCGTCGCAGGCGACACAATTCCATTCGTCCGGCAGCTCCGCGCTCAAGGTCGACACGGAGGCACAGCCGGATGTGGACATCGATCCCGAGCCGCAGCCGATCCGCGAAGTCGACATCCCGCCCGGCCAGCGGGCGACCATCCTGACCCTCAACGAGCACACCTGCAGATGGCCGGTCGGCGACCCGGGGTCGGAGGATTTCTATTTCTGCGGCAGCAATCCGAAAGCCGGACAGCCCTATTGCGACCATCACTGCCGCATCGCCTATCAGCCGCTGCAGGATCGCCGCCGCCAGCGCCGTGTCGTCGGCGGGCGTTGAATATTATGGTTTAGCTGCACCGGCCCGCTTCCCCTCCCAACCACCCCCAGGGTAGCCATCATGGGGTGTTTGGGAGGGGGAGCGGGCCGGTGCCGTATCAGGCTCAAAAACTCAAGCGCCGAAGCGTTCGTCGAACGAATAGCCGATCCCGCGCACGGTCCTGATCGGATCGACGCGGCGGCCGCGGTTGAGCAGCTTGCGGAGCCGGCCGACATGAACATCCACCGTGCGTTCATCGACATAGATATCGTGCCCCCAGACCGCGTTGAGCAGCTGCTCGCGGCTGTAGACGCGGCCGGGATTCTGCATCAGGTGTTCCAGCAGGCGGTATTCGGTGGGGCTCAGATCGACATCGCGTTCGCCCCTGAGGACACGCCGCGTGCGCCGGTCCAGCTCGATGTCGCCGGCCGCCAGTTGTTCAGCGACGCTGTCGGGATTGACGCGCCTCAGGATGGAATTGACCCGGGCAATGAGTTCGGGCACCGAGAACGGCTTGACAACATAGTCGTCCGCTCCCGTGGCCAGGCCGCGGACCCGCTCGGATTCCTCGCCCCGCGCGGTCAGCAGGATGACCGGGATGCGGCTGGTTTCCTCGCGCGCCCTCAGGCGGCGGCAGACCTCGATGCCGGAGAGGCCGGGCAACATCCAGTCGAGGATGATCAGATCGGGCAATTCCTCTTTCAGCAGCATGTCGACTTCGTCGCCACGCGTGGTGGAGCGGACCCGGAACCCTTCGGCCTGAAAATTGTATGTGAGGAGAACCTGTAACGGTTCTTCGTCTTCAACGATCAGCAGTGATGCCGACATAGCATTCCTTCAAGTGTCAGTTTGTGAGGGGAAAAGACGCATACATTCACGCGCTATCGCCATTGCTCTCGAATTCCATATGGGTGACGGAGGTGTGATCGGCCTTGGGCCGGTCATCATCGAGCAGCGTGCCGTGAACCAGGTAGTAGACGTTCTCGGCGATATTGGTTGCGTGGTCACCGATGCGTTCGATGTTCTTGGCGCCGAACAGCAGGTGAGTGCATATGCCGATGTTGCGCGGGTCCTCCATCATGTAGGTCAGGAGTTCGCGAAACAGCGAGTTGTACTTGGCGTCGACTTCTTCGTCATCGCGCCACACCTGCAGAGCCTTGTCCGCATTGCGTTCGGCATGGGCATCGAGAACGTTCTTGAGCTGTCCCAGGGCCTGGCGGCCCATGCTGTCGAGCCCGGACAGGATGCGGACCGGCCGGTCATCGCTCAGCGCATGAATGCGCTTGGCGATATTCTTGGCCAGATCGCCGATGCGTTCCAAATCCGACGCGATCCGGATTGCGGACATCACCTCGCGCAGATCCCGCGCCATCGGCTGGCGTTTGGCGATCAGCAGTATGGCCTGCTCCTCGATCTCGCGCTCCAATCCGTCGATCAACTTGTCGGACGCTATGATCTGGTCGGCCAGTTCGATGTCCTGACGCCGCAACGCATCGAGAGCGCGGCCGAGCTGTTCCTCCGCCAGGCCGCCCATATGGGCGATCTTATTGGTAAGAGCGGACAGCTCGTCGTCATAGGCGGTGACGATATGGTCGGTCACGTGTGTGTCTCCTCCAGGACAGCGGCACTCAGCCGAAACGGCCGGTGATGTAGTCCTGGGTTCTCTGGTCCACCGGGTTGGTGAATATCTGGTCGGTCTCGCCCTCTTCCACCAGCACGCCGAGATGGAAAAACGCGGTTTTCTGCGAGACCCGGGCAGCCTGCTGCATCGAGTGGGTGACGATGACGATGGTGTAGTTCTTCTTGAGTTCGTCCATCAGCTCCTCGATGCGCGCGGTGGCGATCGGATCGAGCGCCGAGCACGGCTCATCCATCAAAATGACTTCCGGTTTCACGGCTATGGCCCTGGCGATGCACAGGCGCTGCTGCTGCCCGCCCGAAAGCCCGGTTCCCGGCTCATGCAGCCGGTCCTTGACCTCGTCGAACAGGCTGGCCTGTTGCAGGCTGCGGGTCACGATCTCCTCGAGGTCCGTCTTGTTTGAGGCAAGACCATGGATACGAGGTCCGTAGGCGACGTTGTCGAATATCGACTTCGGAAAGGGGTTGGGCTTCTGGAACACCATGCCGACACGGGCGCGCAACTCGACCACATCGATATCGGGCGAGTAGATGTCGCGGCCGTCCATTGTCAGCTCGCCTTCGACGCGGCAAATGTCGATGACGTCGTTCATGCGGTTAAGACACCGCAGAAAGGTCGACTTGCCACAGCCTGACGGGCCGATCAGTGCGGTGACCTGATGCTCCGGCACCGCCAGATCAACATCGAACAGTGCCTGCTTTTTTCCGTAATAGACGCAGACATTCGCGCCGTTCATCTTGTGCCTGACACCGGCAGGCACCTGGACGGTCTCAGTCTCCGCAACCTGTGCTGCAATGGCCATAAGTCACACTATCCCTGTTACCATTTCCGCTCGAACCGCCGGCGCAGATAGATGGCGATCGCGTTCATTGTTACGAGAAATCCAAGCAGCACCAAAATGGCGGCCGAGGTCTTGGCGACGAAGCCGCGTTCCGGGCTGTCGGCCCAAATGAAGATCTGCGTCGGCAGCGCGGTCGCCGGATCCACTATGCCGCCCGACGTCGAGGTGATGAAGGCGTTCATGCCGATCAGGAGCAGAGGGGCGGTCTCGCCAAGGGCCTGCGCCAGACCGATGATGGTGCCGGTCAGAATACCGGGCATCGCCAGCGGCAGGACATGATGCATGATCACCTGGTGCTTCGACGCGCCGACGCCGAGCGCCGCCTCGCGGATCGAAGGCGGCACCGCCTTGAGCGAGGCCCGGGTGGCGATGATGATGGTCGGCAGGGTCATCAGCGACAATGTGAGGCCGCCGACCAGCGGCGCCGAACGGGGCAAGCCGAACACCTGGAGAAACACGGCCAGTCCAAGCAGCCCGAACACGACGGACGGGACCGCCGCCAGATTGTTGATGTTGACCTCGATGATATCGGTCCACTTGTTCTTTGGCGCGAATTCCTCGAGATAAACAGCCGCGGCGATTCCCATGGGGAAGCTGATCAGGAAGCACACCAGCAAGGCATAGAACGACCCCATGATGGCGCCGGCGAGGCCCGCCAGCTCGGGAAAACGGCTGTCGGCGGAGAAAATCAGCGACCAGGCGATCGGCTTGGATATGGCGCCCCGGGCAACCAGTTGATCGTACCAGGCGATTTCCTTGTCGGAGACACGGCGCTGGTCTTCGGGCACATCGCGCGGCGTCACGCCCTTGTGCAACTGGTCGATCGGATCGGCCATCGGGAAGGTGAAGGTGACGGTTTTGCCCATCTGGGCCGGATCGTCGACCACACTGTTGCGCAGCATCAGCGAGGCGCCGCGGCTCAGCATCTTTGCAGCCAGGCGCCGATCGGCCTTGCTGTCGATGCCGCTCAGCATGTTCACGAACGCATCGTTGACCATGGGCCGGTACTTGCCCTTGAACGGGTCATCCGGATTGATCTTCGCCGCATCGATGAACACCGGCAGGGTGATGTGGGTCTGCACGAACGCGGTGTAACCGACGGAGATCAGGGAGGTGACCAGCACACCAAGCAGCAGCAATGCCATGGCGATGGCGCCGAGGCCGAACCATTTCAGCCTGCGTTCGGCACCATAGCGCCGGCGCACACGACGTTGCGCCTTTTCCGATGACCAGTCGACCGTCACGCTCTGATTTATAGCAGGAAGATCACTCATATTTCTCTCGGTATTTCTGCACGATGCGCAGGGCCACGACGTTGAGGCAAAGAGTGACAACGAACAGCACCAGGCCGAGGGCGAAGGCCGCCAGCGTTTTGGGGCTGTCGAATTCGGTGTCGCCGATCAGGAGCGTAACGATCTGAACGGTGACCGTGGTCACCCCTTCCAGCGGGTTCGCCGTCATTCTGGCGATCAGGCCGGCCGCCATCACGACGATCATGGTTTCGCCGATGGCGCGGCTGACCGCGAGCAGGATGCCGCCCATGATGCCGGGCAATGCGGCGGGCAAAAGCACCTGCAGAACGGTTTCCGATTTTGTGGCGCCAAGTCCGAAGGAGCCCTCACGCATGGACTGAGGGACCGCGTTAAGCGCGTCATCGGAAAAAGACGACACGAACGGTATGATCATCACGCCCATGACGGCGCCGGCGACCAGTGCGCTGTTGGGCGCAATGTCGACACCGATATTCACACCGAAGCCGCGCACCGCCGGGGCGACGATCAGAACCGCGAAGAAGCCGTAGACCACCGTCGGGATGCCGGCGAGGATTTCGAGAATCGGCTTGACGACGGAACGGAAGCGCGAGGTGGCGTATTCGGCAAGGTAGACGGCTGAGAGCAGACCGACGGGCACTGCGACCACCATTGCGATGAAAGCGATCAGCAGAGTTCCGGCAAACACCGGAATGGCGCCGAACGATCCCGCGCCGGCGACCTGATCCTCGCGGATGGCGATCTGCGGCTCCCAACGTGTGCCAAAGAAGAATTCCGTTACCGGCACGCGCTCGAAAAAGCGGAAGGCCTCGAACAGGAGCGATGCGACAATGCCCAAGGTGGTGAAGATCGCCACCAGCGAGCAGAAGATCATCACGCCGTCCAGGATCTTTTCAACCCCGTGCCGGGCGCGGAACTGGGGAGCGATCCGCGACCGTGCAACAGTCGCGCCGAACAGCAGCAGCGCCAGGGCGCAGGCGACCATGGACCAGCGCGCGATACCCTGCCACGATGCGTATCTCTCCGCCGCCGCCAGCACTTCCTTGTCCGGTTCGCCAAAGATCTGACCGGCCGAGACCGCCTTGATTTCACTGAGAAGCAGGTCGATTTGCGACGAATCGAGACCGGAGGTGCGTGCCTCCGACAGGCTCGCCAGCAAGAAGCCGTCGACCACCGAGCCCTGGAACAGAAGCCACAGAATGACAAACAGGAATGATGGCAGTCCGGCCCATAGCGCGACATAGGCGCCGTGATAGCCGGGGCGGGAATGGAGCGTGAGCGATCCGTAGGTCGACAGATCGACGGCGCGCTTGCGGCCGATCATGTAGCCCGCGGCGGCCAGAGCAAACATCGCACAGAAGAGATAGAAAACCATCGCACATCAGTCCCGGTGGGTCCGGTGGCCGCGCCCCGGCCAAGGGCGCGGCCACCGGCAAGGAAGGGGAGTTTGCGTCCCGATCAGTTGGTGTACCGGGTCATGCCGGAAGAGTCGGTGGCCGCATCCTGCACCTGGGCGCGGGTCTCGTCGGGCAGGACCACCAGGCCACGCTCGGAAAGGTAGCCGTCAGGCCCCATCGCTTCCTCACTGACATATTCAGTGACGAACTCGTTGAGACCGGCGATCACGCCGCGATGCGCGTTCTTGATATAGAGGAACAGCGGACGGGAGATGCCGTAGGAGCCGTCGGCGATGGTTTCCATGCTCGGCTCCACGCCCCTGATCATGACGGCGGCCAGCTTGTCCTGGTTTTCAAACAGGAACGAATAGCCGAAGATGCCGAAGGCTGAAGGATCGGCGTCAAGCCGCTGAACGATCAGGTTGTCGTTCTCGCCGGCCTCGATGAACGGGCCGTCCTGGCGCATGCGGCTGCAGTTCGCCTTGACGAATTTCTTGAACGCCTTCTTGTCGAGTTCACCCTTCCTGGTCTTGAAGAAGTCGAGTTCCTTGCACCCCTTGTGCATGGCCAGTTCGACAAAGGCGTCACGGGTGCCTGACGTCGGCGGCGGGCCGAACACCTGGATCTTCAGATCGGGCAGCGACGCATCGACCTCTTTCCAGCTCTTGTAGGGATTGGCAACCAGTTTGCCGTTGACCGGAACCTCGGCCGCCAGCGCCAGGAAGATCTGGCCCTTGGTCAGGTCGAGCTTGGTGCCCTTGCGGGACACCGCGATCGAGAGGCCGTCATAGCCGATCAGCACTTCGGTGATGTCGGTGACGCCGTTCTTGTTGCACAGCTCCCATTCCGACGGCTTCATGGCGCGCGATGCGCCGGTCACGTCGGCGGTCTTCTCGCCGACGCCGGAGCAGAAAATCTTCATGCCGCCGCCGGTGCCGGTGGACTCGACCACCGGTGCCGCTTTGCCCGTGATATTGCCATATTCTTCGGCCACGGCCTGGGTGTAGGGAAACACCGTTGAGGATCCCACGATCTGGATCCGGTCGCGCGCGTCAGCTTGCCCCGCAGCCACGACCGCCGCCAAGCCAACGACAGTGCTGAGCATCATCGCTTTGAGTTTCACAGGTATATCTCCAATTCGCTAAATGTCTTGAATTCACGCCTCGTGCCCGTCTGGCCGGTCCGCGATGGTTTGCCTTGTTGCGGATGTCCAAAGATCGAGCCCGAGTGAAACTAGGTGCCTGCAACTTCGATGATATGACAGTGGAATGACAATTATGTAACAGCTTAACCAATTGAAATAATTATTCTTTCAATTGATCTGGCGGTCAGTTGGGCGGTATTTTCCCGCTTTCCGCATGCGCCCTTGCGGGCTCTGCAACCACCTGCGGCAGGCGTACGATGAACGCGCTGCCCTGACCCGGTTCGCTTTCGATCAGGAGCCGGCCGCGGTGCCGGTTGACGATGTGCTTGACGATGGCAAGACCAAGCCCGGTGCCGCCCTTGGCCCGGCTTTCGGCAACATCGACGCGATAGAACCGTTCGGTCAGCCGCGGCAGATGTTCCGGCGCGATGCCTGGACCATGGTCGCGCACCGTAAGGTCGACAGAGGGCTCCTTGTCGACCGAGTCCGGCCCCTGCGCAATCGTCACCTCGACGCGCTCGCCCGAATGTCCGTAGTTCATGGCATTGTCGATCAGGTTCTGCACCACCTGGACCAGTTCGTCCCAGTCGCCGAGAATCCGCGGCGTATCGATCTGAAAGTCGGTAACGACCTCGAGACCGCTTTCGTCGGCCAGGGGGGCGAGATATTCGAGCACATGGCGCACCGCCTGTTCCAGCTCGATGACACTGTCGGGCCGCACATGCGCATTGAGTTCGATCCGGCTGAGCGACAGAAGGTCACCGATCAGCCGTGTCATGCGGTTGGCCTGAAGGCGCATCAGTTCAAGAAACTCTTCGCGCGCCCTGGCATCGTCCCTGGCCGCGCCCTGCAATGTTTCGATAAAGCCCAGCAGGGCCGAAAGCGGCGTGCGCAACTCGTGGCTGGCATAGGCGACAAAGTCGGCTCGCATGCGCTCGACACGCTCCTGCTGGGTCAGGTCGCGCATCAGCAACAGCACCGTCGGTACACCATGCCGGTCGCTCCGGGACGCGGGCTCTTCCGGCAGCCGGGCCATGTGGACCTCGAACCGCCGTTCGATCGGAACCCGCTGTTCGTAATCGACACGCGCGGTCTCTCCGGTCTTCAGCACCTGGTCCAGCGCGTCGAGGAAC
The DNA here is from genome assembly GCA_021775615.1 of Hyphomicrobiales bacterium. Lineage (GTDB taxonomy): Bacteria > Pseudomonadota > Alphaproteobacteria > Rhizobiales > JAJFHB01 > JAJFHM01. The sequence continues at coordinate 21,957 of JAJFHL010000392.1, forward strand.
ACCGGTGCTCGAATGGCGCCGGAAATGTTGTGGCCGACACGCAGCGCTCCGAGCATGCTGGTCGCCTGACCGTTGCAGGTGACCACCACACCATGGGCGTCGACGACGATGGCGGGATCGGGCAGGGTCGCCACCACCTGGCGGAGCGGTGCAATCAGGGCAGGCACATCGGCGGTGGGGACGGTCACGGGCTCAGGCGGCTCGCGCCGGGTGATGTTCACGATTGCGAAAATGGCCGCGCCGGTCGCGGCGAAGGCGAGCACAGCGCTCACCGGCGCCAGCTCTCCGAGCGCGGCGAGAAGCGCAAATGCCGCCGCCACACACAAGACGATGGCCGGTGTCAGTTTCATGACGCACTCCACTGCGCGGCTTCGCGCGCAGATGTCCGAACCGGTGCGCCAAGCGCCGTGCCCGTGCCGGAACGCTGGGATTGCGGCTCACATAGACCGTATGCACCATGTTGT
>JAJFHL010000005.1 GCA_021775615.1 Hyphomicrobiales bacterium
TGCCCGGTTTACCTTCATCATCGTGCCTGTCCGGTGCGTCATGGACCGGACGCAACTCATCACGAGTTATTCACCGAAGGAGAGACGCGTGGGCGACCGCACTTATTTCGCGCCCCATGGGGGACTGCCGAAACAGACCGACATGATGACCGACCGGGCGGTCTTTACCGAAGCCTATGCAGTGATCCCGAAAGGGGTGATGAGCGATATCGTGACGAGCCGGCTGCCGTTCTGGGAGGGCACCCGGGCCTGGGTGCTGGCGCGGCCGCTCTCGGGCTTTGCCGAAACCTTCTCGCAATACATCATGGAAGTCGCGCCCGGCGGCGGCAGCGACCGGCCGGAACCGGACATCGGCGCCGAAGGCGTCTTCTTCGTGCTTGAAGGCGAGCTGACACTCACGCTCGACGGCGCGCAACGCCTGCTGCAGCCGGGCGGCTACGCCTATATTCCGCCGGCCTCAAACCTTCAGGTCAAAAATGAAGCGGCCGCGCCGGTCCGGTTTCACTGGATCAGAAAGGCCTATGAGCCGGTCGAGGGCATCGATGCGCCGGACCCGGTGTTCGCCAATGACGGCGACGTCGCGCCGACGCCAATGCCCGACACGGACGGCAAATGGGCCACCACCGTCTTCGTTGACCCGGCGGACCTGCGCCACGACATGGCGGTGACCATCGTCACCTTCGCGCCCGGCGCAATCATTCCCTTTGCCGAAACTCATGTCATGGAACACGGGCTCTATGTGCTCGAAGGCAAGGCGGTCTACCGGCTCAACGCCGACTGGGTCGAGGTCGAGGCGGGCGACTTCATGTGGCTGCGCGCTTTCTGCCCGCAGGGCTGCTACGCCGGCGGCCCCGGCCCGTTCCGCTATCTGCTCTACAAGGACATCAACCGGCATGCGCAGTTGCGCCTGTGAGCCGGCCGGGACGTCTGCGCGGTCTTTCGTTTACTTGCTCATCGATCCGATTGGTACAGGACTTGCAGTTTGTAGCCCCCCAACGTGCGGATAACACCAGGATTGTGTCAGATGGAAACAACGGACCAAACATGGAGACCGGCTATCGAATACGGTTCCACAACCGCTAACCTGGCCGCTACGGTCGAAAAGGCGGATGCCCTCACCAAGCTGAAACTCATGCGTGACGTCATGATCGGTCCAATCGATCAACTCGTGGATGCGCGATGCGAAAAGATGATGCGGGACCTTGAGATCCGCGAACGCAACTTCGCCGACCGTGTGGACGGGCTTAAAAACCGGATCGATGGCCTTGAGATACAGATTAAGTCGATCAAGGAGAGCGCCAGCACATACCATGGTCAGGCGCTCTCGGAAATCGGCGATGCCCTGTCCGGCCTCAGTGACAAGCTGCACGGGCTTCGCAAACGGGTTTACATAAACGACCCGGACAATCGCCACTGAGTTGAGTGCCCACCGAGACAATCACCCGGTGCGAACCTGAGCCACGAATTTACCGACCTCATCCTTCAGAGTTGAGGCCTGGTCGGAAAGCTCGGTTGCCCGGGACATGACCTGAGTGGAAGCCGCGCCGGTTTCCTGAGACGCCTGAGTGACGCCGGAAATGTTCTGTGTCACTTCCTGGGTGCCGGTGGCCGCCTCCTGGACACTGCGCGCGATCTCCTGGGTCACGGCGCCCTGTTCTTCCATGGCCGCCGCAATCGTTCCCGAAATCTGCTCCAGCCCGTCGATCACCGCACGAACATCCGTCATCGACGTCACCGCTTCCGTGGTCGCGGTCTGGATCTCTTTGATCTGCTCGGAGATGTCGTCGGTGGCTTGCGCGGTCTGCGTGGCAAGCGCCTTGACTTCGTTTGCAACCACCGCGAACCCCTTGCCCGCCTCACCGGCGCGCGCCGACTCGATGGTTGCGTTCAGTGCCAGAAGATTGGTTTGCTCGGCGATGCCGGAGATCAGTTTGATGACTTCGCCAATCTTCTCCGCCGTTAGCGCCAGTGCGCCCATCTGCTCGGTGGTTTTCGCGACTTCCATGACCGCCTTTTTGGATTCCGAAGACGCCTCCGAAACGCGTTCGTTGATTTCGCCGATCGATGACGTCAGCTCTTCCGCCGAGGTCGCCACGGTCTGCACGTTGGCCGAGGCCTGCTCCGATGCGGTTGCCACCGCGACGGCCTGATTGCTGGTTTCTTCTGAAATGCTCGACATGGACTGCGCCGTGGTCTGCATTTGCGATGCGGCTGACGAAAGCGTCTCGACGATCGCACCGACACTTGAATCGAAGTCATCGGCGAGCTCGTTCATGGCAGCCCGTTTTTCTTCCTCAAGGCGTCGTTTCTGCTCTTCCTGACTCGCTTCAAGTTCCCTGGTGCGGATGGCGTTCTCCTTGAACACCTGGACCGCGGCCGACATTTCACCAATTTCGTCGGTGCGGCCACGGGCTGGGATTTCGGTGTCAAGTTCGCCTTCGGACAAGCGCCGCATCGCCGTCGTCATGTTTTTGATCGGCGGTGCGATGGACCGCAGTGTAAACAATGCAACACACCCGCCGAAGACAATGCCGATGCCAAGCAGCACCCACTGCATCGTCAACATCACGCTGATCGAGTCTGCGCTGTGCGCCGCATCGGCTCGCAGCAATGCCTTCTGGTCGGCAACCATTCCGCCATGACGCAGGCCGTCGGCCTCTTTGTCACCAAGCAGAATGGTCAACAGCCTCTCGGCCCTCGGCGCGGCTTCGGTCACCAGCAGATAATTCGCCATGTTCCACTGCTCGGAGCCGCGCGTGGTGAACATCTCCGCCGGCAGCGGCGCAAACTCGGCGCGGCTCTTGGAGAATTCGGCAAACGCCGTGCGCTGCGCGGGCGACATCATGTGACGGGCTCTGCCCAGGTCGTCAAACCGGCGCGTGTTCTTCGCCCAGAGTGTTTCAAAGTTGTCGACGAATTTCCTGTCGCCGGTCAACAGATAGGCCCGGATGTTAGCCAGGCTCAACCCAAGCGAACCGCGGACATCCGCCATCATGCCCAGCAACTGCACCCGGTCTCCCGCACCCTCGGTGGCAGCAAGCTCGGCATCGATCATCGTGGTGATCGACTTGACCATGGTGGCGGCAAGCGGTGCGACCTCGTCAACGAGCATCTTTGTGGCAGGCTGCTCGGCCGCCGTGTTTGCGATTGCCTCAACTTTGTCCTGGGCGGCGCTGAAGTCGTCGAGCGTCGACTGGAATTCGGCCCAACTCTTGACGTTGTCCGGGCTGGTCCATTTTGCCGCCAGTTCATCCATTTTGGCACGCTTTTCGGCAATGTCTTTCCAGACAGCGTCACGCTCGGTCTTGAACGCCTCGTTTCCCGTCAGCATCCAGCCACGCAAAGCCGCGAGCGACGCATAAATGTCACTCGTCATCGCAGCACTGGCTTCGGCGGTGGGCACCCGCAGGAGAACGACGCGGTTGTTGTCGGCCTCGACCACGCTCACTTTCCAGACCGTCACGCCAACCGCGCCGCACAGCAGGAGAAGCATAAAGCCAAAACCACAAATCAGCCGGTGTGAAATCTTCAGCCCTGCAATCAGCCGTGCCATCGCCCACTCTCCTTTTTCTCATCAATATAAATCGAATCATTTTCCCATTACTAAAGCTTACGCTGGTTTTTCGTGGTTAATATTTTGTAAATTTGACAATCATAATTGCGCATATCATTGTTTTTATTGCAGTAAATTCAGATTATTAAGTAGTTATTACATACTATACGAAAGTTAGGTTGATATTAACCAGATAATATAGGAATATTGCTTTGTTTTCACCTATTTTTAGTCGATTTTTCTTGCCGCTGGACGTTCACGTGCGTGCGGGCTGCGCGCACCGGAGGTGCGCCTGACCGGAGGTGCGCCGGACCGGCGTCAGGGAGATGTTCTGCGAGTGGTGCTTTGGGCGCACTTCACTTTCAAGTGGAAGGCGCCGGATGTTCCGGTGTTTCGTTGCGGCCGAGCCAAAGCACATAGAGCGCCGCGAGCAGCGCCAGCGATGATGCCAACAGCATCATGGCAAACAGCGCATAGGCGCCGTTCTCCGGCGTCAGAACCGCACCGGTGACCGATGTCATGAGCGCTCCTCCCGCAACAGTCAGCGCGCCGGACAGTCCCGCGGCGCTGCCCGCCAGGTGGGGCCGCACCGAGAGCGCGCCGGCATTGCTGCTCGGCATGGTCAGCCCGTTGCCGAGCCCGACGAAGACGGTTGCGCCAAACAGGGAAACAGCATGGACCATGCCGGCCAGAAACAGCGCCAGTCCGGCGATGAGACCGGCGCAGGCGACAATCCGCCCGGCGATCATCATGGTGGTCAAAGAGTATCGCTGCGCGTAGCGGCCCGAGAGATAGCTGCCCAGGGCGAAACCCGCCGTGATGGTTCCCAGACAGAACCCCAGAGTGGCCGGCGACATGGCGAACAGGGTTTCGGCCACCAGCGGCGCCCCGGCGAGGAACGAGTAGAACGCGCCGGTCGAGAACGCCATGCACAGGGCATAGCCCCAGAAGCGCCGCGACGCGAGCAGCTCCGGATAGGCCTCGACCTGCGTCATGAAGGTCTGCGAGGGAGACGTGTTGGTCTCCCCCAGGTCGATCCAGCACAGGGCGAGAACCGCAACACCCAGGCCGAAATACACGTAGAAACTTGCCCGCCAGCCGAACAGTTCGTCCAGCGCGCCTCCGAGCATCGGCCCCAGCATGGGCGCGATCGCCATGGCCATGGAGACATAGCCCATCAGGCTCGCCGCCTTCCGCGCCGATACCATGTCGCGGATCACCGCCATGGAAATCGCGTAACCCGAGATGATGGCCCCCTGCAGAATCCGGAAGGCAAGGAAGGTCCAGATACTGGTCGCCAGTGCGCATGCCAGCGAGGCCAGAATGAAGACCGCCAGTCCGGCCAGCAGGACCGGGCGCCGCCCGAAGCGGTCCGACAACGGCCCCATGACGAGCTGCACCACCGCGGTCATTGCGAGATAACCTGCGATCGACAGGCTCACCAGGGCATAGTCCGCCTCAAGGTCCTGGGCGATGTTCGGCAGCGAGGGCAGAAACATGTTCAGCGACAGGACCGAAAGCCCGGTGAGCAGCATCAACGTGAGCATTCTCGGCGGCGAGGTGGCAGCGGCAATCATCAAAACCTTCCGGCCGGGGACGCCCGGCAACGATCTCATTCAGCAAATTGGACAACACGCATAAAAAAACCCCCGAGCTCGTCGGGGGCGCATGGAATACCGTTACGGTCTGACTTACCGGTCCATGCACCTGATCCTTACAAAGACGGCCGGCAAATTCATGACGAGGGATTCCTGTTCGCGTGAGCGGCGGACACTAGGTGCGCCGTGGACTTGTGTCAACAGCACTTGGAAATAATATTCCGTTTTGTACTAAAAAATATTACATAGATTTCACAAAATGCCTCTCATGCGAAATAATCAGCATATGCCCGGCGGATATAGCGGGGGCAGAGCGCGGTCATGCAATTAATTGACTCAGTCATCTATTTATGTGATTTTTACACCCATGAGCAACCTGCACACCACCACGCCGGAGACAAACCGGACGGTCGACCAAATCCGCGACTTCAACCGCTTCTACACCACCCTGCTGGGGGTTCTGAACGACGGGTTGCTGAACAGCGCGTATTCCCTGACCGAAGGACGGGTGCTCTATGAGCTGGCGCACCGCGACGGGGTAACGGCGGCGGAACTGGCCCGGGACCTCAAGGTCGATCCGGCCTACATCAGCCGCATCCTGCGCAAGTTCCGGAGCGGCGGGCTGGTTGTGGCCGACGCCAGCGCCAGGGACGGACGCGAGCGCCGGCTGGCGCTGACCGATGAAGGCCGCGCCGTCTTCGGGCCGCTCGAGCGGGCCTCGCGGGATCAGGTTTCGGCCCTGCTCGACCCGCTGGCCGCCCCAGACCGCACAACACTGCTCAAGGCCATGGACACGATCCGATCCCTGCTCGGCGCCGCCGCGCCGGACGCCGAACCCTATGTGATCCGGTCGCACCGTTCCGGCGACATCGGCTGGATCGTGCACCGCCACGGGGTGCTCTATTCGGAGGAATACGGGTTCGACGACACGTTCGAGGCCCTGGTCGCGGGCATCGCGGGCGCGTTCTTGAAGTCGCACGACCCCAAACGCGAACACTGCTGGGTCGCCGAACGCCATGGCGGGATCGTCGGTTCGGTGACCCTGGTCGATGCCGGCGACGGCGTCGCCAAGCTGCGCCTGCTCTATGTCGAACCGTCGGCACGCGGCCTCGGCATCGGCGCGCGCCTGGTGGACGAATGCCTGCGGTTCGCGAAACGTGCCGGCTACCGGCGCATGAGCTTGTGGACAAACGCCATTCATCACGCCGCCTGCCATATCTACAAGGAACGCGGCTTCGCAATCGTCGCCGAAGAGCCCTATCACGATTTCGGGCAGGACCTGGTGAGCCAGACCTGGGAGCGTGATCTGTAAGGCGGGCCTGTTCACAAGGCATTTGGAACCGGCAGGCTTACATCGGCAAACGGAACGCGCTACATGTAAAACGCAATGGGCACCTACCGGCACACACAGCACGCGCGATGGATCCTCGCCCCCCTATGCGTGGCGGCGGTGATCGCCCTTGTCGCGGCGATGGCCGTCAACGAGTTGATGTTCTGGCTGATCTGCCTCGCCTGTGCGGCGTCGACCGGCATGATCGCGTGGCTGTTCTCTTCCCTCACCGTGGAAGTGGACGATCAGAACCTCAAATGGTTCTTCGGGCCGGGGTTCTGGAGAAAATCCGTTGCACGTTCCGATATCGTCCATGCCTCGGCGATCCGGACGCAGTGGTGGCACGGCTGGGGCATACGCTACACGCCCATGGGCTGGCTCTACAATGTCTATGGGCTCGATGCGGTCGCCGTTGCGCGGCAGAGCCGGCGGCCGGTTCTCATCGGCACCGACGAGCCTGACGCCCTGCTCGGCGCCCTGGGGTTCCCGCGCTCAACCTGAAGCGGGATCGCCGCGGAGCATCCTGCTGACAGGACCGTGTCAGCAGGCCTCTGATAGTTCCGTGCGATCCGCAGCGCACCAGAGGGTATGCATCCATGGACCAGATCTCACTCTATCTCCCGGGCATCATCCTGGCCTATTCGGCGTTCCTGATCTCGATCATGAGCCCGGGGCCGAACGTGCTGGCGATCATCGGCACTTCCATGAGCGTCGGGCGACCGTCGGGCACTGCCCTTGCCCTTGGCGTCGCGGCGGGCTCGTTCTCATGGGCCATGGCAACCGCGCTGGGCCTGTCGGCGCTGCTGGCGTCCTATGCCGCGGCGCTCGTCGTCATCAAGGTCGCGGGCGGTCTCTATCTCCTGTGGCTGGCCTATAGATCGTTCCGCGCGGCGGCATCGGCGCACGACATCGCGGCGACGACACTGGCCGGCCCGGAGCTTCGCCCGTCTGGCTATTTCCTGCGCGGGCTGACCATCCAGATGACCAACCCGAAGGCAGCGCTCGCCTGGATCGCGATCATCTCGCTCGGCATCCAGGCCGATGCGCCGGTGTGGGTCAGCTTCGCCATCGTGGCCGGCACCAGCGTGCTCTCGGTGGCGATCCATTGCCTCTACGCGGCCGCCTTTTCGACCGGGACGATGGTGCGGGTCTACGGCTCCGCCCGCAGGTGGATCCAGGGGGCGCTCGGCATCTTCTTCGGCGTCGCCGGCCTCAAGCTTCTCGCAAGCCGGCCGTAAGGGGGCGCCATGACCGGAAAACCCGTCGCCAGGATCAGGCTTATCGAAAACGGGCCGATAGCGCTTATCAATCTGGACCGGCTGACACTTGGCGACGGTTCGGTCAGGACCACCGGCGCACGCGTCAGCCTGTGCCGCTGCGGCGCATCTGCGATCAAGCCCTATTGCGACGGCTCGCATTCAGGCGTCGGCTTCGCCAGCGAGGCCGGGGCGAGCGAAGGGCGCGACACGGTGCTGGTCTACGAGGGCGAGGAAACCACAATTCACTACAATCGCATGCTGTGCTCACACGCCGGCGAGTGCACCGGCAAGCTCGGCGCGGTGTTCGATGCCGCGCGCCGGCCGTGGATCATACCGGATCGCGGCGACGCGAATGACATCAGGCAAGTGGTGGCCGCCTGCCCGTCCGGGGCGCTGCGGATCGCCGAAGACGGTGCCGAACCGCGGCACCTGGAAAACGACGCCTGCTCGCTATCGGTCGAGCCGAACGGCCCCTATCTGGTGCGCAATATCGCCATCGAGGGGGTTCGGTGGGCGCTGGGCGCAAGCCGCGCAAAGTATGCTCTTTGCCGTTGCGGCAAATCGGGCAACATGCCGTTTTGCGACGGCACCCATTACGACGCCAAGTGGAGGGACGAATAGAATGCCAGACGGCCAGCATCCCAAATCCGGCTCGTGCCTGTGCGGCGCGGTTCGCTATGAGGTGACCGGAGCGTTAAAGCAGGTGATCGGGTGCCATTGCACCATGTGCCGCAAACAGGCCGGACATTTTCTCGCGTTCACGGCGGCGTGGTCGGACGAATTTGCGCTGACCGAAGAGCGCGGCCTGAAATGGTACCGCTCAAGCGACGACAGCCGCCGCGGCTTCTGCGGTGAATGCGGCTCGGTGCTGTTCTTCGCGACCGATGACAGCGACAGGATCTCGATCACCGCGGGCTCGATCGAAGGTCCCACCGGGCTCGGCACCGCCGCGCACATCTTCGTCGCCGACAAGGGCGATTACTACCACCTCGACAACGGTGCATCACAGCACAGCCAGGGCGGCGATCAGGTGCCCATGCCGCCGAAAGCTGAGCGCCGGGCACCCTGATTTCCGGGATCGCCGGGGACCGCAGGCGAGCGTTCAGATCCGGTTAACCATGAATCGTTGCCGCACAGGCGCGCTTGTGCACTCCTTGGGCGCGCGGCGGCCGGCAACGTCCCGGACGTCGCGCATCGGGCATCCTCAAACGTACAGAAACTTTAGGATTCCGGAGCGGACAAGATCGCGGCGGGCTGATTAACCGCCCTCGGCCCGATTCACCGCCGGTTAACAGATTTCCAGTATTGCATAACTTTGAAGTTGTTCAACTATTGGGCAGTATCGTCGGGGCTGACGACGCTCGCCCATCATAAGACCAAACTGCCCTGCCGCGCATCATCTGCGCGGCTGGCACAGACTGACCAAGAGGGAACTGGACGAATGAGCGTAACGAGTAAAGCGGCCGGAGGGGCGAAATCCGGCAGAGGCATGTCACTGAAGGTCGGCACCAAGGTTTCCGCGGTCGTCGGTTTCTGCCTGATGCTGATGCTGCTGGTCGGCGGCACAGGCCTGTGGCAGATGAACCAGATCGGCGGCGAAATCGAAAGCATTGCCGAGCGCGACATTCCGCTGACCGAAGCTTTGACCAAGATCACCATTCATCAGCTCGAACAGGCGATCAACTTCGAACGCGCCATGCGGGCCGGCGTCGAAGTCGAGACCGGACACGCCGAGGCGGCGGGCGAGTACAAGACCGCGACCGAAAAATTCGAACATCTGAGCACCACGGTCGACAGGGAAATGAATGAAGCCGAACAGCTCGCCCAGCATGACATTGACACGGCCCGCACGGCGGAAGAACGCACATTGTTCGAGAATGTGCTGAAGTCGCTCACGGCCATTCACAAGGCGCATGGCATTTACGACACCATGGCGCTGGACGCCTTCAGGCTTATCGGCGACCACAACCTCGAAGACGCCCTGGCGCTGCTGCCGAAGCTCATACCCCTGGAAGACGACCTCGACCACAAACTCGCGGCGCTGCTCCTTGAGGTCGAGGAATTTACCGCGCACGCCGCAAAGACCGCCGAAGAGCATGAACTTTTCGCCATAAAGCTGATGGGCGCCCTTGCACTCGCCGCCCTGCTGCTGGGTGCCGTGCTGAGCTATTTCCTGGTCAGCCGCTCCATCAACCGCCCGCTGGCGGACGTGGTGAAGGGGCTCGATGCGCTTGCCGCCGGCGACACGTCGGTCGACGTGCGCGTGCACGCCAACGACGAGATCGGCGCCGTTGCGAGTTCCTTCGTCTCGTTCAAGGAAAGCCTCGTTCGGTCGCAGGAACTGGAAGCCGAGCAGGAGCGCCAGAAGCAGCAGGCCGAGCAGGAGCGCAAGGCACTTCTGGCCTCGATGGCGGATGATTTCGACGCCAATGTCGGTGGCATCGTCGAGACCGTCAGCGCCGCGGCATCAGAGCTGCAGGCCACCGCGGAGGCCATGTCGGGGATCGCCGAAAACACCAGCAGCCAGGCGATCGCCGTTGCTTCGGCTTCGGAGGAAGCCTCCACCAATGTGCAGACCGTGGCCTCCTCGGCGGAGGAAATGAGCGCCTCGATCGGCGTGATCAACGACCGCGTCGCGGAAGCCTCGCAGGCATCGAAGCAGGCGGTTTCGGAGGTTCTGAGAACTTCGGAACAGATCACCGCATTGGCCCAGACGGCCGAGCGGATCGGAGAAGTCATCAGTCTGATCTCGGGCATCGCCGAGCAAACCAACCTTCTGGCCCTCAATGCGACAATCGAGTCCGCCCGCGCCGGCGAGGCCGGCAAGGGATTTGCAGTGGTCGCCAACGAGGTGAAAGCGCTGGCCAACCAGACGGCCCACGCGACCGGTGAAATTTCCCAGCAGATTCAGGAAATTCAGACAGCAACCGGCGAGGCCGTCGCCTCCATGGAAAATGTCAACAATGTCATTGAAAACCTGGACAACATCTCCGCGACCATCGCATCTGGCATGGAAGAACAGGGGTCGGCGACGCAGGAAATCGCCCGCAGTGTCCAGGAAGCGGCGACCGGGACACAGCAGGTGAACGAAAACATCTCCGGCGTGACCCAGGGCTCGCAGGAAGCCGGCTCGGCGGCCACTCAGGTTTCGGGCCGGGCGACCGAACTGGCCCAGCAGGCCGACACGCTCAAGGCCGAGGTGGCCAGATTCGTCGCGCAGGCGCGCGCCGGCTGACCGCCGGCCAACAGGACGAAACAAACCCCACCGCCGGACCGGCGGTGGGGTTTTTCGTTCCGGGCGACGTTTCAGCGATGGATGCGCGTGATCTTCGAGCCTTCCAGCGTCAGATTGTACATCAGGCCCTTGCCATCGAAGATGAAACCGATGATCGGGTCGGCGAAGTTGTTGGTGTCATACTCGCCGGCCGCGCCGATGTTGATCAGCGTCACCGAGCCATCGACGCCCACTTCCCAGCCATCGCGGGCATGGAAGTTGCGCAGGGCCTGCTTGGTCATGAACAAGATAATGACCGAGCGTCCCTGGAGGCCGATCTGGAAGCCGATCGAGGCGGATGCGGTTGAATAGTAGCCCATGGTCTTGCCGTTGGCGCGCAGCGCGCCTTCGCCATACTCACCGCCGATGCCGAAACCGGCCTTGACCACATTGGAGAACACCAGCACCGCAGCCGCCTTCTGCACCAGTTCGCGCCCTGCCGGCGCATAGTGGTAAAAGCGTTTCAGCGTGGCGTTGACGTTGGCTTCGATTTCCGCCGAATAGGCGCCGGCCTGCTGCACAGGTGTAAGGATCGCGGCCATAAACGCGGCAAGCATCACACAAAGCATAGCGCTTCTGCGTATCATGCGTATCTCCTTTGAGATGTCAGAGAAATGGTTCCCCCTCCTATCTGATTTCTCCGTCATAATCAGCTTAACAAGCCGAAATCAAGACGAAACGGCGGAAATTGGCCGTCGCCGTTCCTATATAGTGGGTGTGTAACGGGATTGGGAGTGGCGATGAGCAAAGACGACATCCAGCAGATCGGGCTGATTACGTATATTCTTTATGGTGTGGCGGCGGTTGTGCCGCCGGCGGCCATTGCCGGTGTGATCTATGCCCACGTCAAACGCGAGGAGGTCGCCGGATCCTTTGCCGAGAGCCATATGGTCTGGCTGATCCGGACCTTCTGGCTGACCCTTGTGTTCGGTGTCATCGGCTGCGTGCTGGCGCTTGTGCTGGTTGGGTTCCTGATCCTGTTCGCGGTCGGCGTCTGGTACATCTTCCGGGTGGTGAAAGGCTTCGTGATGTTCTACGAGGCCAAGGCGATTGCCGATCCCGAGGCGCTGTTTTAGCCTTAAGCCGCGACGGTGCGGAACGGTGTGTCCGGCATGCGCAGAATGCGGCTCGGCGTCAGGTCCGAGCGGCCGGCATAGAGCGCCTCGACGCAGATGTCCCGATCCAGGGTCAGGATGCTGTCGGCGGCCACTTCGTTCCAGGGAGATTGGTCGCAGTCGCTCGGCTCGGATGCAACGAGCACGCCGCGCGCGTGCACCTGCCAGTACAGCGATGGCGGCCGTCCGTCGGTCGAATGACGGCAGGCAAAGAGGCGTTCCCCGTCGGAGAAGCAGACGGTGAGCTTGAAAGGCTCGTCCGCGCCGCAGTCCTCCACGACGTCGGTGATCCCGGCAATGGTTGCACGCAGGGCGCCAAGAGGGTCGACGTCGAGACCGTTCTGGACCATGAGCAGAAACAACAGCTCGCTGTCGGTGGTTCCGTGGCGCAGCCGGGCAAGCTCGTCGCTCAACAGACTCTCGAGCGCCGGCCGGCAATGGTCGTAGCCGCCGATCTGGCCGTTATGCATGAACATCCAGTTGTCATGGGCGAAGGGGTGGCAGTTCAGCTGCGTCACCGCAGTGCCGGTGGCGGCGCGCACATGTGCGAAGATCAGGGGCGAACGGATGTGTTGCGCCAGGGCATAAAGGTTGGGGTCGTACCAGGCCGGCAGCGCTTCGCGGAACAGTCCCGGTTCGGCGCGCGCGCCGTACCAGCCGATGCCATAGCCATCGCCGTTCGAGCGTGTGGCGCCTTCGCGGCAGCCGAGGCTCTGTTCGACCAGCGAGTGGGACGGCTTGAAGATCAGGTCTTCAAGAAGAACCGGTTCCCCGTGATATGCGATCCAGCGGCACATAATCTCTGCTTTTCAACGGGCGTTTGCTCACCGACGCCCGTTCCTCCTGATTGTTTCGTCGCCGCGGCGGCGCCAATGGTTCAAGTCCGCTCCCCCTCAAGGATCGCGTATTTGGCTTCTGTCCACCATTTGCCCTGGGCGAAGATGCAGTCGCGCGCGACGCCTTCGCGGCTCATTCCGATCCGCTCGAGCACCTTGATGCAGGGCGTGTTCTCCACCGCCACATCGGCGGCGATGCGATGAACGCTCACATGGTCGAACCCGAAGCCCAGAAGCCGGTCCGCCATTTCCGTGGCGTAACCCTTGCCAAAGTAGCGCTTGTCGACGGAAAGCCCGAGATGAGCGATCGCCGGGTGCGCGCGCTGCAGGCTGACCTGACCCATGAGTTTGCCGTCCGATTTGAGAGTGGCCACATAGACGAATATGCGGCGCGCGTTGTCGGGGCCGCGATGCTCCATGTAGCGGTGCACCCGCAAAGTGCCGTCGGCGAATTCGGCGGGTTCGATCGCCTGATGCCGCCACTGGCTCTCGCAGTTCTGAAACGCCTGCAATGCGGGCCCGTCTTCCATACGGACCTCCCGCAACACCAGCCGCTCGGTCTCCAGCTTCGGCAACATGAAACGCGCTCCTGAATCTTCTTCACCTGAAATAAGGCGAATTTGACGAGGTACATGTGATTCGAATCACATACATGACGCATTGGCCGGAAAATTGGTTTCAGATCCTGTTCGACGCAGTGTGGCCGGCGCAGCGCCCGTGATAAGATCACTCCAGGGATGCACTTCTTCGAGGAGGAAATCATGGATGCCCTGGCAAGGCTCAATGCCGCGCAATTGCCGTTCGCCAAACTGCTCGGCATCGAGCTCACATACGCCGACGCCGACAAGGTGACCGCCGAACTGACGGTGCGGGACGAGCTGTGCACCTTCCCCGCGGTCGCCCATGGCGGCGTCTACATGGCCTTCGCCGACACGCTGGGCGCCATGGCGACGTTCCTCAACCTGCCGGAGGGCGCCGGCACCACCACCATCGAAAGCAAGACCAACTTTCTGGCGGCGGCCGAGTCGGGCTCGAAGATCAGCGCCGAGACGACACCGGTTCACAAGGGGCGGACCACCATGGTGTGGCAGACCCGGATCACCAACGAGAAGGGCCGCCTGGCGGCGCTCGTCACCCAGACGCAGCTTGTCCTGCCGGCGAAGGCCTGAACGATCGTCCCGGACGGCGCAGGCCCGCGAGACACAACACGTACCTCCAATGAGATGACGGGATCAGCATGTTTCCCCTGAGTGATGCCCAGAAGCGACTGCAGAGTGCCGCACGGGACCTGGCGCGCGGCTCGGTTCGCCAGCGCGCCGCCGAGGTCGACCGGACGGAAGACTATCCGTGGGACACCATCGAAGCCCTCAAGGACGCCGGTTTCATGGGGATGACGATCCCCGAACCTTATGGCGGGCGCGGCCTGAGCTATCTGGACGCGGTGCTGGTGATCGAACAGATGGCCCAGGCCTGCGGTGTGACGGGCCGGATCGCCGTCGAGGCCAATATGGGAGCGATCGGCGCGATCATGGCCTATGGCACCGAGGAGCAGAAGCGCCTGGCGGCCGGCCTGGTGCTGGCCGGCGACAAGCCCGCCATCTGCATCACCGAACCGGAGGCGGGAAGCGCGGCAACGGCCATGACCACCACCGCCACCAGGCAGGGCGACCGCTTCATCCTCAACGGGTCGAAGCACTGGATCACCGGCGGCGGCGTCTCGCGGCTGCACCTTATCTTCGCCCGGGTGATCGAGGACGGCGCCGATCAGGGCATCGGTGGCTTCATTGCGGTACGCGACGAAACCCCGGGCCTCAGGATCGGCGCACGCGAACCGGCCATGGGTTTGCGCGGCATCCCGGAAACGCAGGTGTTCTTCGAGGACATGGAGGTGCCGGATACCATGGCGATCCCCGCGCCGGAGGGATACCGGCATGGCTTTGCCGCTCTCATGCGCGCCTATAACGGCCAGCGGGTGGGCGCGGCCACGGTCGCCCAAGGCATCGCCACGGGCGCCTATGAACTGGCGCTCGACTATGCCCGCGAGCGCCGGCAGTTCGGTCGGCCGATCGCCGAGTTCCAGGGCCTGCAGTGGATGCTGGCGGACATGGCCACCGGGCTCGCCGCGGCACAGGCGCTGATCTACAAGGCCGCCGGCAACGCGGGCGCCGGGTTCCCAGATATGCTCGAGGCCGCCCAGGCAAAGATCCTGGCGTCCGAAACCGCCATCAAGGTGACCAACGACGCGCTCCAGGTGCATGGCGCCATGGGCTATTCACGCAACCTGCCGCTCGAGCGCATGGCCCGCGACGCGCGCATGTTCACCATCGGCGGCGGCACCGCACAACTGTTGCGCAATCAGGTCGCAGCCTCGATACTGGAGATGAAACTCCCCCAGGAGCGCGGCGGTTACGCCAAGCTCGAAGAAGACCTCTGAGCGAATTCTCCATGCATGACGACTATTACGACCTCGGCTCCTACAGCCTGAAGATCACCACGGGTTCAGACGCCGCACAGACCTGGTTCGACCGTGGCCTGATGTGGTGCTACGGCTTCAACCACGATGAGGCGATCGCCTGTTTCCGCAAGGCGCTGGAGCACGACGCACAATGCGCCATGGCGCATTGGGGCATCGCTTACGCGGGCGGGCCCAACTACAACAAGGCGTGGGAGGCGTTCGACGAGGTCGACCTGGCGCAATGCCTCAAACTCACCCATGAGGCAGTCGGCAGGGCCGCCGCCTGCGAGGCGGCCGACTGGGAGCGCGCCCTCATCGATGCGCTGGCGCGGCGCTGCGTGAGCGCCGAGCCGGGCGAGGACCTCGAAGCCTGGAACGATGCCTACGCGGTGGAGATGAAATCCGTCTATGAGCGCTTCGGCGCGTCGCCCGATATCGCGACGCTCTATGCGGAATCGATGATGAACCGCACTCCGTGGCTGCTCTGGGATCTCAAGACCGGCAAGGTCGCCGACGGTGCCGACACGACACGCATCATCGAGGTTCTGGAAAAGGCGATGGCCGAGAACGAGGCCGC
>JAJFHL010000041.1 GCA_021775615.1 Hyphomicrobiales bacterium
GCGTCCATCACAAACCAGTTCACGCCTTCCGAACACGGCGGCGTGGTGAGCGAGCCCTTGTAGTGATGGTACTGCCGGCTCGCGGGGAGCAGGTCGCGGGCGTTGATGACCACGCCGGGAACCTGTTCGGGGTGGCCGGCCTCCCGCGGCAGATGATTCCAGATCTCGCTCAGGACAATGCTTTCTGCGCCGGACTCGAACATGATGCCGACCACCGCCAGCTCACCGTTCGCGTTGGCGTGGACCAGGTGCATTTCCATCGGGTAGGTCTTGCCGTCGATGAGATGCTCACTCGGCGTATGGAAATGGAACTGCTTGAGGTCGAACCGCCGGCCATCGACCGTGATGTGGCTGCCGATGCCGTAGTCGACCTGGATGGTGTGGCCATTGTTGCCGATGGTGAGTCCGGTTGCCGCATAGTTGAAGGCGATCTCCGGGGTCTTGACGGAAACGCCGTTCTCAATATCGACCGGCGATTGCATCTTGCCGGCGGAACACAGATGGTAATCCGCCTTCAGGCTGCCCCATTGATCGGGCCCGCCGGCGCCTTCGTAACCCCAATGGCTGACATGGTCCGCAGGCGCCGGATCATGTTCGTTGGCGCTTGCAGTGTGTGTGACGGGCGCGTGATCAACCGGCTCATGCGACTGAGTGGTGTCGTCGAAGACCCGGGACACGGTGCCGTGGGTATCCTCGGACGCGGTGACGGTTACCGAAAGGGCGCAGGCGGCACCCGATACGAGCAGAAATTTCATCAGATGTTTCATTGCAGTTGAGCCTTGAGTTTGCTGCGTCGTGGCCGGCCGCCCGCGATACGGGTTCGAAACCGTTGGGGCCTGTGATGCCGGTGCTGCAAAAAAGATGAAACAGCTTGCTTAATTATTTGATCGTTAATTCTTTCGAGTCGAAAGTATTTCTGCCGAATTTGAAAGTTGAGCACAAAAATCTTTTGTGTATATTATATGTATACGTTCTAATAATTCGCACATTTCTAGTCTTCCTGCTTCACAATTTGTATTGTTCGAAATATCTTCGAAATCTTCTGATTATGAAATATAGATGAATATAGACCTGAGTATTCAAAGGTCAAAACACAGTGCTTTGGGTTTTCTACTAAAAATCAGTTGCGAATCAACTCGAACATCGCTAACCGAAAAGCCATGGGTAAATCTCGATCGGATGCTCAATTTTCAGCCGAACTGATTGCTTTTTTGGCGCGGCTTGCCCGCAGCACGGAGGATGAAGTCGGCCTCAATGGTGCTCAACGGGCAGCGTTGAGGTATTTTGCCTGCGCAACCAGAACGTCCTGCACGGTGACGGCCTTTGCCGACTATCACGTGACGACCCGAGGCACCGCTTCTCAAACGATAAAGGGCCTCGTCCTGAAAGGTCTGCTCTCCCGAACGCCCTCTCTTACCGACGGTCGGGTCTCTCGGATTTCCCTCACGCCAAAGGGCCGGGCTCTATATGAAAAGGATCCGATGCAGAAACTGGCGCAGACGATTGCAAAGCTTGCCGATCCCGATGGAGAGAATCTGACGACCATTTTGGAGACCTTGACGCGAAGCATGGCGGAGGACCAGCAGAAACGCCAGTTCGGCCTGTGCCACAGATGTCTCCATTTGCGCGAGAGCATCGGGTTGGATGGCGAAGAGGCGACGCATTTTTGCCGCCTCATCAGGGAGCCGCTGTCGCGATCGGACCTGACGGCCATATGCATGGACTACCGGGCGCTGGCGAATTGACCCCGCCCGTGGTCGTCGCAGCATCTGAACATTCCTGCGATCGAAAAAAAAGCCCCGCGGGTAGGGAACCGCGGGGCAAGGTCGCCTCTTAGGGGAAAGGCGTAAAGCGAGAGGGCATGCAAATGAACAAAGCTGTCAGGCAAACTCGTCAGCGGGGTACTGCATCGTCTCGCCTGAGACGGTCATGTTCACTAATACGAGATATGGCATGGAGCCATCGGTCACGAAGTGATCCACATCACAGAAGATGAAAAAGTTTTCAGAATTCGCAGTATATTGAACTCGAGGCGATTACCGCACCTCGCCCGGCCGACTCCAAGTCAGCACACTGGATGGCTCTTGCTGGAAACGAAATCGCAATCGGCACCGGTGCCGGCATAGGGCACACCGCGCCGCTTTTTCTTTTCCCGCTTTGCCGGGGCCCGCAGCTTGCGTGGAACCGCCGCCTCTTCGGTGAATTGCTTTCCGGCGTTCCTGGAGACACAGTTGCCCGAAGCGTTCAGCGACTGACCCTGCGGACATGTCATGGCCACACATGTGCCGTTCAGATCGATGTGTCCCGCCCGGCAAACCGGCGGGCAGATTTGTCCCTGGTGCTGTTCGAACAGGGACAGGGTTTCAACACTCACCGGTTCGCCCGGCAACGTCACTTTCGCGTATTTCGCAAATCGTTCCAGTGCACTTTGGGAATTGCGGCCCCACACACCGTCGATAACGCCGTGGCTGCAGCCGGCTTTCGATAACGCCGACTGAAGCTTTCTCGGCAGGTCGGGCGCGGTGCCGTCTGCGGGAAATGCGGTGGCGGTCAACTGGCGTGGTTGTTCGTCAATCGCAGGCTCCTGTCCCGCCTCATGTAGCTGCAAGGCGGGGGTCAGCCCTGCCTGTTTGGGGGTGGTCGGTGAGGACAGGTCCGCGCCGGTGAAGAAAAGTGTGTACCCCGCGGCCAGCGCAACGACCGCAGCCTTGGCACCCCACGCCGCGGTCCTCTTCCATCGGCCCGCTGCACGGCGCAGCGACGCGGCGCTCTGCGATGGCCAGCACCACACTTCAACGGGCTTTGCGATGTTTTTGAGCCTGTGGGTGCCCGCGCTGGCGAAAGTGGCCCGAAACGCCCCGGAGATCTGTCCCGCGACCTGGCTGGAAATAGAGACACCACCGGTCGGCGCCAGGCCCTCAATACGCGCTGCGACATTGACGCCATCACCCAGCAGGTCGCCGTTCTCGACCATAACGTCGCCAACATGAACGCCAATGCGAAAGTCCATGCGCTCGGTATCGGTCAGATTCTGGTTGACCGTCCGCAGGCGGTCCTGAATTTCCACGGCGCAGCGGGTTGCTGCGACGGAGCTTGAAAATTCGGCGATGACACTGTCGCCGGCGGATCCGAAGATGCGTCCGCCCCGTTCCAGAATGATTGCGTCAATGATCGCGCGGCGCTCGGCCAACGCTGCTTCTTCATCGGCCCCCATTAGCCTACTGTAACCAACGGCGTCCGCGGCCAGTATTGCTGCAAGGCGACGTTCCATCTGGAACCTCCTTCACCTGAAGACTACAGCAAAAGTGATCGATAATCCAATTTGACATGGATTTGTGTCGCCAATCGGCACGTTTTGGCTGCATTGCGTTTCACGAGATGTGTTGTGACCTAATCCGCGCCGTCCGATGCAATCTGCACCGCGCACGGAACGTTTGCTGCAGGTGTGACCGGGCGCACACGCTGAATGGCGAGCCGCCAATACATTCTCTCCATAGGAAGCAAGGGGAATGGAGCGCCCCTTGTGTGATGGAGGGCAAAGCCCATGACCGACCGGATGAGGCGGTGGCAGCCAGCACCGAACGGGCTTGAATTTTCCGGCACCCAACCGCGCAGGCCGTCACTCCCGGCACCCGATAACCAACGGCCCATAAGCATAAAGACCTGCTCGCCGCCGCATGGCCTCCATCCGCTTTGGGGAGAGCCAACATGATCTCGTGGCTGGTTGGGGGGCTTTCCATAATTCTAATCGTCTGGGGTGACGACTTCATCAAGCAGGTCGCACAGAGGGAAGGGTCGTATTTCAGCGTTGAGATCATGTACGCCTTTCTGCTCTACGGCGCGGGCGCCCCGGCCTGGCTGTATATCCTGAAGCATCGAAGTCTCCCGGAAATGGCGATCATGTATGCGGTGCTGACGGTCATTGGCGTAACCGCTCTGGGGTGGGTTCGGTATGGTGAGGTTCCGTCCGGCTGGCAACTGGCCGCTATTCCAACCGTCATCGCCGCCGCCGTGATGCTCGAGCTGTAGCAACGGTTCACATGTCCATATCGTGACCGGGCCGCTTGGCGATACGGGTCTCCGGCAGCTCTCACTGACCAACGGAAACGCTAACCGCCCTGGAAGCCCAGGCTCCATGAGATCAGCGTGATGGTCACAACCGAAACCGCCGTGCCGATGGTGATTGCGGTCGAGACGGCGGGCACGGCAACCTCGTAGCGGCTGGCCAGCAGGAAGACATTGATGCCGGTCGGCGCCGCCGCGAACAGCACCGCGACGCCGGCCCACACCGCAGGCAGGTCGAACACCCACAGCGCCAGCCCGGCCACGGCGAGCGGATGCAGCACCAGTTTGACGGGGAGAATGATGGCGCAGATCTGCGCCTGCCCGCCGGCGCCGAAGCGGTTGAGCGAAACCCCCATGGTGAAGAGGGCGGCGGGCGCGGCGATCCAGGCGATCCAGTCGATCGCCCACTGGACGGGCGCGGCGATGCCCAGTCCGGTCTGGCGCCAGGCAAGGCCCGAGGCGAGCCCGATGATCACCGGCGAAAGCGCGATCTTGCTGGCGGTCTGCCACACGAGCGTGGCGGCGGAGACCTTGCCGCCGCCGAGGTTCCACTCGACCGAGACGGTGCCCAGAACCATCATCACAGGCAGATTGACGGACAGGATGATGAACAGCGGCACGGCGCTCTCCGTCTCTCCGAAGAAACTGAAGATCAGGGGAATGCCGATCAGTACGGTATTGGAATAGCCGGACCCGAGCGCGGCCATGACGGCCTCGGGATAACTCTTGGCGATGACCCAGCGGGCCAGTGTGAAGGTCACCACCCAGCTCAGGGCGACGCCGCCGAAATAAGCGCCCCACAGGCCCCAGGGCGAGGCCTCCGGCGGGGTCACATTGACCATGGTGCGGAACAAAAGCGTCGGGATCGCGACGCCGAACACCGCCCGTGCGATCCAGCGCTCCGCTGCGGGCGGCACGAGGCCGAGCCGGGCGCAGATGTAACCGACCGCGATGAGCCCGAAGACCGGGGCGACCACGGCGAGAATATCGATCATGCAGTCGCCGTGATGGCGCGCACGGTCACCATGCCCTGGAGCCGCAGGTTCAGGCGTTCGAGCGCTTCTGACTGCTCACCGAGATCGATGGCCACTTCGATCTCCCGGCCGCAGGGTGATTTTTGCACCTGCATCCAGTCCGGCTCAATGTCGAGCTTGGCCATGAGATTGGCGAGACGCGGCAGGGCGCAGGCGCCGGCATCAAGGCTGACGGTCAGGACGTTGGCGGGTGCGGGCGATCTGGAAGGAGCGGCGCTTTCACGCTTCGAACAAGACGAATGGACGTTTAACATCGGATACGGTTCCTGGAATGTGCATCAGTGGACAAGCGAATCTGTTCCGGCCGAGATCTTCGACCGGGCCGGTAATTCGCAAGCCCGCACACACCGCGTTGCCCGTATGAGACGACAATTCCATAGCGCGCCAATCTAGTGATGCCCGAATGTAACGTCAATCCCGGCGAAAACCGTTAATTTTACGGGGTAAAAGTGATTTCGCGGGGCTTGGCCTGCTTCGCGCGGGGGAATACACTGTTGTTGGCAACGATAAAATGAATTCAGGGCGACAGGCGATCCAATGTCAGACTGGGGCGAACCATTTGCTGATGGCGTAAAGCTCGACCCGAAGAACCTTGAAGGGTCTCTGAAGGCGCTTGAGGAATATATGGTCGGCCTGCGCATCGAGCGCTCGTCGGCCCAGACGGCGCTGCGGGCGCACTCGGAATTCGTCACCATGATTGCGCATGAGGTGCGCACGTCGTTGGGGGCGATCTTTGCGTTTTCCGACCTGCTGCTCTCAAGCGAGCTCAACGAAGAGCAGTACGACTACGCCTATAACCTGCGCTCGACCTCCGATGGCCTCCTGCATCTCCTGGACGAGGTGCTCGACCACACCAAGCTCACCGAAGGGCGCATGGAGCTTTCGGTCAAGCCGTTCAACCTGAACGAACTCGTCACCTCGTTTGCGATCACGCTCGATGCCCGTTGTGCCGCCAAGGGCCTGACCTCGACCATCCATCTGGGGGCCGATCTGCCGACCGCCTTTGAAGGCGATTCCATGCGCCTGCGCCAGATCCTGGTGAACTTTGCCGACAACGCGGTGCGGTTCACCGAGGAGGGCACCATTGCGCTCGGCGTCGAGCGGATCGGATCGCTGCCCGGGGCGGTGAGGATCAGGTTTTCCATCAGCGACACCGGCGCCGGATTCGACGAGGAAGCCCGCGAACGCATGTTCAGGCCCTATGAGCAGGGCGAGCAACCGAGCGCTGAAGTCTACGGCGGGTCGGGGCTCGGCCTTTCCATCTGTGCCAAGCTGGCCGAACTGATGGGCGGCGAGGTCGGTTGCGAGAGCACGCCCGGCGAAGGCTCGCGCTTCTGGTTCGAGGTGGTGCTCGACCGGGTGGCCGAGGCGCCGCAGGACGACGATGACCTGTTCGCCGATACCACGCCTGCCGCCGACCCGGCGGATGGCGCGGGCGCCGATGCGATGGTCACGGCCGGTGCCGGATCGCCCGTCAAACAGGGCCCGCTGCGCACCGCGCGGCCGGCGCATGTTCTGCTCGTCGAAGACAACAAGGTCGACCAGATGCTGGTCGCCACCTACCTCAAGAAGTTCGGCCACACCTATGCGCTGGCGCAGAATGGTTACGAGGCCATCGACATGGTCAAGGCGACCAGGTTCGATCTGATCCTGATGGATCTGCAGCTGCCCGAACTGGACGGCTTCCAGACGACGGCGGCGATACGCAGGCTCGGCGGGCCGCGCGCCGATATCCCCGTCATCGCGATCACCGCGAACATGCTGCACGCCCGCCGCAAGACCTGGCAGGACGCGGAAATGGATGTCTGCATCACCAAGCCGATCGATGCGCTGCATCTGTTCAAGACCATTGCCCACTACCGTGACAACGGCCGCGACCTCCCCAAACTGCCGCCCGACCTGCTGCCGCCGTTGCCGGCAAGAGAGGACGACGAACTGTTCGAGGGCGAGCAGGAGCTTGTCTGAGAGGCCTTGCGGCTTTCACATCGATATTTACTTTACGGTGACACCTGGCTGCCGCTCGGCTCCGCGGTGAGCTGCACCCGCTCCAGTGGCCGCCGACGCGGCAATCCATCGCAGCAGGGCGCGGGCGCGAATTGATCTAGATCAATTCCGCCGACCTCACCCCTCCGAAAATCTCCGTGCGATTTACGCGCACAAACGCGCCCGCAGCGGAGGGAAAGCATGTCATCTGAATCTGTTACAGCCGATCATTCGTACCCAAGCGGTATTAGACGCTGGCTGCTGTCGACCAATCACAAGGACATCGGAACGCTCTACCTGATCTTTGCAATCGTCGGCGGGATAGTCGGCGGCTTCATGTCCATCGGCGTGCGCATGGAACTGCAGGAACCGGGCATGCAGATCTTTGCCAATCCGCACACCTTCAACGTGTTCGTGACGGGCCATGGCCTGATCATGGTGTTTTTCATGATCATGCCCTCTCTGTTCGGCGGTTTCGGCAACTGGTTCGTGCCGCTCATGGTCGGCGCGCCTGATATGGCGTTTCCGCGGCTCAACAATCTGTCGTTCTGGCTGTTGCCGGCGTCGCTCTCGCTTCTGGTGATTTCGCTGTTCGTTCCAGGCTCTGCGGCAGGCGACGGCGCCGCAATCGGATGGACCGCCTACGCTCCGCTTTCAACGATCGGCCATCCGGGACCGGCCGTGGATTTTGCAATTCTTTCCCTGCACATCGCTGGCGCCTCGTCGATTTTGAGCTCCATCAACTTCATCACCACCATATTCAACATGCGCGCGCCGGGGATGACGCTGCACAAGATGCCGCTGTTCGTCTGGTCGGTTCTGATCACCGCGTTCCTGCTGCTCTTGTCGCTGCCGGTGCTGGCCGGTGCCATCACCATGTTGCTGACCGACCGCAATTTCGGCACGACGTTCTTTGACGCCAGCGGCGGCGGCGACCCGATCCTGTTCCAGCACCTGTTCTGGTTCTTCGGGCACCCGGAGGTTTACATCATCATCCTGCCCGGGTTCGGCATCGTCAGCCATGTGATCGCGACCTTCTCGAAGAAGCCGGTCTTCGGCTATCTCGGCATGGCCTATGCCATGGTCGCCATCGGCGTCGTCGGCTTCATCGTGTGGGCGCACCACATGTATACGGTCGGCCTTGACGTTGACACCCAGGCCTATTTCGTCGCCGCCACCATGGTGATCGCGGTGCCGACCGGCATCAAGATCTTCTCCTGGATCGCGACCATGTGGGGCGGCTCGATACGGTTCACCACGCCGATGCTGTTCGCCATCGGGTTCATCTTCCTGTTCACCGTTGGCGGTGTCACCGGCGTCGTGCTCTCCAATGCCGGCGTCGACCGCTCGTTCCACGAGACCTATTACGTGGTGGCCCACTTCCACTACACCATGTCGATCGGCGCCTTGTTCACGCTGTTCTGCGGCTGGTACTACTGGTTCCCGAAGATCACCGGCTACATGTATTCGGAGAAACTGGGGATCCTGCATTTCTGGCTGAGCTTTATCGGCGTCAACCTGACCTTCTTTCCGCAACACTTTCTCGGGATGGCCGGCATGCCGCGGCGCTATGCGGATTTTCCGGACGCCTATGCCGGCTGGAACTACGTGTCCTCGCTGGGGTCCTACCTCACGGCGCTCGGCATCGTGGTGTTCTTCGTCTGTATCGCGCGGGCCTTCATGCGCAAGGAGGCGGCGGCCGGCAACCCGTGGGGCGAGGGCGCGACCACGCTGGAATGGACGCTGTCGTCGCCGCCGCCGTTTCACGCCTATGAAAAGCTGCCGGTCTTCAAATGATCGCCTCGGGACATTACAACGATGGCGCGGTGCCGATGGATCCGGGACATCAGCGCCTTGTGCTGTGGCCGCATCGCTCCGCCAGCACGGGCGTCACGCTCACGCTGCTGAGCGTCATCGCCGCGGGCCTGGCTGTTCCCATCGCCGGCATTGCCGGGTTTGCGGCATGGCCGCTGGTGGTGCCGGCGAGCGCAACGGTTGCCGGGGTGGCTCTGGCGTTCTGGTGCAACAACAGGGCCGCCCGCTTCCACGAGGTGATCGATGTCAGTCCCAGAGCAATCCGTATCGAACGCATCGGACCGGTCTGGGCCCGTTCCGGTGTCGAGTTCAACCCGCACTGGGTGCGGCTGACCGTCGAGACGGATTATTACCTGGAGAACCGGATCACGCTTCGTGAATGTGGCCGGTCATATTCGCCCGGCGTTTTCCTGGCTCCCGAAGAGCGCAGGAGCCTTGCCGAGGCGCTGAGGGAGGGAATGCGCAACGCCCGCAATGCGGACTGACCCCCGGCAGGTTGCCGGTTCGCCAACGGTGCGTTCGTCGCAGGCCGGCTGCGCCGGGGGTCGGGATCCGGCATCAACGGATCTCGACCTCCGACCAGGTTTCAAAGCACATGGCATCGCACAGGGACTGCACGCCGATGGTGGCGCGGCCGCCGGTGCCGGCCGCCTCGCCGAACACCTCCACAAGCACGTCCGAGGCGCCGCTCGACACCTTGTGGACGTCGGTGAAGTCCGGCTCGCAGGCAACGAAGCACAGGCACCGGATCATGCCTTTGACGCGTCCGAGGTCTCCCAGCGCGTGTTTCATGCCGGCGATCATGTTGATGCCGGTCTGGCGCGCCGCTTCATATCCCTGCTCGGCCGTGACCGCGCCGCCGACGCGGCCCGGATGCAGGATCTCGCCATTGCGCGTTGGAACATGGCCCGACAGGAACAGCACATTGCCGACGATGTGATGCGGTTTCATCCGGCCATAGTCATGCCCCGCATAGGAACCGTCCGCCATATCCGGCAGTTTGATCCCCAGCTCCGCCAGGCGGTGTTCGACGCTCATGGGTGGTCTTCCCTCCATCATCTCGCCCCACTGCATGATGGGTCACTTTCGCGATGACACAAGAGCAATGTTGACGGCGCGGCTAAACCGTTTCAACGGGTGAACCAATCTGCGATACTTCGGACAGGGAGGAGCGTGACATGGGACAGCGCATCACATTCGACTGCCCGGACGGCAGCCAGGCAGGAGGCTATTTCAAGCAGGCGGAGGGAGCGGGGGCAGGCGTCATCGTCCTGCAGGAGTGGTGGGGCCTCAACCCGCAGATCTGCGAGGTGGCGGACCGTTTCGTCGAAGAAGGCTACAGCGCGCTGGCGCCCGACCTCTATCACGGCCGGGTGACCCAGAGCGCCGACGAGGCCAATCACATGATGAGCGGGCTCGACTGGGTCGGGGCGACCGAAGTGGAAGTGGCCGGCGCCATTGCCCACCTGAAGCAGAGCGTCAGCAAGGTTGCCGTCATGGGGTTCTGTATGGGCGGCGCGCTGACCATCATTTCCGGGGTCAAGCTGGCCGACTGCGATGCGGCGGTCGCCTATTACGGCATCCCCCCTGAGGAGCAGGCGGATCCGGCGGACATGCAGGTGCCGTTTCAGGGCCACTTCGCCACAAAGGACCACTGGTGCACGCCGGCTGTCGTGGACGCGCTGGAGGTGCGCCTTGCCGGTGTGTCGATGCCGGTGGAGCTGCACCGCTACGATGCCGAACATGCGTTTTTCAACGAGACCGTGCCCGCCTATGACGAGGCGGTGGCGGAGCTTTCGTGGGCCCGCACCATGGCGTTTCTCAAGACTCATCTGTTAGGGAGGGGATAATGCCGAAGACCCTGTCCGATGCGGCGACCGCGCAGTTTCACGACGATGGATACTGGTCGCCGGTTCCGGTCCTTTCACCGCAAGAGACGGCGGGCCTCAGGGCGCAACTGGAAGCCTTCGAGGCGAGCCAGGGCGGCAAGCTGCAGCCGGTCCAGCGCAACAAGTGTCACCTGCTCTTCAAGTGGATCGACGATCTGATCCACGACGCCCGCGTGGTCGACCCGATCGAAGACCTGCTCGGTCCCGACATCTTGTGCTGGAACACCATCTTCTGGATCAAGGAAGCCGGATCGCCCAGCTTTGTCTCCTGGCACCAGGACATCACCTATTGGGGACTGGCCGATGGCGACGTCATCACCGCATGGCTGGCGCTGTCGCCGGCGAGCAAGGAGAGCGGCTGCATGCGGGTCATGCCGGGCACCCATATGGGCGACCTGATGCCCCATGAGGACCGCTGGGACGACGCCAACATGCTGACCCGGGGTCAGGAGATCGCGGTCGAGGTGGACGAGGCGAAGGCAGTCGCCATGGCGCTCGATCCGGGCCAGATGTCGCTCCACAACGTGCGCCTCGCGCACGCCTCGGGGCCGAACATATCGGGCGACAGACGCATCGGGCTGTCCATGCACTTCATCCCCACCTCGGCGCGCCAGAGCGTCGGCGGCTGGGACAGCGCGGCGCTGGTGCGGGGAAGCGATGCCCATCAGCATTTTCACCTGACGCCCAGGGTGGAGCGCGATCTCGATCCGCCTGCCGTGGCCTTCCACGAAAAGGCGACGGAGGCCCTGCGCGAGATCCTCTACCGCGACGCAGAACAGAACACGCAGAAATTGTGAGTTTGCCGTAAGGAGCGGGTATGGCGGGGCGCCTTCAGGACAAAGTGGCGATCGTAACCGGGGCAGGGTCGGTCGGCCCGGGCTGGGGCAACGGCAAGGCGACCGCGGTGCTTTACGCGCGCGAAGGCGCCAAGGTGGTATCGGTCGACATCAACCTTCCGGCGGCGGAGGAAACCGCCGCCATAATCCGCGACGAAGGCGGCGAAGTGCTGGTCTTTGAGGCCGACGTCACCGATGGCGGCCGGGTCGCCGAACTGGTGGCGCAGACCCTCGACAGCTTCGGGCAGGTCGACGTTCTGCACAACAATGTCGGCATCATCGAGGTCGGCGGGCCGGTGGAGATCTCCGAAGCGGGCTGGGACCGGGTGATCGACGTCAACGTCAAGGGCATGTTCCTGACCTGCAAGCATGTGTTGCCGCATATGGAGGCGCGGGGGCGTGGCGCCATCGTCAACGTCTCGTCGATCGCGTCCATGCGCTACACCGGCTATCCGAGCGTCTCCTACAACGCCTCGAAAGGCGCCATCAACCAGATGACCCAGAACATCGCCATGCAATACGCGGCCAAGGGCATCCGGGCCAACTGCGTACTGCCGGGGCTGATGAACACGCCGATGATCCACGCCTCTGTGAAAGGCGCCTATGAGAACGACGTGGAGGCCATGGTGGCGGAACGCGACGCCATCTGTCCGATGGGCCATATGGGCGATGCCTGGGATGTGGCCCATGCGGCCCTGTTTCTCGCCTCCGACGAGGCCAAATACATCACCGGGCACATGCTGGTGGTGGACGGCGGCATCACGTGTAAAATGAACTAGAGCATGCTCTACGCTGGGCTCGGCCGCCACGGAAACGTTATCTGCCGCGTGCAAAACTGGCCGGGGCCGGTCTTGTCGGGGGAGGGTGAGCAGACATGTTGAACCGGGTCACACTTGTCGCCGACGAGCTCGGCGAACACCTGGCCAAGACCTACCTGCAGTATTTCGGCGACCGGCAGCCCGAATATGCCAGCTATCTCGGCGGCGCTGCGCGGCTGGTTCTGGAACGGATCGGCAATTCCAACGCGCTCTATCACGATGTCGATCACACCATGATGGTGGCCCTGTGCGGGCAGCAGATCATCCGCGGGCGGCTGCTGTCCGAAGCGCTGACGCCGGAGGACTGGCTCCACTTCATGGTCGCCCTCCTGGTACACGACATCGGTTACATCCGTGGCATCTGCAAGCAGGACACGGACCGTGAATTCGTGATCAACGATGCGGGCGACATGATCGCGCCGCCGCGTGGCGCGTCGGATGCCTTCCTCACCGCCCATCATGTGGATCGCGGCAAGATCTATGTGCGCGAGCGTTTCGCCGGATCGAAATACATCGACGAGGAGCGTATCGCCGCGATGGTGGAAATGACCCGGTTCCCGATCCCCCAAACGCCCGAGCACCAGGACACCGGAGGCGATGGCGCCATGGTCAGGGCCGCCGACCTTATCGGTCAGATGGGCGACCCGTTCTATCACCGCAAGAGCAACGGACTGTTTGCGGAATTCCAGGAGACCGGGACCGCCGAAAGGTTGGGCTACGTGACACCGGCCGACCTGACCGACAAGTATCCCGAATTCTTCTGGGGCTGCGTCGAGCCCTTTATCGGACCGGCGCTCGACTACCTGCGCCTCACCACCGAGGGCAAGAAGTGGATCGCCAACCTCTATGCCAACGTGTTCCAGGTCGAGCACGGGACGCACCATATCGGCCCGTTTCCCGGCGCGTGAGGGCGCGGCGGAATCAGACACAGGACCTTGGAGACATCCCGGCCACCGAGCCGGGACCCAGGGGCTGCTTGCGGCACCGGTCCAGGTTGCCCAGGCCCCGCATCATGTACGGGCGGTGGCGAAGGCTGAAAGCCCGCCCGAAACTGCAGACCTAGGGCAAAAATCCATTGAATTCCGCCATCTATGCATTTGTGCGCGTTCTATCGCTTAGAGTTAGAACGCTTCTAAATCATTGAAATCAAAAAGTAATATGGAACGAATCTAAATCGCTCCGCTTGACAGGAGGGTGCCATCCGGTGCTGTCTAGTGCTTGCGAACGGTTCGCAACTGGATGTGAGCCGATCCGATTCCGTGGCTTTCAACCCGGTCGATTGGAGGAGTTGATGATGAGTGTGGCGTTTGTGCACGTTTGCGCTGTGTCGGAGTGCCGGCAA
>JAJFHL010000042.1 GCA_021775615.1 Hyphomicrobiales bacterium
CCCAGCGCGAACATCACATTGTGGACGCCGCTGCTGCCGCCGGCGATGATCAGTGCGGTGAGCGCCTGGGTGAGGAAGGAAGAGTCGGCGCCGCGATCAGGTTGGTACGCCGCCAACAGGCGGTCAATCACGTCCACGTCGAGGACCATGACAAGGAGGTAGGACACCGCGACCATGATCACCGTGCGCATGCCCCGCAAGCTGAAGTAACTGAGGAAAACCCGCCAGTTGAATATGACGGCAAGGGCATTTTCCACCAAAACGGCGAGCACCAGCAGGATCGTGAGGGCTTTCAGCGATTTTGCATAGATGTCGGACTGATCAAGGCTTACCGGCGTGCTCTGGGCGAATGCAGCCGTTGGAACGGCCACGATAAGCAGCAGCAGGGAAATTCGAAGAAAACGTGCTTGTAACATTGGAGCCCCCACAATAGTTTGTCCGTGGCATCTCTTAAGAGACCACGTCACCTTAGCACATCCGCGGCTGCCGGCGATGTTTGCCGCAGGACACCTGTTTCATGAACTGCCCGTGCCGGCGGACTGGCCCCTGAGCAACCGTGTCACATTTTTGTGTCCGCCGGCCGTGGTGCTGGGCGTTGCTATTCAGTGCCGCGCTCCACATATGCAAGAACGTGTGCCGTTGCCGCTATGGGATGCGGCTCGCGGCTGTGTGGTTTCCTGCGTGCTTCCACCGATACTGGTGAATAGCCGCGTTCGGCCTCGAGCGGAGAGTGCGGCGTTTGTCAGGAGTGTTTGTGGCAAGAACCGTTCTGCCTAATTTTCGCCCCGTTGATACGGTGATGGTTGCAACGATGAAGCGGCAATCAAAGAATGCGCATGACGCTCCGTTGCGGCGTTTGCCGGACATGCGCCAGAGTTCGCCCGGCCCGATGCTGTGCTGGCGCGATCCGCCCTCGACCAGGCCGGCCTGACCACACTTTTCTTGAAACCCAAACCACGTCACAACCGAGGAGACGCCCCGGATGAGTGCCCGACTGCAAACCGTTCCTTCAGCTGATGCGAAATCGGATCTCTACAAGTCGGTGCGCGAGCGCACCGGCGCCCTTGTGTCCGGTCTTGTACCGGAAGACATGATGCTCCAGTCCATGGAGGACGCAAGCCCCGCCAAGTGGCATCTGGCGCACACAACCTGGTTCTTCGAGGAATTCATCCTCAAGCCACATGTATCGGACTACACGTCGCCGGACGAGCGTTTCGCGTTCCTGTTCAACTCCTATTACGTGCAGGCCGGTCCGCGGCATACGCGCTCGAAACGCGGACTGATCTCGCGGCCCGATGTGGCGGAAGTCTTCGATTATCGCGATCATGTGGATGACGCGATGTGCCGGCTTCTTGGTGAAGACCGCGCCGATGCATCCACAATTGCCACCCTCGCCGAACTCGGCTGTCATCACGAGATGCAGCATCAAGAACTGCTCGTAACCGACCTGTTGCACGGGCTGTCCCACAATCCCCTGCTGCCGGCCTATCGCGCGCCCGAACCTATGCCGGTGACATCCGAAAGGCCGCTTTCGTGGATTTCCCATGAGGGCGGGCTGGTTGAGATCGGCCACGACGGGGAGGGCTTTGCCTATGACTGCGAAGGTCCGCGCCACCAGGCATTTCTGCGCCCGTTCAAGCTGGCGTCACGGCCGGTCACCAACCGGGACTGGATCGCCTTCATCGAGGCGGGCGGTTATGAAACCGCGACATTCTGGCTTTCCGACGGCTGGGCGACCTGTGTGAAAGAGAGCTGGGAGGCCCCGTTGTACTGGTGGCTTCAGGACGATGAGTGGTGGACCTATACGCTGCGCGGCCCGCAGCCGGTCAACCTCGATGCTCCGGTGGTGCATGTCAGCTACTACGAGGCCGACGCCTTCGCGCGCTTTGCCGGACATCGGCTTGCGACAGAGGCCGAATGGGAAGTGGTCGGGCGCGAACGGTCGATCGAAGGCAACTTCCTTGACGACACCACTTTCAGGCCGCTGCCTGCTGCAACACCGTCGGATGAACAGTTCTGGGGTGACGTGTGGGAGTGGACGCAGAGCCCCTATGCCGCCTATCCGGGCTTCAGCCCGCCGGACGGCGCCATCGGCGAATACAACGGCAAGTTCATGTGCAACCAGTTCGTGCTGCGCGGCGGGTCCTGTGCGACCGCGAAAGCACAAATGCGCCCCACCTATCGAACCTTCTTCTATCCGCATCAGCGCTGGCAAATGCTTGGTCTGAGACTGGCGGATGACGCGTAAGCAACCGTGCGTAAGCAACAAAGGGTAACGGTCACACCATGAATACGATGCATGCCATGCAGGCGCCGGTCCATTCGGGCGACCGGGTCTTCGCATTCTCCATTCTCGCCGGTCTGATGGCCCGGCGGAAGACGATCGATTGCAAATGGCTCTATGATGCCGAAGGCTCACGGCTGTTCGACGCGATCACCGATCTCGACGACTATTATCCGACCCGCACGGAGTTCGCCATCCTGCGCGACCGGGCGGCGGAGCTGCAGACACTGGCCGCACCGGGCTGCGCGCTGGTGGAACTGGGCAGCGGCTCCAGCGTCAAGACCAGGCTGTTGCTGAACGCCCTGCCGTGTGTCGGCACCTATGTGCCGGTCGACATCTCAGACGGCCATCTGGAAAGAGCGGCCAGTCGGCTTGACGCGGAGTATCCGGCGGTGAAAGTGCATCCGCTGGTCGCCGACTTCACGGCCGAGTTCTCCCTTCCGGCATCGTTGGAGACCGTTCCAAAGATCCTGTTTTTTCCGGGATCCACCATCGGTAATTTCGAGGTGCGGGCTGCCGGTGATCTGCTGGCGCGGTTGCGGTCGATCGCGAACGTTTCGGCTTTTGTCATCGGTGCCGATCTCAAGAAGGACGCGGCGACGCTCGTGCGCGCCTATGACGACAGCGAAGGGGTGACCGCGGCCTTCAACCTCAATCTCCTGACCCGCATCAATCGAGAGCTCGGGGCGGATTTCGATCCCGGTGCATTCCGCCACGAGGCGCGCTGGAATGCGATGAAGAGCCGTGTCGAAATGCATTTGGTCAGCCGCTGCGTTCAGTATGTCCACCTCTTGGGGGAGCGCATTGTCTTCGAAGAAGGTGAGACGATCCATACGGAAAACTCGCACAAGTATGACCTTGAACAGTTCGAGGCCCTTGCGGCGGACGCCGGATGGAACACGCACCGGACCTGGATCGATGACGCGGGGCTGTTCTGCGTTGCGGTCCTCACACCGGCAGCGATACCCGAGGCAAACCTGGCAGGCGGTCCGGGCCGGCGCACGGGAGATGTCGTGCCGTTGATCGACTGACGCAGACGCGGCCGCGCAGCCGGCGTCAACGGGCGACAAAGCCCTTGACTGGAACGGGCGCGGCTTCACACTCCCGGCGGGACGTAACCAAACCTGCCGAGGGTTCGATATGGCATTTGAAGTCACTGACGACGAACAACCGTCGTGGACCAATTGGGTTGGAAATCAAAGCTGCAACCCGGCGCGGATCGTTCCCTGCGCGACCGAAGATGCGGTTGTCGCCGCGGTCCGCGAAGCGCGGCGCGAGGGGCTTGGTGCGCGCACGGCCGGCAGCGGTCATTCGTTCACACCCATTGTCGGAACCGACGGCATCCTGCTCGATACGTCCGGGCTCAAGGGTGTCGTTTCGATCGACCCGGACGCCTGCCTTGCAACCGCGAAAGCCCACACGACGATCGGCGAATTTGGAGATCCGTTGTGGGAGGCGGGACTTGCCTTCAAGAACCAGGGAGACATCGACACCCAGGCCATCGCCGGAGCCGTGGCCACCTCGACGCACGGATCGGGCCCGGACCTTGGCAGCTATTCGGCGGAGCTGAAGGCCTGCCGCCTCGTCGACGGCCGTGGCGAGGTAAGAGTGCTGTCGGCGGATGCGGATCCTGAGATCTTCGGGGCGGTCCAGTGTTCGTTGGGGCTGCTTGGCATCATGACCGAGCTGACCGTCGAGGTGGCGCCCGCCTACAACATTCACGAGAAGATCGTGTTCATGCCGGTGGAAGAGATGCTGGAGCGCTGGGACGATCTCCTGGCGCAGTACCGTCACTTCTCCTTCTTCTGGATGCCGACCGACCGGTCGTCCGAACTCTTCGGGTTTGCGCCGGCCAAGGCGGACCAGTGCATGGTCAAGCTGTATCGTGAAACCGCCGAGGCGCCGGGCAGCCGGCCGCTGCCGCCGAACGAACGGATCGACCGGTCCTACCGGATCTATCCGCATGTCTTCGAGCCGAACTTCCACGAGCTTGAGTATTTCGTGCCGGCCGACGATGCCAGGGCTGTCTTCGAGGAGCACCGGCATCTCATGCTATCGTCGCTGCCCGACAGCGTCTTCCCCATGGAAGTCCGGTTCGTGGCGGCGGACGAAGCCTGGATGAGCCCGAACTATCAGCGCCCGTCCATCGTCATTTCCGTGTCCGGCGAACCTGGAACCGATTACTGGCCCTATCTGCGAAAGTGCGACGCGCAGCTCTATGAGCGTGGCGCCCGGCCGCACTGGGGCAAGCTGCACTTCATGACCGCCGAACGCCTGGCGGAACGGTTCCCGAAGTATCAGGCGTTCAAGGACGTGCGCGCCGAGTTCGATCCGGACGGGATGTTCCTCAATCCCCACCTGGCCGAGATGTTCGAGTGAGGCTCAGCCGATGGGAATGGCGGCATGGAGGGCGGCCACCTCCGCTCTGAACTCGGCCATGATCATGACACGGCCTTCATAGGCGAGGGCACCGCCGGGGTCCTGCTTGCGGCCCGGCGAGATCTCATCGTGCCCGAAGATCAGGTCGAAGCGGAAGCTGGCGGGCCGGGCGGTCGCCGCGGCAAGGACGACACCCTTGAGCGCGTCATACTGGGCGTGGGTGTAGGGCAGATAGTAGCCCGGCGTGATGTTGCCACCTGACGCGTGGCGCACCTGATCGCGGGAGAACCATTCGTCGTCCGGGTCGGCGCGGTAAACCCTGCCCCGGCCGTCGTGAATGATGCGGCCGTTCTCGGTGCGTTTTGAGTTGTACCAGGGGCAGAAGACACCGTCTTCCTGTGCCTCGTAGAGATAGCCGGGGTTGTTCATTTCAACACCGACATAATATCGGCTCACCGAGGTGCGCCCGGTGACCGGGCATTCGCTCGTGCCGGCGTGATATCCCCAGTGATCCCAATCCCAGTTGTCGGGCGCGAAAACCCGGCCCGTGCGGCTGATGCACAGATATCGATAGCCCT
Organism: Hyphomicrobiales bacterium; assembly: GCA_021775615.1. GTDB lineage: Bacteria > Pseudomonadota > Alphaproteobacteria > Rhizobiales > JAJFHB01 > JAJFHM01. Next base: position 5,242 of record JAJFHL010000042.1, read on the forward strand.
GGGAACTGCCCCAGGTGATGGTGCCGCGTGAGCCGTAGTCCGAGTCCTCGTTGTCGGCGTATTTCGGACGGATGCGGCCGGCGTCGTAGTGTACGATGAGGCCTTCGAGACCATTCGGATAGGCGCTGCGCTTGCGATGCGGCGCTCCCGTCACGGGCTCGAGCATGACCGGCTGGACGTCGCCGAGTTCGCGGCGGTGGGGGCGGTCGAGCTCCTCGTCCGACCCCAGTTCCTCGGCGAGCCGGTCGTAGACCTTGGCGATCTTCGAAACATAGTTCGGATCCGCGGCATATCCCTTGGCCTTGATGTGCCGGATGTATCCCAGCGGGTCGTCGCCGAAAGCCTCCCAGCCGTCATAAGGTCCGCTGGCGATGAAGTGCCAGTAGCCGTGAATGAACGCCTTGAGGCTGTCGAATTTGCAGTAGGTGTCGATGCCGTCATGGGCCGGATAGTCGACCGGTGTGGCGTGATCGGCCATGCGTTGGCGGTACTTGAGGCCTGCGAAATTGTTGTGCTTGGTCGCGAGGTCGCTCTTACCGAAGCCGGACTCGAGCGCCCATTGCGCCAGGGTCACGAGCTTCAACCCGTCATGATCGATGCTCGTGCCCTTGTAAGTACTGATCAGTTTTTCCCACGGTGTCTTCTTCTTGGCCATGTGAATCGCTTCCTTTTTTTGCCTGTACCTTGGAATGCCGAACGCACGCTCCAGTAACTCGGTCTGGGCGTCGTTCAGCGCGTTCTGCGGTGGCGTCAAAAAAAGTGGAGGCAGATCGAAATCCGCCTCCAAGTTAGAGCGAGGGGAGGAGTGCGCTCAATTTCACCTGGTTAGTTTTCAACACCGCCACGCCGTGTCTGCCGTTGCCTTGAGAGGTGGCGAAGAGGCCGGCGATATGCGGCGTCGCCGGCCCCCCAGCCCGCCCGGATCGTCGGCCACCCTTAGCACTGGAGTGCTGCCCCCGGTCGCCGGTGATCTGAACATGACGTGGATGATGGGGGATGGTGCGTGAATCCAGCGTGATTCCGAATTCGGTTTTATTGTCTCTGCGAAACGCCAGGTATTGTCGGACGGGAGCAGACTCCAATTCTCTTCCGGCCGTTCCGCCGAAAGCCCCTTGTGTATGCTGGGTTTCGAACGTTCTGAAACTGCAGACGGCGGTCACGGCGTGCCTGCAGCTACGGCTATGGCCTGCCCGGGTTTCCCGGGACAGGCCACATGGTTAGGCGAAGGTGTTCTGTTTCAGAGCTGAACGAAGTCCAGCATTCCGGCAAACTTTATGATCTTTGTTCCCGGACAGTCTGTTGGTGCGAAGTCCTTATGGATAAAAACATTTCTTTGCGGCGGGTGAAGTTTTCCAAGATTGTTCATTGGATCAAATTGTCCATAGTCCTGGTGGCTGGGATCGAACTTCAGCCAGCTAAGGAACTGCGAAATGAGGTGCATACGAGAGGAGACATCTGCGTCGGATATGCCGTCCATGAAGTTGCCTGCAAAGGAGATGCCGATGCCACTCGTGTTGTGTCCTTTGGTGTGGGCGCCGGTCCGATCCTCCCCACGCCCCTCGCACACCATAATCGTGTGCTTTTTCTTCATAAGGAACGCGACGAAATTGTAGGGCACGTCCTTACCCAAGTCCGGGCGAACCGTCTGCAGCCTGCGCATCATTTTGAACACTTCGTCCGGAGTTTCCCAAAGGTTCGGACTGCTGTCGGATGTATCGGGGGTCACAGTGTGATGAATAATCGCATGGGTCCGCTGCGTGCGGCCGACCTTGTTGCCGAGGCGCGGTATGGACTTGTCGGCTCCCTAGCCCTTTCTGTCGACGAAGGTCAGACCGGGAACAATATCGAATTTGGCCATGTTGTTTTCCGTTCCTGTGTTTGATGTGAGTTGGCGTCGGGGTTCGCGCCGCGCGTCACGGATTGCTAACCGGTCTTGATCTCCACCGTGACCTTTGTGCGCGGTCGCGCGGGAATGGTCTTGCCTCGCACGACAACGACATTCTCACGCTTGTCGATGCGCCATTGACCGAGCTTCAGCCTTTCGCCGTGGCAGACCCGGAAGTTCTTTTCCTGGTTCAGCACAGTTCCATCCGCTGCATCGACATCGACCGATCCGACGATGCAGGTATCCGCCGGAGCCTTGAGCTTCGCGCGTAGGTCGACAGTTGTGTCCCATGGGATCGGTGAATCGAAGATCTCGGTCTTTTGAAAGAAGCCGTTTGCGTCCGTCTCGACGGAAAATGACATTGTCGGCATGATGTGTTTCCTTTCTTCAGGGTAGTCGCTACATTGTCGGTTTTGGTGCTCACGCCATTGATGCTAGTGGTGCCGTGCGTCGTGGCTTTCGTCCGACAAGAGGTTTGCTTCACTGCGGTTTCGTGATCTTTTTGGACGTGCGGTCAAAATCTCGCCCCCAGAGAGACCTTCCAGAATTCCTCTTTCTGCAAGCTCTTAATGTTGCGACCGTTGACGTACTCAAAGCTCAGGAGGTAGTGGAGCGATCCGCCCAGGAAATAGTTCACGCTAGCTTCCAGGCGATCGAGATCGTCAAGTGGAGACGAGGCGAAATAGTGCCACTCGTAGCTGCCCTTAAGTGAGATGTCGGAGAGGAATGGAAGGTCCACAAATTGGATTTCCAGGCCCGCTTTGCCGCCGAAGCGGAAATAGTCATCATCATTTCGGAGCAAAGGGTTGAAGCCTGCGTCGAGGACATAGTTGGCGGCAGTGTCCAGCTTGATGTCGGGTCTGATGCGAAACGGGCCATGAAAGCTAAACACGCCAATCGGGACAGTCAGAAGGTCGAATGCGGGCTCGACAGAGCCTTCGAGTGCGACCACTTCCGCCTTCTGCTCCAAATCAAGTGTGGCGGACGGCGACAAATCGACGGCGAATGAAAGGTCCGGATGAAGGAACAGCTTACTGAAGAGGAAACCTAAGGTGAGCACCTCGACTTCAGTGGTGCCGCCGCCTTTGCGGGTTTCGCTCTGCTTGTACTTCGCGTAGGGGATGAAAAGAGTGCCGTCCTCCGTACTTAGATCAAGTCCAAGAACACCGTCCACAGCGAACGTCGTCGATCCTTTCGCGTTGTTGTCGACATACGACACGGTCGCCCAGCTTAGGTCTTTTAGGTTGACCGCATTGGCGGGCTTCTTGAGGTCACTTACTGTGCCGCGCAAACGCAGACGATTGTCAGATTCTTCGGAGATAAAGGACGCGAATCTGTGGAACACTGTTGTTGAACTGTCGCGGTCACGTAGGACGAGGCATTCAATGGTGATCGCCTCGTGTCCCGCGAAGAGATCAAGATAACTCGGCTCCCCGGGGATCTGAAGGAACTGCGAACCTGGAACGTGCACCACATAGCCGTAGCTCTTGAACGCGTCCGGTTGATCGAGGGCGGAAATGAGGATGCCCTGAATGGAAATAGTCTCTTCAGGGAGCTTGGCGATCGCAGCCTTAACACGCGGCAAGCTTGCATCGGCTACGGGATACTCGGTGTCGTTCTCAAGGGCGAATATCAACCCGGCTAGAGTGCGTTGCGATAACTCGCCAAGATCCGATTGTTCGAATCCGAGATTCAGCAGAATTTTTTCGGCGAGCTTGTCCAAGTTTACGAAAGTGCTTTCGCCAACCGTGTTTTTGCACAGTTCTTCCTGAGCGGCTTTCGTGTTCTTTATGCGTTCAGCAACCCTGTTGGCATCTCTCGGTAAGAAGCCGAGCGTTTTTTCGACTGCTGCCGCATACACCGAGTGCGCGGTAGTGAGCCAGGCAAGACAGAGCGCCGCATACATCAACGATTTCATGGTTTCGATCCTCCGCGCTCAACCTGCGTTTACCAACGCAACTGCCACCTTGTTTCCTGCGAGAATCTCATTGGTGACCATCGAAATTGTGAATGCCAAGGTCTTCGTATGGGTCTTGGTGACCTCTGCGCCGTCGATGTGCAGTACCTTGTATTCTTCTTTCTTGGCGTGAAGATCGGCCTCGGTTTCGGCCAAGACCTGACCCCAAGCCGGCACCGACGCCCCGTAGGTGGTTTTGGGAACATCAGTCGCCAGGGCGAAACCGGCGGGCGGAATATTCTTTCTAACCAGAATCCCAAACAACACGCGCGTCACGTCGATGACGACTTTTGCCCTTCTGAGCTGGCTTGTCATAGCATCCTCCATTGGCTTGTATGATTTTCGATGCCTGTAGCTAATCGGAGGCATCGTGAATCCATCGTGATTCAGCTGTTGTGAGGCGCGGAGCCGTTCGGCCATAAGGGCATGTCCTGTATGGAACTGATCGGCTGGCGGTTTGTGATTGAGGCAAGCTGAGTGTCTCTGGCAGTCGACAACTGGATCATGCCTGTTACCAGACGTCGAGGGCCGCCCCAGTTGAGAACTGGCACGAAAGTGCCCGGCCACTTGATGGCATTTGGGCCTCAAGCGCCGAGCTCAGCTAGACAGAACGTTGCTTAGTCGGCCGGATCGGATCTTGTCTCCGGCACCGCCGGCGACATCCCGCAGATTATCCAACGGCAGATGCGGCTTTGACAGCGCGATCGCCGTTTAAGCGGCCGTGACCCATTTGATCGTTGCGACCTTACACACAGGGATGGCTGCCAACCTTGTCCGCGGTGTCGCGAATGATGTCCTGAACTTGCTGTTCGGTCAGCTCCGGGTTGGCCGAGAGCACCAGACCGGCGATGCCGGCAACAATCGGCGTGGCAGAAGACGTGCCATTGAAGTCGCTCTCGTAGTCGCCCTGTGCGTAGCCGACGGGGCCCCCGCCTGGAAACCCATTGCTCCAGGCGGAAACCCGCGCCAACATTCATCATGAGTAACTGGTAATGGTGAGGTTGAAGGTTCCGGTATTGTCGTCGTACTTGTCGTCGTTGACCCAGAACCAAACGTCTGTCGTTCTGTTGCCGCAACCCGACGCGTCGGCACTGCAGCCGATCCAGTAGTTGCCACCGAAAACCGGCACCACCTGATGGCGCTTGGCGTCTCGGAAACGCATACTGGCGCTGAAATTCGGCTGCGGGCAATAGGACGTGTATACCGGCCAACCTGCTCCGGCCTGCCACGAGATGCCACTCACAGAGTAGCTTACACATCGGGCTCTGAACGGATTGCCGTTGTAGAACAGTCGATTGCCGCGGTCGGTCCGGCATGTCCAGCGAATTGCGCTGATGGCCGCTCTTGCGCCGGCATCGAATGGGATTTCGACCGCTTCACCCTCGATGTCGTGCACTTCCGCATCGTCAGCGGAAAGCATCCAGTCTTCGACGACGCGATACTCCGTTTCCGGATTTTGTGTGACACTGGCGGCTGACATCTGTCGAATTTCTTCCAGTACGTTCTTGTTCATAATCATAAACTCCTGCAATTTGCATGAAAGGCGTCAAGTGGGCAGTTTGCAGTGCCGTCACTTGATTGCGCTAGGCTAGGTTCGGGGGCGTGATCCAACCGTGAGTGGGACGAATAGGGCGTCCAAAGCTCTGTCTGAAGGCAGTGCAGTAATGCGCGCTATTTATGAATCCATGACCTAGACTAACATTTTGCCCTGTGTCAGTTCATCGGTGCCGCCAGTCCGCGACAGAGCGGCTGTGAGCCGTGCGGACACGTGGTTCGGGTTGCCCGGCTGCAGGTCGGGCGAGAGGACCTTTACGGTCTTAAGATCCGCATCCGGTTGTCCGATCTCCGTCCAATAGAGCTCGATCTCGGGCAGTGCATCCGTCCGCGTGGCGATGCCTGAAACGGCCAGAGCCGCATCCCAGTCCGCGACCGAAACGGTGGTGGGCGTGCCAGCGGCCTTCAGCATGGGTATCCTGCTTGCGTCGAGGCGGCGGCCTTGGTCCAGTCTTGCGCGGTCGGTTGCGCTCAGACCCGCATCCCCCAGTTCTCGCCGCTTCCGTTCGGTCAAGTGATAGCCGAACTCGAGTTGGCAGAGCTCGCGATAGGCGGCCCTGATCGCTGCGCCGTAAGTGCCGCGGGCTGCCGTGCCGCAGGCGAGCCTGTGGTTCTCCCGGTTCCACGAGACGGCGGCGACGACGGACACGCCAAACTCCGTCGAGATGTCCAGCAATGCATCTTTGCGCGTGTCCGCGTGGCCGCGAACGGCGGCACGGTAGTCGGCGAATGCGGCCCTGCAGGCCCGGTCCATGGCGAGCGCCCGCGCGGGCCTCCCACCATACCACCACAATGCGAAGGCATCGCGCTCGATCAACTCGCAAATGCCGTGTTCGGTTGCCTCGTCGAGGGTCCGCCCGGCGCCGCATCCCTCACTGAGGGGGATACTCGGTTCGTCTTTGCTGCCGGGCCCCATAGTGCCGTGGCAAAGGGCTTGCGGTACGAGGACCGTCTGGGCGTCGGACAACCGGGTTGCCGGCACCCAGTTCAGGAGTTCCGGTGCACCGGCCGCGTGCGGCAGACGTTGCAACAGAGACTCGACGCGCGGCAGCGGCGCGCCCGAACCGTCTGCCGTGAGATCAGCGGAGCCGTAAAGCGCACAATACTCGGCGATTTCGCCCGCGGCGGCGCCCAGCGCGCGCTCTGCCGTGAGGCCAAGACCGGTGACGCTGAACGGCTGTGGGTTTCCACCGGCGTCTGCAATATGCAGCACTCCTCCGGCAAAACAGAGGCCGGGGGCGTCCGGCGGATTGAGCAGGAAAAGCCGGTCAAGCTTTGCCAGCCAGAACAGCTGCCACGGCGATGCCGCCGCGTCCGCGCCGAAGAGGTCCGCGGTGACTGATTTGAGGTTGAGGCCGGCAAGGTTGCCCGGATCATCTGCACCGCCACCGGAAAAGTGCCGACCAATGGCGCGCAGAGCGTTATTGTCAAAGTCGTAAAACATTGGCCAATGGGCAGGCTGGTTGCCATAGAGCGCCGCTCGGGCGATTGGGTGTCGTGAAGTTGAGCATCATTCTGCGGGCTCAAGTGGTTTACCGGACGGCCATCCTACACGGAATTCCTAGTGCCCAAACGCCACGTCACGCAGTTGATCAAGATACCACGCGGTAAAATCGGCAGAGGGCAGTTCCTCCTCGCTATAGGGCCCGGGCGCATAGCTGACGGAGTTCACTCCTTTCTGGTTGTCGTTGATCAGTTGGGTGTCCTGCCGCGTGGTCACATCCCACATCCACGTCAGGTGATCGATGTCGTAATCAACGCCTTCACGCGCATCTTCGCGGACCAGCCAGGTGACGACGACATCAGTGCGCGTGGTTGTGAGGGGGGTGACCCGGAACAGGGCGACGTGATCATTGGCGGCGTAAATATAGTGGAGCGGGCCGAAGGCGACGAAGGTTTCGCCGCCATCATACTCCTTGAAGGTGCCGAGCAGAGGGGCGGCGGCCTTGCCGTCCTGCGTCAGGGTCAGATAACCGTCCCGGATCGGCTGGCGCCAGGCGACCAACGGCTGGTTTGACCGCGGGTCGTGCGGGCGCTCAAGTCCGACCTCGTGCCCGAGACGCCGGGCTCTGTCTTCCCAGTCGCTCACGGTCTTGCGGTAGGCGGCGAGCCCGGTGTTGACGTAGGCGTTCACCCGCGCATATTCCGGGTGCGAACAGGCGCAGTGATAACATTCGCGAAAGTTCTCGATCACCAGTTTCCAGTTGGCATCGCTCAGGTAGGAGGCGCTGTGGGCGACCTTGGTGCCCGGGATCCCGTGCGGTACGAGGAACCGTTCGAAACAGTCTTCCAGCACATCGAAATCCGGCGTCGTTTCGCCATAGGCCAGGTTGACGTAGATGAGGCCCTGGAAGACGCGCACCGGGCAGGAGATGAGCCCGTAGTCCGCCGCATCGAATTCCGGCGCCATGCGCGGCGCCGAGACGAGCTCGCCGGCGAGCCCGAAGCTCCAGGCATGATAAGGGCA
>JAJFHL010000043.1 GCA_021775615.1 Hyphomicrobiales bacterium
GGGCGCGTCGGATGTGCGCCGCGCGGGCGTTGCAAAGGTTTGAAAACCGGAAGGTTTCCGGCACCTTTGCGCCTGCTCGCGACGCAAATCCGTCAGCGCAGAATGCGTGCCATTTATGAGTTCATGACCTAGTGCGACATCAAAAGCGGGATCGTCGCGTGTTTCAGGACATGCCGGGTGGCGCCGCCGAAAACGAATTCGCGAAAGCGGGCATGACCGTAGCAACCCATGACGAGAAGGTCGCTTCCGTGCTCGCCTGCGTATGACAGGAGAGCCTCGCCGGCCGGCGTGCTGCTGAGCTGCCGTTGCGCCGTGGTAGCCACGCCATGGCGCGACAGAGTAACCGCGATCTCGTCGGCTGGCGTGAAACCGTATCGCGGCGATGTGTCGTCATACTCCAGACAGAACAGGCGCACCTCTTCTGCCTCGCGCAGCACAGGTAGCGCGTCAAATGCGGCCCTGGCGGCTTCGCGATGACCGTCCCAGGCGATGGTCACGAAACCGCCGATATCATCCTTTGTTCCGGCATGGGGAAGAACCAGCACCGGGCGCCCGCACTGGATGATCACTCTGGCGGGCAGGTCGGCCTGCGTCGCCCAATCGTCGTTGGGTCCGACATTGCCCACGATGACCAGATCGGTGGCTGTGGCATGTGCGGCGATCGCGTCGGCGACCGGCCGGCCGGCCGAGTTCGCGTGCCGCCATTCACAGACGACGTCTTCATTTTTGGTGCGCTGTTCGAACGCGCGCGCGGTTCTGCTGGCCAGACCATCGAAAAACTCTTTCTGCGCATCGAGAACGACTGCAGACATTTCGGCCGCCACGGCCCAGTACATGTGCGGTTGCGGCATAACGTGAAGCCCGATCAGATGGGCGCCGTGCCGGCGCGCCATGGGCAGGGCGACATCAAGGATGGGCTCGACGCGGTCGGGCGCCGGAATATATGTCAGGATCGTCTTGTAGGTCATGCCGACCTCCATTCGCCGTGATGTCTTGCGACGTTACGACGAATGGGGCCCCGGCTCGTTGACCTCGGTCAAACGGGTCTCGATCACGATCGGCTTAGGTGGGATCACCCAAGCTGATGAACGTGATCGACTCTATTGTTTGGAGCGGGATCGGCCGGAAAACCGGCACCCACTTTTCCTGATCCCGCTCTCGATCGCGATCGACTTAGGCAAAATTGCCTAAGTCGATGAAACGTGATCGATTCTATTGTTTGGAGCGGGATCGGCCGGAAAACCGGCACCCACTTTTCCTGATCCCGCTCTAGAGCCGTTTGCGGGTCTTGATGCTGCCGTTCTTGGAGCGAACCCGCAGCTTGTAACGCTTGTGACCGGCAAAGGCGACGAAGGTGTAGACCTTGCCGGTGCAATCGTGCGCCCTGATGTTGCGATAGCCCCTCTGGCGCAGCATTCTACGGATTTCGCCACACGAGTAGCGGGCCGGGCCATAGTTGGGGGCCGGATCGTAATAGGGGTCTTGGTAATAGGGGTCATACGTATGACCGTACCGGTTATTATAACCGCCATCGAGATAAACGCCGGGATTGTAGAACCGCTTCTTGTTGTGCCGGCGGTGTTTCTTGTTTCTCTGTTTGTATCGACGGTTGTTCTGATTGCGATAGAAATTCTTCACACTAGGCGGGTCTTTGACGAGACTGAGGTTAGGGGTCGTCGCATCTGCGATCCCCACCACCGCTGCCACGCCCTTGGCCAGGAGCGGCCCTGCCGCGACCTGTTGCGCCGAGCCAAGGCCCAACATTGATACCAGTGCGATGGCGAGCGCCATCGGCCGATAGTGTTTCATCTGCTTCTCCAAATACTCCCGAGCCACGTTTCCCGTGGTGGCCACCTCATGACCTGCCATCTGCCGGCTCGTCCGGTTCGTAACGGGTTGCCGCGCGCTCCGCCCCGTGCTGGTGCGCGGCCCTCGCCGTTGATATGGTGATTCACGATATGCTTTTGGAGGGGCTATGGCCCGCGACCCTTTTGCCTTTTCCGACGAACTGGGACCTGCCAAGATTGTGCATCTGGCCGGCCCGCTGCAGGGGCTGCGCGCCATTGTGGTGGTTGACAATACGGCCTGCGGTCCGGCCATCGGCGGCACCCGCATGGCGGCGGACGCGACGCTTGAGGAGTGCGCCAGACTGGCCCGTGCAATGACGCTCAAGAACGCTGCCGCCGGCCTGCCGCATGGCGGCGCAAAATCGGTGATTCTGGCTGACCCGCGCATGCCGCCGGAGCACAAGGAAAACATCGTGCGCGCCTTTGCCGATGCCATTTCCGACATCCATGACTACATTCCCGGCCCCGACATGGGCACCGATGAGCGGTCCATGGCCTGGGTTCATGACGAGATCGGGCGTGCGGTGGGCCTGCCGGCGGAAGTCGGCGGCATACCGCTTGACGAGATCGGCGCGACCGGTTTCGGCGTGGCGATTGCCGCGGAAGTGGCGCAGGACTTTTGCGATGTCAAACTGGAGGGTGCCAGGGTCGCCGTTCAGGGCTTTGGTGCGGTCGGACAGCACGCCGCCCGGTTTCTCGCTGAGAAAGGCGCCATCCTGGTCGCGGCCGCGGATTCGCGCGGCACCGTTCATGAGCCGGGCGGGATTGCCGTGGAAACGCTTGTCGCCGCCAAGGCGGAAGGCCGCAGCGTGACCGACGCCGTGGATGGCGAGAAGCTCGGCCGCGACGCCATTATCGGCGTTGAGTGCGACATCTGGATACCTGCCGCGCGGCCGGATGTGCTGACCGCCGACACGGTCGATGCGCTCAAGGCCAGGCTTGTCGTGCAGGGCGCCAACATTCCCGTCAGCAAGGATGCGGAACGGGCGCTGTATGCCCGGGGTGTCATCTCCATCACCGACTTCATTGCGAATGCGGGCGGCGTCATCTGTGCCGCGGTGGAGTATCAGGGGGGAACACGCGCCGGCGCCTTTGCCGCAATCGAAGAAAAGATCCGCGAGAATACGCGCGTCGTGCTGGAAAACTCGGCGAGCCAGGGCGTGCCGCCGTACAAAGCGGCGGGAAACCTCTCCAAGGAACGGCTGCATAACGCCATGGCACTGCGGCGCTGGACCAGACCGGCGAGCACCTAGAATGATCCGGGCATGAGCGAGACAACGACGGCGGCTGCGCCACCGCGCAGTGTTGCGGAACGCCTGCACGATGCGCTCGTCACCCCGGCCAAGGCCATGCGGCTGCGCTATCTGCCGCTTCTGATGGTCTACTTCTCCTATGGTGCGCTTGGCATTACTGGAGTTGCGCAAAGCTTCTGGGTGAAGAAGGAATTGACCCTGGAGCCCGCCGACCTTGCCGCTATCGGGGTTTGGATCACCCTGCCGTGGACCATCAAGATGGTGTTCGGCCAGCTTGTCGATTGTGTTCCGCTTTTAGGCTCTCGGCGGCGTGTCTATGTCTTCATCGGCGCCGGGTTCGTCGCATCGGGAATGCTGATGCTGGCTGGAGCCGCCGGTGGATGGCTCACCTTCGCCAGTCCGGACGCGGTCTATGTCATTGCGTCTCTGGTGACCGTTGTCGGCGTGGTGCTGCAGGATGTGGTCGCCGACGCCATGAGCACCGAGGTGGTGGACCGCGAAGAGCCCGATGGAACGCCGCGGCCGAAAAAAGCGGTGGAACGCGAGCTCGGCCTGGTCCAGGTGCTCGGGCGGCTGGCCCTGTCGCTCGGCATCTTCTCGACCGCGGGCCTCGCCGGCTGGCTGGCGCAGGTCTACTCCTACGAGGCGGTGTTCCTCATGGGATTGACCATTCCGCTCGTCTCGGTGACCGGAGCTCTGCTTGTCCGCCTCGAGACCACCGAGCGCAAGCCGATCGACTGGCGTATTCTTGGTGGCGGATTCGTGTTCGGGATCGCGGTGGTGCTGATCGGGGTCGGCGATGTGCCGTTCGGCCAGGAGGTCGTGTTTGTCGTTTCCATGGGCATTGTCGGGACCATGCTGGTATGGGTGACCCGCGATCTCGACCACGATACGCGAATGAAAATCGTCTACGCGGCGGTGATCATCTTCGTGTTCCGGGCGACCCCCGGCACCGGCGAGGGCTACCGCTGGTTCACCATCGACGTGCTTGGATTCGATGAAGCCTTCTACGGCACCCTGGCGCAGATCGGCGCAGGCCTCGCCATGGCCGGCATGTGGCTGTTGAGCGATGTGATCACCCGCAAACCGGTTGCCTTCACGCTGTTGTGGCTGACCATCGTGGGCACGGTGCTGTCAACGCCGAACCTGGTTCTCGTCTACGGGCTGCATGAATGGACCGAGCAGGCCTGGGGTGTCGGGGCGCGGACCATCGCGCTGTTGGACACCACCATCGAATCTCCCTTCGCCCAACTCTCGATGATCCCGATGCTGACCCTGGTGGCGATCCATGCGCCGGAAGGCCGCCGCGCCACATGGTTTGCCCTGATGGCCTCGTTCATGAACCTCGCCCTGGTGGCGGGTCAGCTGCAGACGAAGTACTTCAATCAGGTCTTCGAAATCACGCGCGGCAGCTACGATGCGCTCGGTCCGCTGATCGTCACGGTGATCGCAATCGGTTTCATCGCACCGATGACGGCGATCGTGCTGTTCGGACGGCGGGTGACTTAGAGCGCTTCACGTTCATATGGAAACGTTCTAGATGTGAGCTTTCATCGGGTGCTGATGCACCAGCGGGAAGGGCGCGCATTTTTGTAGGTCAAGCGATCGACAGAGCGTCAAGGGCGGCGGCGAGGGTGTCGTCGGGGCTGCCGCCGGCGTCGACCCTGGCCCATCCGAGCTCGCCGGCGCCCCTGGAAAGCTGCATGTCGATGACATCGCCGGTGGCGTCGGACGCATCACCGCGCCGTGTGCTGACGCGTTGGTAGAGCTGGGCGTCGGGGGCGGTGAGCCAGAGGCCCTGAAACGCGGTGCCGTGGTGCCGTGCCAGCCGTTCGAGAGCAACGCGTTCGTCCTGCCGCGAAAAAACCGCGTCGATGACGACAGTGCGACCGGCCGTGAGCAAGAGGCCGGCCTTGTGCAGCAATCGCCGGTAAACACGGGCGTTCGCTTCGGGCGAATAGTGAGACGGCTCGAGACGTTCGGTCTCGGCGGCGTGAAACATGGCCTTGCGCTCCAGGTCGCTGCGCAGATGGACGGCGCCGGGGGCGAGCCCGAAGGAGGGGCTGAGGGATGCGGACAGGGTCGACTTGCCGGTTCCCGAAAAGCCGCCGACGGCGACCAGTCTGGGCGGGGAAGGCTCGAGATAGCCAAGGGCGCTGTCAAAGTAACGCCGGGCCCGATCATAGTCCGCTTCTGGGGCCGTCGAGCCAGGCTGGCGCCCTTTTTGGATGGCGACCATGGCGCGGATGCCGGCGCGGCAGCTCAGAAACAGGGGCATCGCGGCCAGGCCGGCAAGGTCGCGCGCGCAGTCGGTGTGATGGAGATAGCGGTTGAGCAGCAGGTTGGCCTGGCGACGCAGCCCGGCCTGATCGAGATCCATGATCAGAAACGCCAGATCGTAGAGTGTGTCGATGGTCGCAATCGCATCGTTGAACTCGATGGCGTCGAAGAGAACCGGTTTGCCGTTCAAGGCGACGATGTTGTTGAGATGCAGGTCGCCGTGACACCGGCGGATGTGGCCGTGTTGGGCGCGGGCCACCAGACATCGGCGACAGCTCTCCAGCGCCCCACGCGCCCGTTCGGCGAAGCGGTTGCAGAGATCTTCTGGCAGGATGTCTGAGGCGTTTGCGAAGGCGGCGTTGAGTTGCGAGATGACGGTCTCAATGGCCGCAACGCCATCGGTTTGCGTTACTTCGTCGGCGGCGGCATGGAATGCCGCGACCGCCGCCGCCAGATCCCGTGTCAGGACATCGTCGAGGTCGCCGCGCCGGGCAATCGATGACAGGAGGTCTGCCTGATCGAAGCGCCGCATCCGGACCGCCCATTCGACCGGTGTTCCATCACCGCCAAGTTCCAGGGCGCCATCCGGCTGTCGGGTGACCGCCGTGACCTCGTCGTAGATCCCGGGCGCCGTCTTCCGGTTGATCTCGTACTCGCGTCGGCACATGGCATGGCGGCGCTCGAGGGTCGAATAGTCCATATAGGGGAATTTGACGGCGCGCTTGATCTTCAACGCGAAACGGCCCGCCAGAAACACCATCGCTCCGTGGGTCTCGATGACCTCCACGGTTTCTGTCGCGCCACCATGGCTTGCCGGGTCGCGCAGGAACGCGATCACCTCGCTTTGGTCTTCGGCGGCCTGGAACGGTTTGATTTGCGGTGCGCTCATTCGCTCGGACACGTTCGATTTCGAACGCACTCTACAGCCGGCGCCTTGCAATGGATTGATCTCGATCAACGCGTGACCGCCGCCCGATGCGCATTCTGCCCGATACAAAGAAGGTATCAAAGACATGAAACCGGTTACAACTTGGATTGTGGTTGCGGATGGTGCGCGTGCGCGCATCCTGGCCAACAGCGGTGTCGGCAAGGGTGTGACACAGGTGGACGGAGCTGACTTCAGAGTGCCGCATCCGCCGTCGTCGGAGCTGCTGTCAGACCGGCCGGGACGGTCATTCGATTCGGTCGGCGGCGGGCGACATGCGATGGCGCCGTCTTCCGATCCGCACAGACACTCCAAGAGGATGTTTCTCAAGACGCTTGCGGATTTTCTGCGCACCCACGCGGAGGCCAAGAGCTATGATCGACTGGTGGTGCTCGCGCCGCCGCAGGCGCTCGGCGATTTGCGCCGCCAATTGCCCGACAGCGTTCGTGCCCTGGTCATGGCCGAGGAGCCCCGCGATCTGACGCCCTTGCCGAACGAGGAAATACTCAAACACCTGGATGGGATACTGGCGGTTTAGAGCATTTCACGTTCATATGGAATCGCTTTGACCGGATTTTCACATCTGCTGGCGAGGCACGGTTCCCGCCGTGGACTTTGCCGTCCACAAGGGGGCCGTAGCGCAGTTCAGAAGGCGCGAAATCTCGGCCTTCGGTGGGCCAAATCGGCCCTCCAGCCACGTTGCGGCGCTTGCCCGATGCACCACATCGCGCTGCGCATCGCGCCTTGCCGGACGAACCGGTTTGGCGCCATCAAACGTTTCCATGACCTAGACCACGAAGAGAAGCTGTCCCAAGGCATCGGATTACCAGCCGCCACCGCCACCGCCGCCGCCGCCACCTCCCGACGAACCGCCGCCCGAGGAACCACCGCTGCTTGAGCCGGGCGCCGTCGAGGCGCTGGAAATCGCGCCGGACAGGCTGTTGCTCAAACTGCTGGTCATTGAGTTGAGGTTGCCGTCGAAATTCGATCCCGAGTACCAATTCGGGTTGTAGGTTCGGATGCGGCCGGTGCTGGCGTCCTTGATGCCGCCAAGCGCGCCGGCGAAGGTTTCCGCCCATTTCTGCTCAACCCCGAGAGCGAGCGCATAGGGCAGGTATTTCTCGAACAGTTCAGGGGTGCGTTGCGGTGGATTGATCAGGTTCATCCGGTCCTTTTCGGCCACGCTCAAATACATCTCGAAACCATCCAGCTGATCGAGAAGCTGGCGGCCCAGAAGGGTCGGCGCCTTCAGAAGATGGTGGAACAGGGTATTGAGCCCGGCGACGGCCAGGATGACGAGCGCGCCGCCGACGGATGTCGCGGTCACGAACACGCCAAATCCGAAGAACCAGCCGAGAACGAACGGCAGCGAAAACAGCGAAAGGAAAATGGCGGCGATGATCGTGGTTATGGTGCCCTGGGAAATCGCCGCGCGCCAGGCGGATCGCAGTTTCCAGAGCAAGAGGCCCGTGCCGAAGGACCATCCGGTGAGCCAGACACTGATGAACCCGGCCACCACGGGTTCGGGAGAGAACAGGACCATCGCAACAAGGACGAGCCCTGATATCACCAGACCGGGGACGAAGTGACGGATGTTCCTGGCGAAATAGCTGATCTCGTAGTCTGCCACGAGCGAGGACTTGAGCGCGCTGCGGGCTTTTGAAAGTTTGCGGTGGTTGCTTTGCTTGAGGGTGATATCGTCTTTGGAGCCCGGAAACAGCTTGGCCACCATGGCCTTCTCACCGGGCGAGAACTGCACGGTCTTGCCGGTCTTGCGCAGGGTATAGACCTTGTTGCGGCTCTGGCCGATGGTGAGGTAGCCCTTGACCGCAAGATTGACGATGGCCGCGGTGAACGCCTTGTTGTCGAAATTCATGCGCCTCACAAAGCGGGCCGCCGCCGGCGACACGCCATCGGGCGGACCATAGAGCGGGTAGATGGTGCCGCCCCTGGGGTCGCGGCCGACCTTCGACCAGACGATGCAGTAGTAGATCAGAAGAACGAAGAAGCCGGCGCCGCCGATGATCTCCACCCCCCAGTCAAGGAACGTCTTCCAGGCGCGTTCCGTTGCGGTTGGCCGGGTGACGAAACCGGGAGGCCAGGAAACCGCCACGGTCAGGCCTTCGTAGGGCTGCAATATGCGGGTGGTTTCGAACCAGACCTGGGTTGCGGAGGTTGGCGAAAATGTGAAGTCGTTTCCTGTTTCGCCAAAGCTGCCGGTATAGCCGGCATGTTCCAGCACATTCGCTCCATCGGGGAGATGAATCTTGGCGGTAACGCGATCAATCTCGAAGTTCCAGCCGTTGCCGGTGACGTTCCAGTAAAGCTCGTCGAAACTTTCGAAATGACCGAGCTGCCGGTCGGTCTTGTAGCTGATTTCGTAAACGTAGCGGCCGTTCTGCAGAAACACCTCCTTGTTGCCGATATAGAGCCGCACGCCGTTGCTCTGGTTTTCGGTGAACCAGTTTTCCTGCTGGCCGTCGCGGCGGACCGACTGAACGTCGAAGGTGGTGGTGGTCTTCACGCCGCGTTCGGTGGTGTAGGCCGTCGGGAAGTCGCGGTAGATGCCGCGCTTTATCTTGTCGCCCTCCGCCTCCACCGTGATGGTTTCGCGCACGTCGAGCGAGCCGTCCTGCTGGATCCAGATTTCGCTGTCGAAGCTGATGATCTTTTCGAGTGCCTGGCCGGCGTTGATCACGGCGCCGGCGATCAGCGCAAAGGCCGCGACGATGATCACCCGGGCGCATTGGACCCATGGCCGACATGCGGCCGATCGGGCACGTCTGTGTGGTTTCATCGGTTCAGAATCCTGGTGCAGGTTGACCACCGCACGACCTAGTCGAACTTCACATCGACCGGCCGCCGGGCATCGGCGTCGGCATCGTCCAGTTCGAAAAATTCCACCTTGGCGAAGTTCATGGTGTTGGCGACCAGGTTGCTCGGAAACTGGTCGACTTTGGTGTTGTTGTCGCGCACCACGCCATTGTAATAGCGCCGCGCGTTCTGGATCTTTTCCTCGATCTTCGACAGTTCGCCCTGCAGCTCGATGAAGCTCTCGTTGGCTTTGAGATCCGGATAACTCTCCGCCAGAGCAAACAGCGACTTTAGTGCACCGCTGAGCATGTTCTCGGCTCCGGCCTGCTGGTGCGGCGTGCCGTGGCTCTCGAATGCCTCGGCCCGGGCCCGGGTGACGTTCTCCAGCGTTTCGGCCTCGTGCTTGGTGTAGCCCTTCACCGTCTCGATCAGGTTGGGAATGAGATTGTAGCGCTCCTTCATATGCACCTCGATGCCGCTCCAGGCTTCGTTGACCCGGACACGAAGGGCGACGAGCGCGTTGTAGGTGAAGATCACATAAAGCACGACAACGGCGATCAGGCCGAGAAGGACGTAGAGGAAGGTCATGGACAGGTTCTCGTTTGAGGCGGAGTGCGGGCGCAGGACGCACAAAGACTAGTTCGATTCAGGGGTGACCGACAAGCGCCTGGCGTCATGCCTGTTGATCTGCGTCAACAACCGGCTTCCGCCACACGCCTATAAGGGACGCACGCGAGACGTTCTTTGCCAACGATCGCGGGAGCAAAAAGACACCCGGTAAATGTGGAGGTTGAAATGACATTGAAATCGCTCCTGCCTTCCCTGTGGGACAAGGAGAACTACGAACCGTTTCATTCGCTGCAGCGCGAGATCGATCGAGTGTTCAGCGACTTTTCGCGCGGTGCGCAACTGCCCCTGACAGCGCGCAACGGCAGTGGGGCCATGCGGCTCATGCCGAGCATCGATGTCAGCGAGACGGACACGGCCCTGGAAGTGAGCGCTGAACTGCCCGGGGTCGATGAAAAAGACATCGAAGTCACCCTGAGCGACAACGTGCTGACCATCAAGGGTGAAAAGAAAGCGGAATCCGAAAAGGAAGAAAAAAACTTCCACGTGGTCGAGCGGTCTTACGGCTCGTTCCGCAGGTCACTGACGGTGCCGTTTGATGCCGGGGCCGAAGAGATCGAAGCCAAGTTCGAGAACGGCGTTCTCAAGGTGACTTTGCCGAAACCGCCGGAAGTCGAGGCCAAGACACGAAAAATTCCAGTTCACTCGGCGGCGTAAGCGCACCCTTGCCGCTTACGCGCCGTCTGAGCCGTCGGTGGATATCCCGGTTCGTTTCAGAGAAGCCTGCACCCCTTCACCCCTCTGGGACCGGATGTCCGCCGATTGGCCTGGCCGATGAGGGAGTGTGTCTGCTCTGCCCATGAGCTTACCCCTCGGGCTCGGCCATGTAGTCCTCATCAGAAACCTGCTCCAGCCAGTCGGCCTGGACGCCGTCCAATTCCTCCTGCAAAGCCAGATGCACCATCGACGTGGCCGGTGCTGCGCCATGCCAGTGCTTTTCTCCCGGCGGAATCCAGATGGTGTCTCCGGCGCGGATTTCGTGCAGGGGTTCTCCCCATGTCTGAACCCGGCCGACGCCGGTCAGCACATGCAGCGTCTGGCCCAAAGGATGCGTATGCCATGCGGTGCGGGCGCCGGGCTCAAAGCTGACGCGGGCGCCCTTGAGACGGGCGGGCTCCGGCGCGTCGGCGATCGGGTCCAGCAGCACCGACCCGGTGAAGTAATCCGGGTTGCCCCGTCGCGTCTCGCGTGTTCCTGCGCGGTGAATGTCCATGGCTCTCTCCTTAACGTTGGAGGCGGCAGCCTATAGGGTCCGGGGTGATTTTGAAATCGTCGAACAGCTCTGACCCCGGGGGCGCTCACCACGGTATTTCCGAGCCGTCGTAAGCGAGGAACGATCCGGTTTGGCAGATTTGCGCCCGGTCTATGACCTGAAGCAGCTGCTCAGCCGAGTGGTCCGGTTGGAAGCGTTCACGGCTTCCCGAATATGGATCCGACAGCTGTGTCTGCACTGTTCCTGGATGCAGCGCCAGGCAGACGGCGAGGGGGCGCTTGCGCGCCAGCTCGATGGCGGCGGTCCGGATGAACATGTTCAGCGCGGCCTTTGATGCGCGGTAGCCGTACCAGCCGCCCAACGCATTGTCGGATATGCTCCCGACACGGGCCGACAGGCTGGCGAACGCGCCGCGCTCATCGCGCGGCAGCAATCGGTGGAAGTGCTTGAACAACAGCAGGGGACCGGTGGCATTGACGGCGAAAGCCCTCGCAATGGTTGCCGGATCGACCGCGTCGATGGTTTTCTCCGGCGACATGTCCACATCATGGAGGATGCCGGTGGCGTCGATGATGAGGTGGACGGTACCGTCCTTTGCAATGGCTTCCGCGGCTTCTCGGATCGACGGTTCAGCCTCCAGGTCGAGAGCTGGAGCCGTGTTGCGGCCCACTGCTGCTGCGACGGCGCATCTGGGGTCTTTTTCGAGGGCGCGCAGCAATGCCGACCCGATGCCGCCGCTGGCGCCGAAGACCACTGCTCTGTATCCGTCAGGGAGTGATTTCATATCCATTAGGCAGAATACATCTCCGCTAAACCCGCTGAACAGAGAGATCTTCTACGATTGATGCCTCCGGGCAGATCAGAACGCTTCCGGCGAGGCTGCGGCCGGTCAAAAGGTCGCATGGCGATCCAGAGCGGTCCGTGCCCCGTATGACCATACATGACCCAAAACGCCTCCCCGAAAGCCGACATGACCCTCCTGATCGTCGATGATGACGCCCCGTTCGTGCGGGTGCTGAGCCGGTCCATGAGCCGGCTTGGATATGCCGTCTGGCCGGCGGAAACGGTGTCACAGGCACTATCGGCGATTGATGCGGTTGCGCCGGACTACGCCATTGTCGATCTTCATATGGATGGCGACAGCGGTTTTGAGGTCTTCGAATATCTCAATGCGCGATCGCCGGACACGAGGGCGGTGCTGCTCAGCGGATACGCGACCCCGGCTTCCGCGGTGCGTGCAGTAAAACTCGGAGCGGTTGACTGCCTGGCCAAGCCGGTTGATGCGGACGCTTTGGTGCAGGCGTTGACGGCCGGTGAAGACAGCGCCCGTCAGTTGCCGGAAAACGTCATGGATCCGTCGGAGGTTCGCCTCCAGCACGTGCTTGCCCATTGGGAGAAAAACGACCGCAATACGATGCAGACGGCAAAGCTTCTTGGCATGCACCGGCGGACGCTGCAGCGCATCCTGAAGCGTGCGGGCATCGGCCGCGACGAGGACGATCCGCTGGAACCGCCGTCACGCTTCGCCAAGTTGCGCCGGCTCTACCAGGTGTGGTCACGGCCTGCCGGAGCGCGGCGACATCCCGGCCCGACCGCATGACCCGCCGCCGGCCGTTCACGACACCGAATGGTGCATCTCCCACAGGCTCGTGTCCGGGGAAATGCCAAGCCCTGGGCCAGCTGGAACTTCGATCCAGCCGTTCTTGATGCGAATGCCGTTCTCGCGGTCGTAGTTGCCGTCAATATAGGGAGCGGCGATCCACACACCTTCCGAAAGTGCGGGTTCGACGGTGGCGCCGATATGCACGCAGGCGGCGGCGATGATGTCGCCGCCCCAACTGTCGTCGCAGGTCATCGGTCGTCGTGCAGCATGGCAGATTTCGCGGATGGTGCGCATCCGGCTCAAGCCTCCGGCCCGCGTCACCTTCATTCCGAAGCCGTCGGCGACACCGTCATGGATCGACCGCATGATGATGTTGAGATCGACGGCGTTCTCGTCGAGATAGATCGGATGGCGGACCTGTGACTTGATCGACCTGACCTCGTCATAGGTGGCGCACGGCTGCTCGAGGACGAATGTGTGCTCCGCGCAGGCTCGCGACAGGTGGATTGCGTCGCCTGTGGTCAAAGAGCGATTGGCGTCGAGCGCGATACGGAGATTCGGATTCGCGACCTCGAAGACCTTGCGGACAACCTCGATGTCCTGCGCGATGTCGCGGCCGCCGACCTTGAGCTGCACGCGAACGAAACCTTCGTCCTGCTTCTGTCGGACCATGCGGACGACCTCCTCGGGCTTGCCGACGTTGATCGCGTAGTAACTGGGCACATGCTCGCGCACCGTGCCGCCAAGCAGGTCGCACACCCTGCGGCCATAGACCTTGCCGGCGATGTCCCACAGGGCGATGTCAATGGCCGCCTTTGCGTAGGCGTGACCGGCCAGGGTGCGGTCCATGCCTCTGGCGATCGATTCGATGGCCAGGGGATCAAAGCCGATCAGATGCGGCGCGATCTCGCACAGAGCGGCGCGCGCACCTTCGGGGTGGGACGGCGCATATGCCTGGCCAAGGGGGCATGTCTCGCCAAACCCCGAGACGCCGGTGTCGGTGATCACCTCGACAATGGTGGTGTCCAGTTCGGTGACCTCGGAATGGGACATCCTGTAGGGCGGCCCGGCGACCGGCAGATCGTGCCGGTAGATGCGTATCTCGGCGATCCGCATGGATGCGTCTCCTGGAATGAATGCGGCGTCAGCTGTATTGCACGGCAACGCGGCCGGCCTTTTCGCGCGCAATGATGAGCTTCATGATCTGTGCGGTGCCATCGCCGATCTCCAGGCCCATGACATCGCGCAGCCGCTGCTGATGCGCCAGGTCCCGGGTCCAGCCGTAGTGCCCGAACGTGAGGAGGCACTGATGGATGGCGTCGAACGACGACTTCGGCGCATAGAATTTCGCCATCGCCGCTTCCATGGTGTGTGGCTGGCCTGCGTCGCGCAGGGCAAGGGTCAGGTAGCAGAGCTGGCGTGCCGCGGTCACGGTGGTTTCCGCCTCTGCCAGCGGGAAACTGACACCCTGGTACTGCGCCAGGGGTGCGCCGAAGGCTTCGCGCTCTTTCGCGTAGTCCCAGGTTTCATCCAGGGACGCCTGCGCCGCGGCAACGCATTGCAGGCCGATCAGAGCACGTGAATAGTCGAAACCCTGCATGACCTGGGCGAACCCACGGTTCTCCTCGCCCATCAGGCAGTCGGCGGGAAGCTTGACGTTGTCACAGAAGACGGAGCCACGTCCGACCGTCTTGCTGCCGACATCGTCGAACCGGGTGGTGGAGATGCCGGGCTCCGACATGGGCACGAAAAAAGCCGAGACGCCGGCGGCTCCGGCGTCCTTCTCACCGGTGCGGGCGAAGAGCACGATGGCATCTGCCTGATCGGCAAGAGAGGTTGACGTCTTCTCCCCGTTGAGCACATATCCATTGCCGGTTTTCTCGGCCGAAAACTGAAGGTTGGCGGCGTCCGAGCCGCCACCCGGCTCGGTCAGGCTGAGACCCAGGAGCGCCTCTCCGGAGGTGACCTTGCCGACCCATTCGCGGGCGATGTGGTCGGCCGCGTGGCGGGCCACGATGCCGCCGACGAGTGAGCCCAGGAGCTGGACATAGGTCATGTTGAAATCGCCGTAGGCGAGTTCTTCCATGATGATGCCGGTGGTCACTCCCGACGCACCGACCCCGCCCAACTCCTCCGGCATGTCCGGTGCGATGAAGCCGAGTGCGCCCATTTCCCTGATGAGATCGCGGTCGAGCCGGTCGACGCCATCGCGCTCCATATAGCCGGGTTTGAGCTTTTCGCCGGCAAAGCGACGTGCGGTTTCCTGGATCGCTTTTTGTTCGTCGCTTAAAACGGCCAGCATGCGAAGCCTCCATTATTGGTTTTGCGGATTAAACGGCGGAGGCGCTGCGCGGTCAATTCATCTTCACGACTGTGTAACCTGCTCTGGCGCCCGCGCATCAGCACAAATACATTCACCGTCAGTGTTCGGATCAAGATCAGCGGAGATCACATAATGTGCGAGCTGTTTGCCATGTCGTCGCGGAAGCGCTCGTCGGTCAATTATTCGCTCGACGAGTTCGCCAGGCATGGCGGCCTCACCTATCGCAACCGGTCGGGCTGGGGCATCGCCTATTTTCATGACCGCGAGGCGTTTCTGGTCAAGGAGGCCGAACCCGCCCATGACAGTCCGTGGGTGAAGTTCATTGCCGAACAACAGCTCGAAAGCCGGTTCGTCATTGCCCATGTGCGCCTCGCCACCGTCGGCGAGCCCAAGCTGCAGAACACCCATCCGTTCCGGCGAGCTCTTGGCGGCCGGGTGCATGTGTTCGCCCATAACGGCACGCTGCATGGCCTGCATGATGAATTCGGCGATGCGCACCTGATGGAGGAACCGGTCGGCGACACGGATTCCGAGCTCGCGTTTTGTCTCTTGATGGAGCGCATGGCGGCGATCTGGCACAACAAGGATCGCGCACCGGAGATCGATGCGCGGCTCGATGTGTTCGCGCGCTTCGCCTCCGACATGCGGGGGCATGGCTCTTCGAACTTTCTCTACTCAGACGGCGACGCGCTGTTCGTCCATGCCGACAAGCGGGTCTACGAAGAGGGCGAGGGCTATAGCGAGCCGCGGCCTCCGGGCCTCTCGATGCGCAATTGCGTCGCCTGCCAGAGCGGGCCTGAATTCGTCTGCGAAGGGCTCACGGTGGGCATGAGCGATCAGCGCACGACGCTGTTTGCCTCGGTGCCGCTCGACGAAGTGGGCTGGGAGCCACTGCCGGAAGGCACGGCAATTGTGGTGTCAGACGGTGAAGAAGTGGCGCGGGTCGGCACTTAGAGATGGTGCCGTCGCCAGCCCGCTCCCCCGGCGGGTCTCACATAAACCTCTAATTCTCAAGCCAGATGGTTACCGGGCCGTCATTGGTCAGGGTCACCTGCATGTCGGCGCCGAATTCTCCGGTTTCGACGGGCACCCCGTGGTCGCGCAGGAAGTCACAGAACTTGAGATAAAGCGCATTGCCCTCGTCCGGCGGGGCGGCCGGAGAGAATCCCGGCCGGTTGCCGCGCGAGGTGTCGGCAGCGAGGGTGAACTGGCTGACCACCAGGCACGCGCCGCCGATGTCGAGAATGGACTTGTTCATTTTGCCGGCCTCGTCGGAAAAGATCCGCAGGTTGACGACCTTTTTGGCGAGTGCCGCCGCCTTGTCTTCGGCGTCGTCGCGCATGGCGCAGACCAGGACCATCAAGCCGCGGCCGACCTCGCCGACGGTCTCGCCGGCGATGTCGACGCGCGCCTCCGACACCCTTTGAAGCAAACATCGCATAAGCCGTTCTCCCCACTTGCGAACTATGCCAAGATCGATCGGTCCCGCCCCGATGCCGAATTCCGATCGCTACCGCGAAACCTTACCCCTCAATCTGGAGAAGTACACTGAAACAGCTTTGGTCTGCGCAGTCGGCGAGCTCTCGCGGGATCATCTACATGATCGCGTCGACGGTGGCCTTTGCGGGGATGCATGCGTTGATCCGCTATGTTTCAGACGACGTGCACCCGTTTCAGATTGCCTTCTTCCGGAGCTTTTTCGGGCTCGTGGTTTTTGCGCCGTGGATCGTGCGTTCGGGCCTTGGTGTGTTCGCGACGCAGCGCCTGCCGCTGCATGTCCTGCGGTCGGCGATGAATGTGGTGGCAATGTTCATGTTCTTCACCTCGCTTTCGCTGAGCCCGCTCGCCCGGGTCACCGCGCTGGGCTTCACGGCGCCGATCTTCGCCGCGCTGATGAGCGTGATCCTGCTCAAGGAGCGGTTCCGTTTCAGGCGCTGGGCGGCACTGATCTGCGGGTTTGCCGGGACGCTGGTCATTCTGCGACCGGGTGTTCTGGTGATCGATCTGGGGTCCGTTCTGGTTCTGGGGTCGGCACTGATCTGGGGGCTGACGCTGATCGTCATCAAGATGCTGGGGCGAACCGAATCCAGCGTCACGATCACCGCCTACATGAACCTGCTTCTGACGGTCTTCGCGTTCGTGCCGACGCTGTTCGTGTGGACCACGCCATCGCTCGAGGTTTGGTTCTGGCTTCTGGTGATCGGGATCTCGGGCACCCTGGCGCAGGTGGCGATTGCCGAAGCACTGCGGCAGGCCGATGCCAGCACCGTCATGCCGTTCGACTTTCTGAAGCTGATCTGGGCGGCGTTTCTCGGCTATTTCATGTTTGCCGAAACGGTCGATGCGTTCACCTGGGCGGGTGCGGCCATCGTTGTCGGATCAACGATCTACCTCGCCTATCGCGAAGCACAGGTGGCGCGTGAACCGATCCTGGATCAGTCAAACGGCAGTCCGACATAGTTTTCCGCCAGCGCGAGCGATGCGGCGCGCGAGTTTGTCACATAGTCGATCTCGGAAATCTGCAGGCGCCGCTCATAAGGGGTGCTGTCGGGGAAGGTGTGCAGCATGGATGTCATCCACCAGGAAAAGCGCTGAGCGTTCCAGATGCGCCTGAGGCAGGTCTCCGAATAGGCGTCGAGCAGGTCCGTCCTGCTCGATTTGTAATATGCAACCAGGGCGCGGTAGAGAATTCTGACGTCGGCGGCGGCGAGATTGAGGCCCTTGGCGCCGGTCGGCGGCACGATATGGGCGGCGTCGCCGGCAAGGAACAGATTGCCGTGACGCAGCGGTTCGGCGACGAAACTGCGCAGGGGCGCAAGGCTCTTTTCGATGGAGGGCGCCTCCACGAGATCGGCCGCGACCCGCTCGCCGCCGCGCAGCCGAAGTTCCTCGTAGATCCGCTCATCCGGCCAGTCGTCCGGATTTTCATCGGCGTTGCACTGGATATAGAGGCGGCTCAGCGTCGGCGAGCGCATGGAAAAGAGCGCATAACCGCGTTCCGAATGGGCGTAAATGAGCTCGTCGGAGACCGGCGGGTTTTCCACCAGTATGCCAAGCCAGCCGAACGGATAGACGCGCTCGAACGAACTGATCTGATCCTGTGGGATGGAGGCGCGGGAGACCCCGTGGTACCCGTCGCATCCGGCGATGAAGTCGCATTGCACCTCGAGGGGTTCGCCGTCTTTCGTGTAGGTGATGCGAGGGCTGTCCGATTCATAGTCGTGGATCGCCACGTCTTCGGCCTCGAAGACCAGATTGGCTCCGGCCTCCGCGCGCGCCTTGTTCAGGTCGCGGACGATCTGGGTCTGGCCCCAGATGGTCAGATCCTTGCCGGTGAGATCGACGAAGTCGATATAGCGGTACTTGCCGTCGAAAGCGATTTCGATGCCGCCATGGAGCAGCTTCTGCTTTTCCATGCGGTCGGCGACCTGGGCTTCGTGCAGAAGCTCCACCGTTCCGCCTTCCAGCACGCCGGCGCGGATGCGGGCCTCACAGTATTCCCGTGACTGTTTCTCCAGAATGACGGACTCGATGCCGTTGATGTGTAAAAGCTGCGACAGCAGCAGGCCAGCCGGGCCGGCGCCGATGATTCCAACTTGCGTGCGCATGGTGCCTCGATCTGCGATCCTTGGTATACAGTCCTTCATTATTACGACACAGAGCAGTGGCTTTGAACCGGCAACAGATTTATTTTCCGTCTATCTGAGCTTCAGGAACTATAGGGCATGAGTACCGAATTGAGTTTCAACCGGCGTGACTGGGGGACCCAACCTCCCTATCTCCATGCCGAATACAAGTCGACAGCGCGGCGCGGGCCGACCAGGCCGCTGGTGCCGATTGTGTCGTCGCTTTCGGAGGTGACGGGCCCGGTCTATGGCCATGAAAGCGTCGGCGAACTGGACAGCGACCTGACGAAAAACGGTGCCAAGGACGGCGAGCCACTGGGCGAGCGGATCATTGTGACCGGGCGGGTTCTCGATGAAGACGGCCGGCCGGTGCCGAACACGCTGATTGAAATCTGGCAGGCCAATGCGGCCGGCCGCTACATTCATGTGGTCGATCAGCACGATGCGCCGATCGATCCGAATTTCTTCGGCGGCGGGCGTTGTCTGACAGATGCCGACGGGGCCTATCGGTTCTACACCGTGCGGCCCGGAGCCTATCCCTGGGGCAACCACTTCAATGCGTGGCGGCCGAACCATATCCACCTCTCCCTGTTCGGCCCGGCATTCGCAACCCGGCTTGTCACCCAGATGTATTTCCCCGGCGACCCGCTGCTCGATCTCGACCCGATCTATCAGGGCACGCCGGAGGCGGCGCGCGGCAGCCTGGTCGCGAGGTTCGATATCGAGACCACGGAACCCGAGTTCGCCCTGGGCTATGTGTTCGACATCGTGCTGCGCGGGCGCGGCGCGACGCCGATGGAAGGGTGAGCGCCATGGCACTGAAGCAAACTCCTTCGCAGACGGTCGGCCCCTATTTCGCCTATGGATTGACGCCGGAACAATATGGCTATCCATTGAAAAGCATTGCGGGCGCTGAGATGCGCGGGCCCGACACGGAGGGCGAGGCGGTGCGCATCGAGGGGCAGGTGCTGGACGGCGAGGGAGCGTGCGTCAACGATGCGATGATCGAGCTGTGGCAGGCCGACGCCCACGGGCGTTACGCGCATCCGGCAGATCCGCGCAGCTCCAATGCCGGTTTTGCCGGGTTCGGGCGCTGCGGAACCGGCACCGACCCGGAGAACCGGTTCGTCTTTGAAACCGTCAAGCCCGGCGCCATTGCCGATGGCCATGCGCCGCATATCAATGTGATTGTCTTCATGCGCGGGCTGCTGACGCATGCCTATACGCGGATCTACTTCGCCGACGAGGCGGAAAGAAATGCCGCCGATCCAGTGTTGTCCGCCGTACCCGCCGAACGCCGCGACACACTGATCGCCGCGCGGACAGAAGACAGCGGACAGGCGGTGTACCGCTTCGACATCCACATGCAGGGCGAAAACGAAACGGTGTTCTTCGATGTCTGAAGTGGTCACCCTGGATCAGGCCGTCGAGGCTGCGCTGCGCGACGGCGATATGGTCGCCATGGAAGGCTTCACCCATCTCATTCCGCATGCGGCGGGCCATGAAGTCATCCGTCAGGGGCGCAAGGGTCTGACGCTGGTGCGCATGACGCCGGACATCGTCTACGACCAGCTGATCGGGGCCGGATGTGCGGCGAAGGTGGTGTTTTCATGGGGCGGCAATCCCGGGGTGGGCTCGCTGCACCGGTTTCGCGACGCGGTGCAGCAGGGCTGGCCGGGCCCGTTGGAGATCGAAGAACACAGTCACGCGGCCATGGCGAATGCCTATGATGCGGGTGCCGCCGGACTGCCCTTCGCCGTCTTCCGCGGCTATCGCGGGGCGGAGCTGGCCAAGGTAAACCCGGCCATCAAATCGATCACCTGCCCCTATACCGGCGAAGAACTGGCCTGCGTGCCGGCGATTGCGGCGGATGTCGCGATCGTGCACGCCCAGAAGGCGAACCGCGACGGCGACATACTGTTCGAGGGCATTGTCGGCGTTCAGAAAGAGGCGGTTCTTGGAGCCAAGCGCTCGGTTGTGACCGTCGAGGAAGTGGTCGACAGCTTCGAGGGCGTTGGCCCCAACGCGGTGATCCTGCCCCATTGGACGGTCGACTACGTGGTCGCGGTGCCTGGCGGAGCGCACCCGTCTTATGCGCATGGGTACTACGCCCGCGACAATGCGTTCTACAAGATGTGGGACGAGGTTTCGCGCGACCGCGACAGCTTTCAGGCCTGGATCAAACAGTATGTGCTCGAGGGCGGGCCACAGGACTTTGCCAGACATGCCGTGGCGGCATAAGGACCGGGAGCGATGGTGGATTATACTCCAGCGGAAATGATGAGCGTGACCGCGTCGCGGGCGGTCAGGAAAGACGATGTCTGTTTTGTCGGTATCGGCCTGCCGTCGGAAGCGTGCAATCTGGCGCGACTCACCCATGCGCCGGACCTGACATTGATCTATGAATCCGGCACCCTGGCGACGAAACCAACTGTACTGCCGTTGTCAATCGGCGACGGCGAGCTGTGCGAAACAGCGCTGACCACCGTCTCGGTGCCCGAGATGTTCCGCTACTGGCTGCAGGGCGGGCGCATCACGGTTGGATTTCTCGGCGCCGCCCAGCTTGACCGTTTCGGCAACATCAACACCACGGTCGTTGGCGACTATGCCAATCCGAAAGTGCGCCTGCCCGGTGGTGGCGGCGCGCCGGAGATTGCAACCTCCTGCGGGGAGATCTTCATCGTCATGCGCCAGTCGCGGCGCGGTTTCGTCGACAAGATCGATTTTGTCACCTCGCTCGGACATGGCGCAGGTCCCGGCGACCGCGCCCGCCTCGGGGTCACCACCAAGGGCCCGACCCGTCTCATGACGGACCTGTGCGTGATGGAGCCGGATCCCGAAACCATGGAATTCACGGTGACGTCGATCCATCCGGGCGTCAGCCGGGCTGAGATCGAAGAAAACACCGGCTGGACCGTGCGCTATGCAAGCGATGTTACGGAAACCCCGGAACCCACACGAACTGAACTGGACGCCCTGCGCGACCTGAAAGCACGGACCGAGCGCGCTCATCGTGTGCCCGGCAAAGGAGAAGCCGCCGAATGAAAGATGCCTATATTTGCGATTACGTGCGCACCCCCATCGGCCGCTTCGGCGGTGCGCTGGCGCCGGTGCGGGCGGACGATCTCGCGGCGGTTCCGCTCAGGGTCCTGCAGGAACGGAACCCGGAGGTTCAGTGGGCCGAGGTGGACGATGTCTACTTCGGCTGCGCCAACCAGGCCGGCGAAGACAACCGCAACGTGGCGCGCATGGCCTCGCTGCTGGCGGGCCTGCCCGAAGATGTGCCCGGCGCCACCGTCAACCGCCTCTGCGGGTCGGGGCTCGAGGCGCTCTTGTCGGCGGCCCGCGCCATCAAGTCGGACGAAGCCGATTTGATGGTGGTTGGCGGGGTGGAGAGCATGTCGCGGGCGCCCTTCGTCATGGCCAAGGCGGAGACCGCGTTCTCGCGGACAATGGACGTGCACGACACCACCCTGGGATGGCGCTTCGTCAATCCGCTCATGAAGGCGCAGTACGGCATCGACTCGATGCCGGAGACGGCTGAGAACGTGGCCGAGGACTTCCAGATCACCCGGGCCGATCAGGACGCCTTCGCGGTGCGCAGCCAGGAGCGCGCGGTTGCGGCGCAGGCGAACGGCCGTCTCGCCAAGGAGCTCACGCCGGTCACCATCGCGCAACGGCGCGGCGATCCGATCGTCGTCGAGGTGGACGAGCATCCCCGCGCCGGCACGACCATCGACAAGCTGGCCAGGCTGCCGACCCCGTTTCGCGATGGCGGATCGGTGACTGCCGGAAACGCGTCCGGCGTCAACGATGGCGCGGCGGCCCTGATCGTGGCTTCCGAAGAGGCCTGTAAACGCCATGGGCTCACTCCCCTGGCCCGCGTCCTCGGCGGCGCCACCGCAGGCGTCGCGCCGCGCATCATGGGCTTCGGTCCGGCGCCGGCGACGCGAAAGCTGTGCGGTCGGCTGGGGATGGCGCCCGCCGATTTCGATGTGGTGGAGCTGAACGAGGCCTTCGCGGCTCAGGCCCTGGCCTGCCTGCGCGACATGGGGATTGCCGATGACGCCGAGCACGTGAACCCCAATGGCGGAGCCATTGCGCTTGGCCATCCGCTCGGCATGTCGGGCGCGCGTCTCGCCGGATCGGCAATCATGGAGCTCAAAGAGCGGGGTGCGAAAAGGGCGCTGGCCACCATGTGCATCGGTGTCGGGCAGGGCATTGCCGTTGCCCTGGAGGCTGTGTGACCGGCTCGCAGATCTATGGAGCACTGCTCGGCGATACGGAAATCGCCGACCTTGTTTCGGACCGCGCGCATATCCGTGCCATGCTGGACGTGGAGGCCGCATTGGCCCGCGCCCAGGCGGACAGCGGGATCATCCCTGCGGCTGCCGCCGGGGTGATTGATCGCGCAGCGCAATCTCTGGAGATTGAGCCGAAAGAGCTGGACGGGCCGACATACCAGATCGGAGTGCCGGTGGTCGGGCTTGTTGCACGGCTGCGCGCGGCGGCCGGAGACGATGCGGCGGACTATGTGCATTGGGGCGCGACAAGCCAGGACATCATGGACACCGCGCTGGTACTGAACATGCGCGCGGTTCTTTTGGTCCTGGAGCAGCGCATGGGCGCGCTGGCCATGCGGCTCGCGGTTTTGGCCCGGGAGCATGGTGCAACGCTTATGGCCGGGCGGACCCGGACGCAGCAGGCGGTGCCAACGACCTTCGGGGCCAAGGTGGCCGGGTGGATCGCGCCGTTGTTGCGCCAGCTTGAGCGGCTCGATGAGGTGCGGGGCCGGCTGCTTGTCGTTCAATTGGGCGGGGCGGCCGGAACCCTTGCGCCCTTCGCCGACAAGGGAGCGGTTCTGAGCGCCGCCTTCGCCGCCCAGCTTCAACTTGGGCAATCCGCCATGCCGTGGCACAGCCAGCGGGACACGATCGCGGAGCTTGGCGCGTGGCTCGCCACGATCACGTCGATCCTCGGCAAGATGGGGCAGGATCTCGCATTGCTGGCGCAGTCCGAAGTTGCTGAAGTCCGCTTTGCCGGCGGCGCCTCCTCAACCATGCCGCAAAAGGCCAATCCGGTGCTGGCCGAGGTTCTGGTGGCGCTGGCCCGCCACGGGACCGGGCTCTCAGGGACCCTGCAACACGCGGTGGTTCATGCGCATGAACGCGACGGTGCCGCATGGACAGCCGAATGGCTGGCCCTGCCGCCGTTGGCGGAGGCCGCCGGCGCCGCCTTGCGCCACGGATTGACGATTGCCGAGACCGTCGAGGTGGATCCTGTCCGTATGCGGGCCAGTCTTGACATGGCCTCAGGCACGGTCATGGCCGAAGCGGCATCCTTCGCGCTGGCCGGGCACATGCCGCGGGCCGAGGCGAAGGCGCTTGTGACGCGTGGTTGCGAGGCCTGTGCGGCAAGTGGACAGACGCTGATCGAATGGCTGCGTGACGCCGTGGATGTGGATGTTGACTGGGAGGTGGTCGGCGATCCGGCAAACTGGCTCGGAACGGCCGAGGAGACGGTTGAACGCGTCTGCGCCCGGGTGGATCAGTTGGCGGGCTCGTAGGTCTTTTTGAAGATCTCGTTCTTGCAGGGGTACTTCTCGCCTTCGACACCGGTAATGATCCAGTCGCCGGACCTGGCGATCATGTCGCCTTCCAGTGTCCGGACAATGCCGATGGGCTCGGCGTTCGGTTGTTCCGGAGGCTGTTCCTCAACGCCATCGACATCGCGGCCGGGAAACCACTGCTCGGCGTCGATTACGACGGGTCTCTTCTGGAACTTACCCATATTGGTCCTCATTCATACACGGCAGTCTTAGATCGCGATCGACTTGGCTGGACTCACCTAAGTCGGTGAAACGCGATCGATTCCAACATTTGGAGCGGGATCGGACGGAAAACCGGTGTCCACTTTTCCTGATCCCGCTTTTATGGTGACTGTCGCGGGTCGGCTCCTTTCGGTGCGGATTTTAATTCCCTGAGACGCAATCGCCAAGTGCTTCGACGTAACTTGCCCGGCCGCATCAGATCCACCGTGTGGGGTCCGGGTAAGTTTGCAGTATTTTTGCTATCAAGGTCTCTTCCGAGAAAACATACTTCCATCTATCCACACCGAGTATTCCAGGACATCCAGCAATATATGGTGGAACAAGGATTAATCCGGCGCGAATTGCCAGGCTTTACAAGCGGCAGGACACTTTAATTTTGGGATTTATTTGTATTTTTCAAGCCGATTATCACGGCGATGTTATTTTTTTTGAAGCAAGACTATGGAAAGTCCCGCATGGGTATAGGCGTCGGGGTTCTTACACCACGCGTCCCATTCCTCGTGAAGTGCTTTGAAGTCGAGGTCGACGGTTTCTGATTCCTCAACGAACTGGATCACTTCGCCATAAATTCTGCGAAATCTTTCCAGGTTGCCCGGCGTGGTCGAGGGAATAACAACTTCCCAGGCGCCGCCGAGATTCCACGTCGGATAGTCGCCGACATTGCCCGCAAGCGTGCGAACGAAATCGCGGTTCAGACTGCGGTCGAGTTGCGATTTGATGAAGGCATCGAAAAATTCCATGAACCGGGGGCATTCGGGGTAGTAGTAGCGCCACACATCACGGGAATCCACAATCAGCAGGTGACCGCCGGGATTGAGCGATTCCGCGATGCTGGTCAGCACGTGCTCGGGATCCGGCAAGTGCTGGAACACCAAGCGGGCGAGGATGAAATCATACTTCCCCTCCACCGCATGCGCGTCGCCAACGCCGAAGCTGATCTTCTCGCTGCCCTGTTCCTTTCGGGCAATCTGGATGAACTCGTCGGAAATGTCGTAGCCAGTAAACTGCTTGTCCGGGAACCGTTCCGCCAGTTTGCCGAGGTAGTACCCGTTGCCGCAACCGATATCGAGAACGCTCTGCGCGGCGTGCCAGGCGGGCGACTGATAGTAAAACGGCCATTCAAGGTCGAGGCAGAAATCGACCTGCAGGCGCTGCATCAGATCCCAGCGTTCAACTTCGCTGTTCTCGTGATTGCCAAAGTCAGACAGTTCGTGCTTGGGAACCATAGTACGTTAAAACCTGAATATATTGGAGCGTGGAAGCGTTAGTTCTGCGGCCGCAGCGGATTGTTGGGATGGTCATGTGGCCAGAACCGCTCGACAAAGCTGATGATGAAGTAGGTGGTGTGCGCTTTGTCCGTATCCCCGACCGTATGCTTGGCAACCAGACACGGCATGTAGACCTTGCCGCGAATGTTGACGTTCGGGTGGTTATCCTCCATGCGCAGGGGCACTTCGGCGCTGGTCATGGTCGATCCGAAAATGAGATTCTCGCTGAGCCGGGCCTGATCCACGTTAAAGGCGCTCAGATTTTCGTCCGACACAAACGGCTCGATCGAATCCATCAGCATCTGATAGGTCACCTTATTGGGACCCTGCGAGGGAAACTGTGTGTTCTGGTTGATGCAGAAGATGTTCTTGAATTCATCATTTGCGTCGCGGACAATAGGTTGTTCGGTATCCACCATGTCTGTTGCATGATACCTGAACCGTTCAGCGCGCTTTTTCCATTTGATCTGAATAACACTGGTTGGGAGCATAACATCCCAACCCTTAATGAAGCCTTCCGGCCGGCGCCGTTCGGTCAGTTCCGACATGTCGCGCGGCACGTTGATGGCTTCGTTCTCGATTTCCTGCAGGCACTGTCCGAGCAGCGTAATGAAATACTGGTCGGTCACATCGATGGCGGTCGCCAGCTTTTCCGGAATGCCGGGCGTAAACCAGTTGAACTGCGATGCGACTTCGGTCGCCACTTTCTTCAGATTGTCGTCCGCTGGCGGCAGGGCATGGATGGCGAAGTTGTCGAGATAGATCGGCTTGTGCTGGAAGAACTGGTTGCGCAGACCGTCGCCCTCGGCCATGTCGCTGTCGCGGTAGAACAGGATTGCGACCGGATTGTAGAACAGGCGGATCGCGATCTCGAAAATCACGTTGATGTTGCGCTCGCCCAGGATGGCGACGACGATGTTGGCCTTGGTGATCTTCTCCAGCGCCCGTTCTGAAATGCCGCCGGCGCGGATGTTGCAGATTTCGACATTGTAACCGATCGGGTCGGAACGGCCGGGCGACATCACCGTGATCTTGCTTTCGATGATGTGCTTGATTCGGTGATAGTCCAGCTGGAAGAGGTGCTCGCGCTCGGGGTCGTTCGATCCGAAAGAGGTCAGGACCGTGATCGACGCCTTGATCGGCTCTTCCTCGGGCACCGCTTCGGCGCCCAGGGAAGGGGTCATTGGCACGACATTGTCAGCTGTATTGGACATTGTTTCTCCGACCAATTCCTTGACTGAAGCTTGACTACCCGATCCCTTTATACAATTCCACCGCGGCTTGTATACGTCAAGGTTCGAGTAGGGTTATTCCGTACCGGCAATTCAAACATTTTTGGTTTGTCCGGCGCATCCCGGCACCGCCGCGACTGACATGGGTAATCCTCTCGAAACTTCCAGTGCGCTAGATCACACCCGGTGACGGGAGATGGTTCTTGTCACGCCACCCCGATATAGGTTTACATAGCCGCCGGCTTCAAGATCGTGTGCTTATGCGGACATCCGAAAAATGCGATCGCGAGCTTCGGATGAAGGAGAGTTGATGACGAGCGAACCCGACCTCGTGCCTGATACGCTCAAGGAGCGACTGCGCATATTCCATCCCGATTACCGGGGCCTGATGCTCGGACTTGTGGCCATCGGCGCGATCGTGGCCGGCCTGATGTTCCTCAGCCTGGAGCTGATCAAGGCGATCGTGCAGAGCTTTTCGTCGTCGGGTGGTCAAATTCCCCTGCCAAAGCAGGAGCCGTTTCATTTCATCCTGCGCACGTTGTCCGATCCTGGATGGTTCGGTACGGGGGGCAGGCTGGTTGTCGCGGTGCTGGTGGCCTACGCCGCCGTCGAACTGATCAACGCGGTCATGCGTTTCGTCACCATCAAGGTTGAGGCGCGGCTCGAAATCCGCTCACAAAACGATATCGAGCAGACCTTGCTCGCCAATCTGCTGCGCAAGGACGACAAGTTTTTCCTGACCCATTCGGCGGCCGAGATCGCCAACCGCCTGAATGTCGATACGCGCGACATCATTCAGCGCCGGAAGACCGTGATTTCGCTGCTGTCGACCGTCATGCATGCCAGCGCCATTTTGTTCTCCCTGGCCAGTGCCGACTGGATCTATGCGGTTGTCGCCCTGCTGTTCAGCTCGATCGGCGTCATCGTCATGCACTTCATGCTGGGTGAGATGGAGTACCTGCGCCGCGAGCAGTTCGAGAGCGACGACAACATCAAGGCGACGTTTGAGGACTATCTGGGCGCGGCACCTGAAATTCAGGTCGGCAATCTCTACGACAAGGTGCTGCGCCGGGTGAAGTCGGTGCAGGATCGCAGGTTCGCGGCCTTCATGCGGACCACCGTGCTGAACGGCCGGCTGGCGTCGATCTACGCGGTCAACCAGCTGGTTGCATTCCTCGCCATACTCGGCGCAATCGCCTGGACCCTGTTCTCAGGCGACGGCGCAACCGTCAACGGTCTGGTGGCGGCGGTGATCGCCGCCGTGCCACGGCTCTATGGCAATATTTCCGATCTGGCCCGGATCTTCATGGAACTGCGACTGTCCAAGGTCTCGGTCCGGCGGCTCGAGGAATATGGAACCCCCGGTCCGGGCCCGAAAGCGGCGCCCAAGGCATTGCCGCCGCCAGGCGGGCCGGCCCCAATCACCATCGACAAGGTCAAGTATGCCTATACGCCGGGCCAGTTGCGCGGTGGTCCGGACGGCATTTCGCTGACCATCAAGCCAAACACGATGAATGTGATCGTCGGGCCGGCGGGATCGGGAAAATCGACCTTAGCCCAACTCATCATGGGGCGTATGGAGCTCGCATCCGGCAGCATATCCATGGGTGAACAGCAACTGAGCGGGCTCGGCCCCAGTGACCGGTCGGGCATCTTCAGCTACATGCCCCAATCGCTGATCGTCGTGGACGGCACCCTGGAGGAGAACATCCGCTTTGGCATTCCCACCGCCCGGCAGTCCGCCGACGAGCAGCTCGATGGGGCGGCCATGTCGTGGGTCGACCGCACGACGGTGAGCATCCTGGCGCGCGAGCGGGCGCTTGAAATGATGCCGGTAGACGGGGACCTTGAGCCGTACAATGCGGGCATCGCCGAAATGCGCGCGGCGCTGCGCGCCCGTGTCGAACGCGAGGCCAACATTCCTGTCATGCCGTTCGATCCGAGTTCGGTGGTGCCGCGTCTCACGGTTCTGGAGAACCTGACCACGAGTGCCGCGGACATGGGGCTCCTGTTCCGCTCGACCCGCAGCCGCGAGCACGAGACAGCTCTCAACCGGCTGTCGGAAATGCCGGAAAGCGCGCCGATCATCGATTTCGCCCGCAGCGTCTTCGCCCAGACCAGCCAGATGCTGCAACGCTGCCCGGCCTATGACGCCTACAGCGGTCTGGCGCCGTTTCCGATCACGCCGATGGTGTGGGACTTCCGCACCCAGCTTCTCAGGCGCGGACCGCTCGACAAGCCGGATCCCAAGACACGGATGGACCTGCTGTTCGCCGGACTGACGGCGGCGCCGCCGGAAGCGGACGGCACGGCAACGGAAATGCTCATCCAGTTCCTCGGCAAGTCCGCCGGCAGCCCGTTCGCAGATGCGGTTTCGAAAATGTTCGGGCAGGCGCTGACACCGCTCAGCGCCGACCAGCTCAACCGCAACATGAGCTGGCGCGACAACCTGCTGTTCGGCGTGGCACGGATCACCAACTCCAAGGCCGCCGCGGAAGTCAACCGCGTGATTCTGGAGGAGGTCGCCGGCAAGCCGGTGGACCTGCCGATGCTGCGCTCGGGCCTGCGCTACCATGTCGGGCGTCAGGGCAAGCGCCTGTCGGGCGGTCAGCGTCAGCTGGTCTGCCTGTGCCGGACGTTCCTGCAAGGCCACCCGGTCATCATTGTCGACGAGCCGACTGCCGCGCTCGACCCGAAGAACCGCGCGGCCGTCAATACACTGCTCCGCGAGGCCGCCGGCGAGCGCACGATCATTGCAATCACGCATGATGTGGAACTGGCGAAGCTGGCCGACAACATCATCATGATGAAGGACGGTCGCCTGTGGGCATCCGACACGTTCGATGCACTGGTGCAAAAGGTCCCAGAGTTCCGGCAGATGATCAATATGAGGGAAGAGGCTGGGATATGACCCTCGAGACACGCATCAGAACCTTGCACAATTGTGCGTTTTTCAGTGTCGTGCCCGAGCCGGACCTCGTGGTGCTGGCGGAGGCCATGCACGAGGAAATGTTTGGCGATGGCGAGCTGGTTTTCGAATATGGCGACCGGGCGGACCGGGTCTATGTGGTCTCGGAGGGCGAGCTGATGGCGGTCGTGCCCGGCAAGGAAGGCACAGCCAGGCAGATCGGACCGGGCGACCTTGTCGGAGAGTACGGTCTGTTCGAACACGGCGCGCGGTCGGCGACGGTAACCTGCCAGAGCGCGGTCACCATGCTGTCGATGGATTATCCGCGGTTTCGCGAGTTCCTTGTGACATTTCCAGAGGCGACACTATCTATACTGGGCAGGACGGTCAGACGCCTGCTGGTTCTGGAAACCAAGTCACGGTGACAGTATGACAAGTGCGGACGTGCAACACGAGCAGCCCCTGCTGGCGCAGGAAGTGATCGAAACGGTGTCCCGTGAGGGCTATTTCCGAGGACCGTCAAAGACCACCATCGATGAATTTCGCAGCATTGCGGCGGCGTTCGGAGACGTCTTTTACGAGGCCGACGTGCGTATGGGCGGAGAGCGTCCGCGCAACTACCAACTGCCGTCGCAAATCGATTTTCACACCGATCACGTGTCGGCGGAGGTTGCCGCCTGGTATTGCCTCGAACGTGAAAGCGACGGGGGGGCGATGCAGTTCATCGACCTTGCCCCGATTGCCGAAGACCTGAGCCGGGACGAGCTTGCCGATCTGGCGCGGGTGCGGGTGCCCGACAATGCGGTGTGGTCCGAGGGCGGTGACATTGCGCTGTGCACGGTGGAGGGCGACCAGGTGTCGTTTCACTATGTTCCATGGCTTGATCTGAAAGTGCCGGACGACGCGGCGCGGCGGGCACTCGACAGGTTCGAAGCCGGAGTGCGCCGGGCCAAGGCCGCGGACATCATCGAAATGGACCTGACGCCGGGTGAGCTCGTCTTCGTCGACAACCGCCGCATCATGCACGGGCGCGCGGCGATCCCCGCCGACAGCAGGCGTCATCTCAAGCGCCTGTGGATCCGCTCCGACAGATCCGGCGATAAAGTGGTGTAAGATCCCGCGGATGGATCACGAAGAACTCCGCGAAGCGATCAGGCAGGTCAAGGACCTGGAGGCGCGCGGCGCCTATTTTCGCGCCGCGGATGCGGCTGACCGCGCTCTTGCGGCGATCGATGACGATGCCGACGAAGAGGCCCGGCACCAGCTCCACTACCTGCATGTACGCATCGTGGCGCGCAGCGGCGCCACCCAGCAGGCGCGCAAGCTTTACGAGGAGTACGGTATCGGCGCGCGCACCGACGACCTCGATGCGCGAACGCTCGACGCCCGCATTCTCAAGGACAAGGCGCTCAAGTCAAAGGAGCCGAAGCGGCAGGGCCGCCTGAACGAGGCGGCGCAAAAGTATCATCAGGTGTTCGACCAGTTGCCGGACAGCTATCCCGCCGTCAATGCCGCGACCCTGTACTTCCTGGCGGGCCGGCAGGCAGAAGCGGAGGCGCTGGCGCGGGCGACGCTGGAAAATTGCGCATCGGAGAAGCCGCAAGGAGACTGGGGTGTCTACTTCCACGCGGCGACGGTGGCCGAGGCGTCGCTGCTGCTTGGCGACCTGGCGGTCGCCGAACAGCATATCCGCCGGGCGGGCGAGATCGAAGCGGTTGACTACGCGACCCGCACGACAACCCGCAAACAGCTGAAACTGATCTGCGAGACCAAGCGGATCGACAAGGGCGTCCTTGATGCGATTCGGGTTCCCGGTGTTCTCTACTTTGCCGGGCACATCATTGGAGCGCCGGGCAGGGGAGGCCGCTTTCCCGCCGAGCAGGAAGCGCAAGTCCAGGACGAAATTGAGCGCTATCTCGAAGACCGCGACATCGGCGTGGCCTTTGGTTCGCTGGCGGCCGGCGCCGATATCATGGTCGCGGAAGCCTGCATCCGCCGTGGAATAGACGTCCACGCGGTTCTGCCCTTCAACAAGGCCGACTTTTTTGCGCAATCGGTTCAGATGTCACAGGGTGGCTGGCGTGAGCGCTTTGAGGAGTGTTTTGCATGGTGCGAGGCCAATGAGGCCACAGGCAGCGGCTCGATCCAGTATGCGACGGACGGCTCGTTCCTGGGCGACGAGAGCCTGTTCATGTATGCCGCGCGGTTCGCCATGGGACTTGCCATGCTGCGGGCGCGCAACCTCGATACGGATCTGCGGATGCTGGCAATTTACGATGGCAATGGCGGAACCGGCATCGGCACCGACGGAAGCATCGATGTGTGGGCCGACGCGGGACTGCCGTGCGATGTGATCGACGTTACGCAGATGGAGGCGCCGAGGGTGACCATCGGCGGGCCGCAGGATACGCCCGTGGCGCGCCCGGCGCTGCAGCTTCCCGAACGGCAGCCGCGCGCCATTCTGTTCGGAGACGTGGTGGGGTTTTCCAGCCTGGACGAGGAGATGGTGCCGCTGTTCCACGACTGCTTCATGTCGCGCGTGTCCGGCGTGCTCGACGACTACAAGGAACATGTGCTGTACCGCAACAGCTGGGGCGACGCGGTCTATGTGGTGCTCGACAACGCCCTGAACGCGGCGAGCTGCGGCCTTTCGATCCAGAAGGTCGTGCGCAAGCACGATTTCCGTGCCGACGGTTTGAACACGGACCTGGCGCTGCGTCTCGGCGGACATTTCGGGCCGGTCTTCTGCGGCAAGGATTACATCCGCAAGGAGACCACGTATTTCGGCTCGCACGTGACCAAGGCGGCGCGCATCGAGCCGGTGACCCCGCCCGGTGAACTTTACGTTACCGAAGCCATGGCGGCGGCGCTCGCATTGTCGGAAAACGATACGATCGACTGTGATTATGTGGGGCCGGTTCCGCTGGCGAAAAACTATGGCGAGCTGCGTATGTACGTCCTGAGGGAACGGGCGTAAGCAGGTAATTACCAGTGTAACTTCATGCCCGTTAAGAGTGTATTCTCGTGATAAAATCCATAAAAATCAATAGGTTGTAAGGCTGTAATGGTGGCCGAAACCGGCGAATTCGCCGGCGGCTGGTCGGGCTGTCATGGAATTTTCGTTTGTGTACGGCGCTATGAAATGTATTCTGGCTATTGTGGATTGGCGCCGGGGCCCCTATGTTTCACCCCGAGTCAACTTGTTGTGACTTGTGATAGCGCAGTTTTAAGTTCCAGTGCCGGGTCGATGTAGATGCGAGCTGTAATCGATGTCTAAAGCGTATGAAGATTTCTTCCAGCAGATCAACTACGTGACCTTGAAGCTGACCCCCGGGTGCAACCTGAAATGCACCTATTGTAACGTTGAGGCGATTACCCCCAAGACGCCCAAGATGGGCATCGAGCGGTTTCGCCAGATCGCCGACCTTCTCGTCGTGAATTCGAAGAGCCCGTTTGTGGGTCTCGAGTTTCATGGTGGCGAGCCCATGCTGCTGCCTGACGAGTGGTATGAGGAAGCTGTGGGCTATGCCCGCAAGCTGGCGAACGACAATAACAAGATCATCGAGTTTCCGCTTGTCACGAATGGCACCATGCTGAGTGAGAAGCGGCTTGAGAAACTGTTGTCTCTCGGCATCCGCATCTGTCTGAGCTGTGACGGCCCGCCGCATATCAATGACGAATTGCGTGGTGGTGGCGAGCGTGTCGAGCGTACCTTCAAGATGCTTCGTGACAAGCGCGTTCCGTTTAGTGTGATCACCGTTGTGGGGACGCACAACTGGAACCGCATAAAAGAAGTGATGGACTGGTTCGGCGAGGTTGGTGTCTACGACTACACCATCAACTTCGTGCAGCCTCAGGGCCGCGGCATGGATGCCGAACTGTTGTCGGGAGAACAGATGTTCACCACCATGCGCGATATCTTCGAGCATATGGAGAGCACCGACATCGACGTCCACGAGGCGGAAGTCATTGGCCGTGTCCAGAAGTTCGTGCGCGGCCGCGACAACCCCCCGCGCCCGGCGTGTCACGAGTTTCACTGCCAGGCCGGCAAGAACTATGTCGCCATCGACATGTTCGGCTCGGTGCATGCCTGCGGCACGGACCTGGCGCACCACAAGATCGGCCATGTCGATCTGCCGTTCAATCGCAAGCACTACGACAATGTTCTGGAAAAGCTCCACGACAAGGGCGACTGGGTGCTGCGATGCTTCGATTGCGATGCAGCCAAGATCTGCAATCACAGCTGCCCGACGTCGGACGCGAATTCGGATATGTTCAAGGAATACGATTGCCTGTCTACAAAACTCCTGTGGCAGTATTTCTGCGAGAACCCAACCCGAGTGCAAAAGCTGCATGAACGCCTGTTGCGGAAGCGCTATGAAATGGCGCGTCAGGCACCAGCAGCCGAATAAGAACAATGCGCGGCTCTTTAGAGTGAAGGGCCGCGCACCATGAAACTGAGAGCCGGGGAACGGAACGCGTAAATTGCCAAAGTCCTACAACAGGAAGGGAGAAACTAATGGCGATCCTGAGAAGTGTTGACGGTAAGTTCTACGAAGTGCCAGACAAGGATCTGGACAAGTTCGAAATCCCCGCCGATCAGTTGAGAGACAAGCTCGGTGATATGGGGCAGGCCGGCGGCCCAGGGGCCGGTGGTCCCGGTGGTGGCAATGCCGGTCCCGGTGGCCCGGGCGGTGGCGGCGGCTCACAGGTTGTGATCCAGATCCACGGCGGCGGAACCCAGGTGGGTGGCGGCGGCGGCGGCGGCTCTCCGGCTCCTTCCGGTGAAGGCGACGATGACAGCGTGCAGCCCTATTGGGGCTGGTGGCGCAACTGCTGGCAGAACTGCTGGCGGAACTGCTGGCGCAACTGCTACTGATTGATAATCAGGCGCCGCGAAAATCGCGGCGCCTTTTTCCTGTCCGAAGCCAGTGTGCGTGAAGGCTTCCGGGGCCGGTCTTTG
The DNA here is from genome assembly GCA_021775615.1 of Hyphomicrobiales bacterium. GTDB lineage: Bacteria > Pseudomonadota > Alphaproteobacteria > Rhizobiales > JAJFHB01 > JAJFHM01. Next base: position 34,713 of record JAJFHL010000043.1, read on the forward strand.
TGAGGCCGGCAGGCTTGGAACCGGGTCGACCGGCAGCGGCAGACGATCAGGCCGGGGTCCGGTACCGCAACCAGTTCTGTGGCCAAAAAAAGATCCCTGAAATCGATAACATTAACTCACCAAAGTGTGACCCGGATCATACGCAGAACCGTCTTGGGTGAATATCTTACGTGATGAGAGACAGGAACGGATGCACGCGTTGCCATTGTAACATGATCTAGAAAAGGAGGATGTAATGGCGATCCTTAGAAGTGTTGACGGTAAGTTTTTCGAAGTTCCCGACAAAGACCTGGCGAAGTTCGAGATTCCCGCCGATCAATTGCGTGAAAAGCTGGGTGACGCGGCTGAAGCCGGTCCCGGCGGCTCTGGTGGTCCGGCTGGTCCGGGCGGTCCGGGCGGCGGCGGAGCCGGTTCCCAGGTCGTGATCCAGATCCACGGTGGCGGAGCCGAAGCCGGCCCCGGTGCTGGCGCACCCAAAGGCGGTGACGAAGCCGAGCCCTACTGGGGCTGGTGGAGGAACTGCTGGCAGAACTGCTGGCGTAACTGCTGGCGCAACTGCTACTAAATCGCACGGAACGTAATCACCGCCCCACGCGGTGAACTATATGAGGTGATCTAAGTGCCTGGTAATGCAGCATACGGTTGTGGCATCGCCTACCGGAACTTCTTTCATTCCGCGTTGTTGAAAAACACGGACAAGATCGATTTTCTGGAGATCCCAACCGAAGATTACATCGTGCGCGCCCGTCGGATCATGACTGATCCGACGGGGTCGGTCTTGCGGGAGGCGATGGACGCCTTCCCAAGCGTCGCACATGGCATCTCTCTTTCGATCGGCTCCGTTGAACCGATCGACGAGGGAATTCTCACAGAAACCCGCAAATTTCTCGACGAATACGACTTCGATGAATGGAGCGACCATCTGACCTATCACCGGATGAAGGACCAGGATCTGACGATCTTCGTCTCGATTCCGTGGGATGAGGTTGCCGCGCGCTGGGTTGCGAGCCAATACAACCTCGCCCGGGAAATCATCAAACAGCCGTTCGGACTGGAACTGGTTGCCTACGGGTTCCCGGTCGCCGGATCCGAGCTTTCGGAGGCCCAGTTCGCCAACAAGGTGGCTGAGTATACCGATTGCTGGTTCCTGCTTGACGTGTGCAACGTCTTCATCAACGCGGAGAACCATGGCGGCGATCCCTATCAGTACATTCTCGATCTGCCGACCGACCGCATACAGCATATTCACATGGCCGGTGGACACTACATGGACGGCGAATGGGCGGACAGCCACAGCCAGCCGGTGCCCAAGGAAGTGTTCGAACTGCTTGATTTCGCGCTTGAGCACACCGCCGCGCGCGCCGTCATTCTCGAACGCGATGCACCGCCGCGCGAATTCGGCCCGATCCTGGACGACGTGCTCCAGGCCAAGGAGATCTTCCTGAAGCACCGGCCCGAGAAGCCGGCGCCGAACCTGGAAGAGCTCGTCAAGCTGGCGCCCGAAGTGCAGACCGTGGTCGAGCCGCTGAGCCTCAACAGCCCGCCGGCGGAACTCAAGAACCTGCAAAACTACCAGCGCGCGCTGGTGGATTGCGCCTTCGAAATGGCCGTCGGCAAGCACGACGGCCAAACCGCCGAGCAGATTATCAACTCGTTCGATCTGACGGATGAGTGGAAGGCGCGGTGGCGCGAAATGAACTGGAAATCCATGCTCAAACTGAAAGACAAACTCGCCTTTATCATGGAGGACGACAAGGTATCGGCCCGCTACTACCAGATGGCAGAAATGCACCACTGGGCCAGTATACTTGGACGCGATGCTGTGATAGGCAGGTAGTATGGATGCTGATGATCGTATATCGGACCTGACCAAGACTCTCGAAGAATCTCTTGATCAGGGAAAAGACGCGGTGAGGTCGATTTTGACCTCACTGCTTCAAACCGCAGCCGACGCGATGGATGCGACGGAATCGTCGCTGTTCCGCCCCGACGAGAACGATCATCTCTATTTCTATGCTTCGACCAATGCCGACCTCATGGCCAATCCGGAGATAAAACCGATCCCGATTGGCGGCAGCATTGCGGGCTTTGTCTATATCACCGGGCAAACGATTGCGCGCGAGGACGCCGGTGAAGCCAAGGATCATTTCGGCGAAATCGACAGGGCCATGAAGTACAAGACGCGCGAGTACATGGCGGCGCCGGTCGTCAGCGGCGACACGGTGCTTGGCGTGATATCGGTGGTCAACAGGCGTGAATCTTCCGAGCTCGGAAAATTCACCGAAGGCGAGATCCTGCTGGCCGAACGGTTTGGCCGGGCCTGCGGTATCGTGCTCAACCATGTGGACCGGGTCGAGCGTCAGACCGAGGCGACCAAGACCGCGCTTCTGTCTGGATCTGGCATTGACTCCGAAGCAGCCGCCATTCGCGCCCGTATCGATATGGCGCTGGGGGACATGTCCGATACCGACCTGGAACTGATCCGCGACCTGAGCGAGCGCCTTGCCGGCGCATCTCCCGAAGACGAATACTGAAACCTGCATTGCCCGGAGATCCATCAAACGTGAGCGCCCTGTTTGACATCGATAAACTTCAACACGCCCTCGAGGTCGGCGATGGGGCCGGTGTGCGTGTGGCGGTGTTGGACTCCGGTGTCGATGAAACCCTGCCCGATTTCCAGCAAGATGTGACGTCCTATGAAATCCAGATGGCGGGCGGCCAGATGGAATGCGTCGAAACCACCGGGACCGATGAACTCGGCCACGGTACGGCGTGCGCGTGGATCATCAGATCCCTCGCGCCGAAGGCCGAGCTTCACAGCATCAAGATACTCGGCGGCGAAGCGCGCGGGACGAGTGCGGAACTGGCCCAGGGCATGCGATGGTCGATCGACAACGGCATGAACGTGGTGAATATTTCCGCCGGTGTGCGCGGGCCCAGAAGCAAGGAATTGCTCAGCGCGGAAGCCGACCGGGCTTTGTTCGAAGGGGTTACGTTCGTTGCCGCCGCCCATAATCACGGGCTCGCCGCGTACCCGGCAAACCTCTCTTCGGTTCTGACCGTGACGTATGACAATTTCGAAGATACCCGCAGGTTCAGATACCGCACCAAGGAACAGGTCGAGTTGGAGGCGCACGGCATTTATGTCGAAACCCCCAAACCCGGTGGCGGCACCCGCTCATACACCGGCACCAGCTTCGCCTGTCCGCATGTGACAGGATTCGTGGCGCAGCTGTTGTCGGTCTATCCCGACCTGCAGCCGTTCGAAGTGCGGTCCCTGCTGTATCATCTCGGCAGGCAGGCATCGGGCGAAGCGGACTGACGCGCGGCGGCCGTCAGTTCATCAGTATACTGATCGACGAATGCCCATGGTGGCGTTTTTCCTTCGCCATCACCCGCCCGGGATCGTCCCTGCAAATACTATTTTATTGTTCCCTTGAAAATATATTGCTAGATTTTGCTGCAGGTCTTTCACCAGCTTTTTGCCTGGAGGGGCATGGAACGAACCGTATATGAGCCATTGTTGCTTTAGTCAGAAAGGGAGAATGTAATGGCGATCCTGAGAAGTGTTGATGGGAAGTTCTACGAAGTTCCAGACAAGGATCTCGAAAAGCTCGAGATCCCGGCCGACCAATTGAGAGAGAAACTGGGCGATCAGGCCCAGGCGGAGCCGGGCCCGGGCGGCCCCGGCGCGGGGCCTGGCGGTCCTGGTGGGGGCGGCGGTGGCGGAAGCCAGGTCGTCATCCAGATCCACGGTGGCGCCGGAGGTACCGGTCCGGGCGGCGGCCGCGGCGCAGATGACGGCGACGAAGTGCAGCCCTATTGGGGATGGTGGCGGAACTGCTGGCGCAATTGCTGGCGGAACTGCTGGCGCAACTGCTACTGACCGCGACGGCCCGGGCGGCCTAGGCCGCCTGGACACCACAGCAAACCAAGGTTCGACAAAGGCAGGCGGCAGCGCCTGCCTTTTTCTTTGCATGTCGTCGTGCCCATAGGGCGCTGTCGTGATCAGGCATGGTCATGATTGTTCGATATGCGCCGGCTCGGGCACCAGCTTCTCGACCGCTTTGGCGGAACATAGTACGCCGGGCATGCCGGCGCCCGGATGCGTGCCGGCGCCGGTCAGATAGAGGCCGTCGACACCTTCGGCCAGGTTGTGGAAGCGAAACCAGGCCGATTGCGTGAAGTAGGGCGCGATCGAGAATCCGGCCCCGGCATGGGACAGATAGTCGTGCTTGAAATCCTCGGGGGTCATGTAGAACTCTGCGGTGATGCATTCGTCGATCCCGGGCAGGAGGGTTTCGCTCAGGGCCTTCACGATACGGTCGCGCAATTTCGGTCCCTCCACCTCCCAGTCGACGTCGCCCTGCAGGTTGGGCACCGGAGCCAGCGCGTAGAACGCATCGCACCCTTCCGGCGCGAAGCCCGGGTCGGTTGCAGTGGGCCGGTGGACATAGAGCGAGAAGTCATCGCACAGGATCTTGCGCTTGAAGATGTCGCGCAGCAGTTCCTTGTAACGCTTGCCCATCCAAATGGTGTGGTGGGCGACGTCCGGATACTGCTTCTTGCTGCCGAAATAGAGAACGAACAGGCCCATGGACAGCCTGGCGTACCTGTGTTTGAGCCGGGCCGACAGCGACTGGTCGCGCTTGTCCACCAGTTTGCCGTAAAGATGCATGGGGTCGACATTCGAAACCACAATGTCGCCGTGGATGGTTTCGCCGCTCTCGAGCCGGAGTCCACGCGCCTTGCCGTTCTCGACGATCAGGGTATCGACCGTGGTGTCGAGACGCACTTCGATCCCGGTTTCGGCCATGAGTTTTCCCAACGCAGCGACGATTGCGCCGGTTCCGCCGATCGGGAAGTGAATGCCCCATTTGTGTTCCAGATAGTGAATCAGGCCATAGATGCTGGTCGTGTCGAAGGGGCTGCCGCCGACGAGCAGCGGTTGTATGGTAAAGGCCTGACGCAGTTTCGGACTGTGGAAGTGTTTGGCGATCAGCTGCCACACGGTGCGGTCGGCGCGCAGCCGCAAGAGGCGCGGCGCCTGTTTGAGCATGGTGATCAGGCTGTGGAACGGCTGGTCGGCCAGTTCGGTGAACCCGGCGTCGAAGAGCTTGCGGGAATGTACCAGCAGGTCCTCGTAACCCTGGACGTCGCGTTCGTCGAAACGAGCAATTTCGCGGCGGGTTTCCTCCGGCGTGCCGCCGTAGTCGAAGGTGTCTCCGTCCGGGAACTGGAACCGGTACCACGGTGTCAGCGGCACCAGGGTGAGATAATCCTTCAGGTCGCGGCCGAACAGTTCGAAAAGTTCCTCAAACAGGAATGGCGCGGTGACGACAGTGGGCCCGGCATCGAAACGGAACCCGTCGCGCTCGAACACGCGCGCCCGGCCGCCCAGCTGGTCGCAGCGTTCCAGCAGGGTTACGCGATAGCCCTTTGCCCGCAACCTCAGCGCGGCAGCAATACCGCCCAGCCCGGCGCCCACCACAAGCGCCCGGGAGGCGTCAGGGCGGGCATTTGTGTCGGTGTTCGAGGTCATAAATCGGCCTTGTATAGCGGGGTATTTTGAGCTGTCGCGAGTGCATCCGGGACAATGGCGATGCGCGGGCTACACCCTATACCGCGTTTTCTGTTTGTCTTGTACGATCGCTTGCATTCATGCATGTTTGCGTTGGGACGGGCGTGGAAAATGCCCGGGGCACCAAAGGTGACACTTAGTCGTTAGTAACCTTGCGCGCCGCCTGTTAGCATGGTGATTTAGGTTCCCGCGGGTGTAGGAAGTCTCGGTGAATCTACGTGGTGGGATCCGCACCGGTTCACTGGGCTGGGTTACGTGAGAAGTGTGGCGTTATGAGTGTTTCAGATCTGTCAGCGAGGTGGGCGTGAGACAAATAGCCGAACGGCTGGAAGATTCAACCGCGCGACCGGCCAAAGGGGGCACGCCGGACGAGTTCATAGATGTTTTTCTGGGCCGGATCGAGGACCGCCTTGGCGAATTCGCGCCGTCTGAATCGCGGCTTCCTGAACGTCTCAGCAAGTCGGTCCGGTACAGTCTTCTGTCACCTGGAAAACGCACCCGGGCCCTGCTGACGTTGCTGACAACACATTACTGGGATGCGGACCCGGAGCACGCGATTGTTCCTGCCTGCGCCATCGAGATGGTGCACGCGGCATCGCTTGCGCTGGATGACCTGCCGGTCATGGATGATGCGAGTTTGCGCCGGGGCCGGCCGACCAGCCATCGGATCTTCGGCGACGACACGGTCATTCTATCCGCGGTGGCGCTGATGAACGATGCGTTCGGCCATGTGGCGCGTTGTGACGCCCTGCCGGAGCGCAGCCGCCTCGACATTGTCGACTATCTGTCTTGTGCGATCGGGTTGGACGGTCTGGTGGCGGGCCAGGAAATGGACCTGCATACGGCAACGCAAGCCTCGCTTCCGGAGGAAGTCGAGTTGATCCATGCCCGCAAGACCGGGGCTCTGTTCGCCGCATGTACCAAGATCGGCGCCAGGGTCGCGGGGCTCACCGACAGCCGGCTTGACGATATGGACGAGTTCGGGATGTGTCTCGGGCTTGCCTTCCAGACCTACGACGATCTGGCCGACGTGCATTCCGACGAGGAAACCGCGGGTAAGGACGTCAACAACGACGGCAACAAACCGACACTGGTTTCGATTCTTGGTCCTGAGGAGGCGGAGCGGGTGGCGGACCGGCACATCGAGCGCGCGCTTGGCATGTTCAATCCCGGCCACAATGAAGGCGCGCCGCTCGTCGCCTTTGTTCACTATCTTACCGACGCTTTGAAAAAGCGGATCGACGTAAAGCGATAGCATGTCCAGTGCACGCCGTTCGCAAGAGCAGCCGCCGGCCGGGGGCGGGCCGCCTCACGCGGGCCCCGCGGAGCGCCCGGCCGAAGCCATGCTGCAGATCCGAGATGTCAGCTTCTCCTATCCGGACCGCGATGTTCTGAAAAGCGTGTCCCTGTCCGTTCATTCCGGCGAGATCCTGGTTCTGCTTGGCCCCAACGGCGCCGGCAAGTCGACACTGGCAAAGACCATTTCCGGGCAGGTCCGGCCGTCCAGCGGAACGGTGAGGATTGCGGGCAAGGATCCCGCGAGCGATCCCGATGCCCGCCGAGCCGCCGGTTTCGTGCCGCAGAGCATAGCGATTTTCGACAAGCTGACGGTGCGCGAGAACCTTTGCGTGTTCGGCGAAGTCATGGGTGCGGAACATGGCAAGCTGGGAGAGCTGGCGGACCGGACGCTCGAACAGATTGGCCTTGGCGGGCGGCAGAATGACCGGGTTACGGTTCTGTCCGGCGGCATGCGGCGGCTGGTGAACATTGGCGCCGCGATGATGCACGGCCCCGAGCTCCTGGTGCTCGACGAACCCACGGTCGGGGTCGACAACCGTACCAGGGACCATTTGAGGGAGGTCATGCGGTCGTTGCGCGACCAGGGCCTGGCCGTGCTTCTGACCACACATGACATGGAAGAGGCCGAAGCCCTTGCCGACCGGATTTCGATCATTGTCGGCGGCAAGATCATGGCGGAGGGCCCGCCGCATGAGATTGTCGAAGCCGCCTTCGGATCGAAACAGGAAGTGCGCGTTGCCCTCGATGCCGGGCAACTGACCGCCAAGCAGTTAGACGCACACTGCAGACGGCTTGACATTTTCGGCCTCAAGGGCTCGCAGGACAATACCGTCTGGGAAGGCCTGCTTAGCGATGACGACGGTCAGCTGTCCAAGCTTACCCTGGCCGTGCCGGCCTCGAGCAAGGGAGTGGTCGAGGTCAGGATCAGGCAACCCGGACTGCGCACTCTTTTGGAATGGTATGTGAAATGACCGGCATGCGGTTCGCGCTCTTCAAGGTCATGGTGCTCAGCCTGCTGCGCGACCGCGGCGCGCTGGCGATGGGGTTCATCCTGCCGGCGGTCGTGTTCGTCATCTATGCGGTGATCTTTTCGGGCGCCGCCGGCGGCGACCTGACGGTCCGGCTCGCGGTGGGGGACGAGCGCAAATCCGAGTTGTCGACGCGGTTTCTCGACAAGCTGGCCGAGGAAGACGGCATCGTTTTCATTCAGGATGCCGCCATGACGGCCACCGGGGTCGAGAGCTTCGTCACCAGCGGCAGCGCCGATGTCGGCCTTATCATCCGCAGCAACGAAACCGCCCTCGACGACGTTGAAAGCGGTCAGGTGGCGCCTATCCTTGTCGTCACCGACCCTTCCAGGGAAATTTCCGTTTCGGTATTGCAGGGCGCGCTGCAGAGTGCCTATTTCGCCACCTTCCCGGACGCCGTGTTGCGCAGCACGGCCAGGATACTCGACGACCGCTTCATGGATTTCGACCAGCGCCAGGTGATTGCGCTCGAGCGCGGCCTTGCGGCGATGCGCGAAGGCGCGGGCGACGCCGAACCCATCGACCTGGGACTGAACAGTTTCTACGAGCGCAGCGATATTGTCGGCGATGCGGAAGTGCCGACAAGCATCACCTACTATGCCGGTGCGGTGGCCATTCTGTTTCTGCTGTTTTCCGCCGCCAATGGCGCAATGACCCTGCTGGAGGAAAAGGAAAGCGGCGTGTTTGCCCGGCTGGCGTCAGGGCCGGGCGGCAGCGGCGTGATCCTTGACGGCAAGTTTGCGTTTCTCGTTCTGCAAGGGTTTGGTCAGGTGCTGGTGATCTATCTGGTGGCCTGGCTCGGATTCGGGGTCGACCTGCCCGGAAATCTCTTCATGTGGGCGCTGACCACCCTGGCTGCCGCGGTCTCGACCGCCGGCATAGCCCTGCTGTTCGTCGCCCTGTGCCGGACCAAACAGCAGGCGCAGGTGCTTGGCAACATCCTTATTCTGGTGATATCGGCACTCGGCGGCAGCATGGTGCCGCGCTTTTTGATGCCGCCATATGTGCAGGATATCGGATGGGTGACGCCGAACACCTGGGTGCTCGAGGCCTATGCGTCGATTTTCTGGCGCGGCGGCGGCTTGCAGGATATTGCCTTGCCGCTGTTCGCTCTGGCGGCCTCGGGCGCAATTGGCCTATTGTCCGCGCGGTTTGCCGTTCAACGCATGGTATAGTGATTTGGGAGCGGCGAGGAGCGCAGCATGTCTGACACGGTCCTGACCAGCATCGTCTGCATCGTCACGGTGGGGCTGATGGAATACGTGGCCTGGGTGTTTCACAAATACCTGATGCACGGCCCTTTGTGGTTTCTGCACAAGTCGCATCACCGGCCGCGCAACGGCTGGTTCGAACTCAACGACACATTCGGGCTGTTCTTCAGCGCGATTTCGATTGTCCTGATCTATTTCGGCCTGCGCGGGCATCCGATCCTGCTCGGCGCCGGGCTCGGCATGGTCGCCTATGGCGCCATCTATTTTCTGGTGCACGATGTCCTTGTGCACCGGCGGGTGCGTCATGTGTTCGTGCCCCGCAGCGGATATCTGCGCAGGATCTACCAGGCGCACCGCCTGCATCATGCGCTGGAAACCAAGGAGGGCGCGGTGTCGTTCGGCTTCGTTTTCGCTCCACCGCCGGAGAAGCTGAAGGTGGAACTGGGCGCAAACGTAGCGGCCAGGGCGTTGGAAGGCGACAATGTGCATCACCGGGGAGCAGGAGATGAGGCCGTGCAATGACGGCTGAAGCCCGCCAGACAGTCATTGGTGTGGGGCTCGCATGCATGGTTGTTGCGGCCTGGATGTGTCTGCATGCCTATGCGGTGTTTTTCTTCCGTCCCAGCGTCGAGGCGCTGCCGGTCGCGGCAGGGATGGTGATATCGCTGTGCTGGCTCAATGTCGGCCTTTTCATTGTTGCCCATGACTGCATGCACGGATCGCTCGCGCCGGGCCGCCCCGGCGTCAACCGCGCGGCTGGCACAATCTGCGTCGCGCTCTATGCGGCGTTTTCCTACAGCCGGCTTTTTGAAAAGCACCACGAGCATCACCGCCACTCCGGTACCGAGAAAGACCCTGACTTCGATCACAAGCACCCGCGCAGTTTCGTTCCCTGGTATCTCGGATTTTTCAGAGAGTACTTCTCGCTGCGCGAGTTTGCGATCCTTACCGCGATCCTGATCTTCTATATCTGGGGACTGGGGGCGACGATCGCGAATGTGCTGGGGTTCTGGGCACTGCCGGCAATTGCGTCGTCCTTGCAGCTCTTTTTTTTCGGTACGTTTCTGCCGCACCGGCACACCGGGCAGCCCTTCGCCGACAAGCATCGCGCCCGCAGCAACGAGTATTCCTGGCTGGCGTCGCTGCTGACCTGCTTTCACTTCGGCTACCATCATGAGCACCATGCGCACCCGCACGTGCCATGGTGGCGTTTGCCGCAGATGAGAAGCTGAAAGGCTCTAACGCCGCGGTTCGCAGCGGCGAATTCTATCTGATTTGCTGAAACTCGTCGAAGACCACGCCGTTCGCCCTGGCGAGGAAAATCGGCGCCGTATTATCGGAATTTGACAGGTAAACGGATTTACGGACGCTGTTATAGGCGATCTGTTTCGGCGGCCGCTCGACGATGGTTCGCCAATCCGTTCCAGCATCCCCAACCAGGCTGGCGAGAAACTGCATTCCTTCATAGGTCGATTGCCCAAGCGCGTTCAGCATGGGTGCGCGATCCTGATGCAGGTTGTGGTATTTTTCCCTGAACCGGGCGTTTTCCGGCGTTCTCAGAGCGGCAAAGTATGACGAGGAAGCAAACAGTCTGTCGAGATTGCGTGCGCCGCTTGCCAGGAGGCCGTTCTCCTCAATCGCGCAGGACAGGCGGACCATCTTCTTGTGCAGATCCAGCGCGCCGAAATGCCGGTTGAACTCGACCGCGTCCTGGCCAACGAGGGACACCAGCACACCGTCCGCGCCGGACTGTCCAAGACGATCCACCTCTTCGCCGAGCTTGCCTGAGTTGAACGGCAGATACTGCTCGTAAACGAGTTCCGTGCCCTGCGCCGCGATCTTGGCTTTTGCATAATCGTGAGATGTGCGGGGCCACACATAGTCGTTCCCGATAAGCGCCCATTTCTTCAAGTGGAATTGCCTTTGCAGATGATCGATGGCCGGTCCCAGCTGCTTTTGCGGCGTGTCGCCGATCGCGAATACGCCCTCGGACCGTTCTCCTCCTTCATAAAGCGGGGTGTAGATGTAGGGAATCTGCCCGCGAACGACCCGGGTGAGGCGCTGGCGGACAGCGCTTATGTGCATGCCGACGATCGCATCGATGGATCCGGTGTCTAACAGCGATTGAACGACGGTCTCCACGGGGGATTCCGCTTCGACCGCGGAATCGACGATCATGATCTGAATGGGCCTGCCGGCAATTCCCGACAGGCGGTTGAGTTCCTGAACCGCGGCCTGCGCACTGGCAATACAGGAGGGCGCCCACAACCCGGCTGATCCGCACATGGGAATGAGCAGCGCCACCTGGAAGGCTCGTTCGCGGCTGGACCCAAGGTCATCGTGATCGAGAATTTCAGCGCTGTTTGGCCAAAAAGGCTGGCCTGTGGAAACCCCGAATTCTGACCGCATTACGATATCTTTCGTTGTACTATCATAGTATGCGAATTGAGAATTCTATCCAAGTCAATCGATGCTTGCGGCGCAACAAAGCCCAGACGGTGACATGACCACTCAAAAAACACCGGTGAGTTCATATCTATCCTACTCCCTTGCTGCGGCGCATCGAAAGCTGCACATCGATTTGAACAGGGAGCTCAAGAAACTCGGGGTTCAGGTTGAAACGTGGCGGGTGCTGCAATCGCTACAGTCGGCCGAAGGGCACACGATGAGTGAGCTGGCCGAGATCGTATTGATGAACCCGCCAACCCTGACCAAGCTCGTCGACCGCATGGTGGCCGATGGCCTTGTGCAGCGTCAGCTGGCGCATGAAGACCAGCGCCGGGTTCAACTGGCGTTGACCGATTTGGGGGCAAAACTGTCGGAAGAAATCATGCATCATGTCAATGCGCAAAATGACCAGATCATCGAGACGATCGGTGAGGAAAAGGCCTTGCTGCTGCGCGAAGCCCTGGAGTCACTGAGCACGTAGGCGGTAACGCCGCGGCGGGGCTGTTTTGATATGTCCATCGCATAGCAAAAGAGCGGGCTGTAGCCCGCTCTTTGTTTGGTGTATCGCTCCAAGCGTCAGGCGGCCCAGCCCAAGGCGCTGAGCACAAGGCCTTCGGCATTTTCCAGCGTCAGGAAAACACCCACACCGGCGACCACGGCGCCGGCAAGACGGGCTTCGATCGCCACCGGTTCGGCCGCCTTCAAGACTGTCTTGACGACAAAGCCGGCGGCCAGCGCCATGCCATATTGGAGAAGGCCGAGGCCGATCAGGTAACCGGCCAGGACGGCGCCACCGACACCTGCCTCCTGTGCGGCGATGGCATCGCCGAATGCCGAGCCGTGAAACAGGCCGAACAGGGCGAAGAGGACGACCGCGGGGAGGAGCCCAAGTGCCCGGCCGGACAGGACAACGGCGCCGACCGCCAGAAGGGACAGCCCGATGACAGTTTCCTTCATCGGCAGGCCAATGCCGAAGCTCATCATCAGGCAGCCGGCCAGCATGGCGGCGATATAGGCCGCGGGCGCAAGCCGGTCATATCCGGTGTAGAGTGCGGCGATGCCGACGGCGAGAACGAAAAACAGATGGTCAAACCCCAGCAGCGGGTGACCGATGCCGGACAAGAGCCCATGGGTGAAGGTTTCCATCGGCATGCCGCCGAGAGGATGGTGGGCGAAAGCCGGTGATGCGCTTGCCGCCAGCACTGCCGCGGCTATGAGATGTTTTTTCATGTTTCTTCCCCTGTTTTTCAGTGTTGATGCTCGGCCCCGCCGGCGCCCTTGACCAGGACCGGCGCCTCGCCAAATCCCCGGTGATGGTCGGCGGCGCGCCAGTCTTCCTTCGCCGCGGCCAGGGTGTCCATGCTGGTCACCCGTTTCACGGTTACCAGTTTCTCAAGCGCACTCAGCCAATGCTGATAATAGGTGTCGCCCAGGTCGGGATCGCCCTTTGCCTGCGCGGATTTGATTTCCTCCGACAGCGTGTCGCACCATTCGGACCATTCGAACAGGCCCTGTTTGTGAAGATCGACGGTGATGGCAAAGGCCTTTGCCTCCCATGGGGCGGAGAACACGGGACCCCCCTCGTCATGGGGCAGGTGCGGGGTTTTCTTGAGGTCGGAGCCCCTGATCGGTGGCTTATCGGTCATGATGATGCCCGCATGTAGTCGTCGAACATATCGATGTAGAGAAACATGTTGTCGGCATAGTCTTCGCCCCACAGTTCCTGGAACGAGAATTTCACCGAGTAGACATGCTGCGGCGTCTCTCCCTTGCCGTGGGCACTCGTGTCGGGGAAGGCGAAAACACCGTGGTCCCGTTCAACGGTGCCTTTCTTGCCCCGGACATAGCGGGGCAGGCGGGTATGGGTTACAGGGTTGATGTTTCTGATCTCCACCGCATCTCCGATACCGAAATTCGGTGCCACGTCCTCGTCGATCCGGCACGATGCGCCCGTGGCGACCAGGCCTGGAACAATTTCCTTTGTGAGTGTCGGCATCAGGCGTCCTCCATCGCGATGTGCTTCTTGCGTTCATCAAGTTCTTCCTGGGTGATGACGCCTTTTTCGGTGAGAAGGGTTTCAAGCGATGACAGCCAGTGCTCGTAGTAGCTGGTGTCCAGATAGTGGGCAGGATCCATGCGTTCGATGGCGTGGCGGAATTCGTCCACATTATAGTGGCCGCCGGCAAAGCACGAGATGAACATGCCGAACATCCGTTTTTCCCAGTCGTCGTGGAATACGGGTTCATTCTGTTCCGGGTTGATCGGCCCGATCCCGTCCATGCCGCCCAGATCATGTATGCCGTTCATTGGTTTTCCTCCTGTCGGATGCAGGGTGTGATGTGAAGGTATGCGATTACGGTGCGCTGACCAGACCGGTGCCGATCATGGAGTCGCGCGTGACGATATCGGCGAGCTGTTCCTCGCTCATGTCGTCGGTGCCGTCGGGTCTTTTGGGGAGAACCAGATAGCGCAGTTCGGCATTGCTGTCCCAGACCCGGATTTCCGTGTCTTCCGGCAATGCAACGCCAAACTCGTCGAGAACGCCGCGCGGGTCTTTCACCACTTTTGCCCGGTAGGGGGCCGCCTTGTACCAGACCGGCGGCAGGCCGAGGGTCGGCCAGGGATAACAGGAGCACAGGGTGCACACGACGATGTTGTGAACATCGTCGGTGTTCTCGACGACCAGCATGTCCTCGCCCTGAACGCCGGAGAACCCCAATTCGGCGATGGCGTCGGTGGCGTTCTCCAGAAGCCGTGACTTGTAGTCGGCATCGGTCCAGGCTTTTGCCACAACTCTAGCGCCGTTGCGCGGACCGATCTTGGTTTCGTAGGTCTCAACGACAAGATCGATGGCCTCGGCGTCGATCAGCTCCTTTTCCAGGAGAATGGACTCCAGAGCTTTGACACGCAGCTCCGTATCCGACAGGGGCTTGTTGTGTGGATGATCGTGATCGTGCGCCATAAACCTCTCCTTTGAAGTTGGATCACGATCAACTTAGGTGGACTCACCCAAGTTGATAAAACGTGATCGATTCCAGCATTTTAGAGCGGGATCGGACGGAAAACCGTTGTCCACTTTTCCTGATCCTGCTTAGATCACGATCGACTTAGGTGGTCCCACCTAAGTCGATGAAACGTGATCGCTCCTTACATTTTAGAGCTGGATCGGACGGAAAACCGGTATCCACTTTTCCTGATCCCGCTTAGATCACGATCGACTTAGGTGGTCCCACCTAAGTCGATGAAACGTGATCGCTCCTTACATTTTAGAGCGGGATCGGACGGAAAACCGGTATCCACATTTCCTGATCCCGCTCTAGATTTTCTTCCAGTCGGCCGAGGATGCGAAGGCATCTGCAACCTGATAAATCGTCAGCTCGTCATAGTGCCTGCCGATCAGCATAGCACTCGTGGGCAAACCGTCATTCATGCCGCAGGGCACTGCCATCGCGGGATGCCCGGTTGTGTCGAAGGGGGCGGTGTTCGCGAGCATTTCGAAGGCGCGCTGAAGATAGAGCCCGAGCGGCGCATCCGCCTCGGGCAGGGGCGTCGCCTTCATCGGCGTCGTCGGCATCAGCAACAAATCATACTCGCCAAGCGCCGCGTCATATGCCGCGGTCAGCCGGCGGGCGAGATTTTGCGCCTTGGCGTAGAAATGGCCGCGATAGTGGCGGATGAAATACTCGCCGACGAACATGGAGATCTTGAGGGAGTCGGAGAGTTCATCGGCTCTGTCGCGCCAGTTTGCGTGAGCGTCAAGCAGGCTGGTTGTGTAGAGCCCCTTCCAGTTCATGCCCATGGCGTTGCCGTGCATCATCTGCCATTGCAGGCCTTCCAGGGCGATTGGCGTCCATATGGCGGCCCCGGCCAAATGCATGGGTATGGATACATCGCTTACTTTCGCGCCGAGCTTTGCGAGGCGATCGGCAGCGGCTTTGACGCTGGCATCGACATCGGCTTCGCTGTTCGCATGCCCGAAGCCTTCCGAGACGACACCGATCTTGAGGCCATCGGCTCCCTTGCCGAGCGCCTTGGTGTAGTCATCGGTTTTGACGCTGTATTGCCGTGGGTCGAGGCCGTCCGCTCCGGCCAGAACTTCAAGCAAAAGAGCGTTGTCCGCGACAGTGCCGGTGATCGGCCCCAGATGATCGATGGTGCTCTCGATCGGCATGGCCCCGGTATAGGGGACGAGGCCGTGGGTCGGTTTCATGCCATAGGTGCCACTGAAGGACGACGGCAGGCGGATGGAACCACCCTGGTCGCCGCCTATCGCCATGTCGACCTCGCCGAGTGCCGCGAGAACGGCGCTGCCGGACGAAGAGCCGCCGGCCGAGTATCCCATCTTGTGAGGGTTGTGCACCGGGCCCGTCGCGTTGGTGTGGCTGCCGCCGGAGAGGCAGAAATACTCGCAGTGCGCCTTGCCCTTGATCGTCGCGCCTTCATCCAGCATGCGGGTGACGACCGTTGCGTCGATGTCCGGTGTGTAGCCCTCAAGCGTCGATGCGCCGTTCATCATGGGAACGCCGGCGACGCAGACGTTGTCCTTCACGGCCACTGTCTTGCCGGCGAGCTTGCCCTTGCCGCTGCCCTTGATTTCAGATTTCACGTACCAGGCATTGTGCGGGTTGTCCTCCGGCAGGGGACGATGGCCCGGTGTGCGCGGATACTTCACCTCGGGCTTTTCGTCCGGCAGCGACTCGATCAGATCATAGGCCGGGAAATTGCCCTCCATGGCGGCGAGGAATTCGGCCACCCTCTCGGAACTCATCGACATGCCGAGGTCGGCGACGATGTCTTCCATTTGAGCCTGTGTCGGTCTTTTCACAGTCATGATTGAATTTCCCCTGTCCGACTTGTCAATTGTCCGACTTTTCGATGTTCATTGTTTGACCGCGGCGACAATGAAGGTGGCGGCAGCACGGTGTTCGTCGAAGACACCGTTCCGAGTCTGCAGTCAGGGCAAAATGGGACAGGAGGGACTGAGCCTTGTCCGGCCTCACCCGCCGGCAACAAGGTAAGTTTAAGCGAAAAAAACTTTCCAATTCAAGTTATTTTCGCTTTTGAGATGATTTGCAGCCCGGCGGCGAACCGCGGCTGGTTCAGGCTTCCAGCCCGGGCTTGGTCCAAAGCCCGTCGCGCGCCGGCGGTGTCGTGGTGCGGCCGAGAGAGCGCGCATGCGCGGCATCGGCCAGCGCCAGCGCAAGACTGGTCAGTTTGCGCGGTTTGGGGACAATGACGCGGCTGTCCCATGCGTGGGCGCCGCGGCCGCGCACATTGGTGCCGATTTCACGGTAGATGCGCAGTGCTGCCGCGATGGCCCAGGCCGACCGGAAGGGCAGGGCTGCAAGGCCGTAGCGGGCGGAGGCGTAGTAGCCGTCGGCCTCGTCGAGGAGGCGGGCGACCACCCGCGACACCGCCTCTCGGTGTTCGGGGTCGGCAAGCGCGCCCTCGGACACGCCCTCGGCCGCCAGCCAGTCAGCGGGCAGATAGCAGCGGCCGTTGCCGGCATCTTCCATGACGTCGCGCGATATATTGGTGAGCTGAAACGCAATCCCCAGGTCACAGGCCCGGTTCAGCGTTGGCGTGTCCGTTGCCCCCATGACAATGGCCATCATGACGCCAACCACTCCGGCGACGTGATAGGAGTAGAGCACCGTGTCCTCGAGCGACCGGTAGGCGTGGTCCCGGGCATCCATGGCGAAGCCGTCGAGGAGATCAAGGGGATAGCGCAGGTCCATATCGTGCTTTGAAACCACCCGGCCGAGGGCAATGAACACCGGTTCGTCGGCTTTGCCGCTGACCGCGGCAATGGTTTTGGTCTTGAGATCGGCCAGGCGCTCGTCAATCGAGGAGGTGTCGATGGATTGCGAGGCGAAGCCCAACTCCTGGCCGTCGATGACGTCATCGCAATGACGGCACCAGGCATAGAGCATATAGGCGTCGTCGCGGACCCTGGGGGAGAACAGGCGCGCGGCGCCGGCGAAACTCTTGGAGCCCTTTTCGATCAGCTCGCGGCTGTGGCGTACAATCTCATCCATGGTGAGTGATTTATAGGATTCAGACGGCGGAGTCTTGCTCTGCGGCGGCCTGTGGGGTGTGCTGCCGGGCAAAGGTCCATGCGCTATCGGCGCGCAAACAGGGCAGGGCCTTCGAGATGCGCACCGGTGGCTTGCCGACGAGGATCCGCACCTGGTCCCGCAAGGTGGACTGACCGGCATAGAAGCGCTGAATGAGCGGCTGAGGCAGCCGGTAGAAGCGCTGCAGCACCGTGATGCGCTCGCGCGGCGAGGCCGCCATGAACAGCATCCTGTTGAGCAGACGGTAAAACGCACGGGCATTCCAGTGCCTGACCGAATGGTCCTTGATCAGGGCCGCTGTCCGTGCGGTCTCGAACGAGGGCTGCTCCGCCAGCAGGTCGGCGAGACGGACGGCGTCCGGCAGGGAATAGCCCGTCACCGGGTGGAACAGGGCGGCGCGCAGGCCGGTGCGCGGGATCGAGGCATAGACTGGATTCCAGAACCGCTCCATATGTCCGGCAAGCACGATCGGCAGGATGCCGTGCTCGCGGCGCTCGATGTCGGCGATGGTCCAGCCGCGCGACGCGGCATACTCCGCGATCCGGGCTTCGATCGCCGCCTCGTCGAACGACGTCGTGTCGTTGTAATAGGTGTCCTCGATCAGGATCCGGTCGTGGGAGAGCGGCAGAGTGTAGACGAACCGGTAGCCGTCCAACTGATCGACGGTGGCGTCCATGATGATGGGATTTTCCTGTCCGTGCGACTGTTCGAGCCGCACTTCGAGGCCGAGGAAGGTCTGATAGCCAAGCGCTAGATCGTCGGATTGCGCAAGACCGCGGCCATCGATGACACAGTCCGCCCGCAGTTCTTCGCCTGCCATGGTGAACACGTTCTTTTCGTTGATCGTGGTGACGCGGGCATTGAGCCGCACGGCGCTGCCCAGCCGTTCCATGGCGTTGTCATGCAGGCTCTGCGACGTGAGCGAGTTGTATCCGACATCGAGGGTGCGTGTGAACTCGGGAAAGCGCACTTCCTGGCGCTCCCAGGCGTATTTCACGAAAGGCTTGATCCACCGCGTCTGTGCCGGCGTCAGGTCGGTGGAGTGGAACGACCAAGTATGCTCGGCGCCAAGGCGTGGTCCGCGCTCGAGGACGCAGAGGCGCAGGTCCGGGTGGCGCTCGGCAATGCGGCACGCAGCGAACGTGTTGGCCAGCCCGCCGCCGACGAAAATGATATCGAAGCTCTCGCTCATACCCGCATCTTCTAGCACTGCTTTGCATTTGACTGAACGTGCAAGTGTCGCATGGTCAACGGGCATGGTATTGCAGATCAAGGGGCGAGGCGAAGGGGTATGCGGTGAACAGATACGACAGGGACGAGGTTGCCGGCGGCGTACCGGGGGGGCAGGACCGCCGGGTGAACAAGCCGGTGACCGGGATTCTCCTTATGCTGGCGGGCTCGACCTTTATCACCTTCAACGATGCGGCCACCAAGTTCGTCGTCACCGATCATGCGGTGAGCCAGGCGCTGTTCATACGCTCGGTGTTCTCTCTGGCGGCGATTGTCTTCCTGGTGCACCGGGAGGGCGGCTGGAAGGCGGCGCGCTGGAACTCGCTTTCGGCGCAGCTCATCTGCGGCGTTCCGCTGGTTGCCTCGGTGTTCCTCTTCATCTGGTCGCTGTCGTTCATTCCGATCGCCATCGCGACGATTATCTTCTACCTGTCGCCTCTGTTCGTCACCGCGCTGGCGCCGCTGCTCGGCGAGCGGGTCGGCTGGCGGCGCTGGGGGGCGGTCCTTCTGGGGTTCGCCGGCGCGGTGCTGGTGATCGAGCCGACCGGCGGCGGCTTCACATGGATGTATCTGGTGCCGGTTCTGGCGGCGCTGACGCTGGCGATGCGCGATCTGGCGGCACGCCGCATCGTGGCCGGCGAAACGTCCTTGTCCATCCTGATCTTCTCGACCTTCGCCCTGATGGTAACGACCCTGCCGCCGGCGATCGCGCAGTGGACGCCGTTCAGCGCATTGGACTATGGTTTGCTCGCCTTTTCCGGTCTGTGCTTCGGCGTATCGCTGTTCCTTCTGACCGAAGCCTTCCGCTATGCCGATGCCAGCCTGGTGTCGCCGGTGAAGTATTCCGGCGTGGTGGTGGCCGCGGCCCTTGGCTATGCGATATGGGGGGATGTTCCCAGTCTCTCGGCGCTGTTCGGCGCGGCGCTGATCATAGCAAGTGTGCTGGTGATCATGCGCCGTGAGCAGGCCGGCTCGGCCGGGGATGCCTGACCTGCGGTGCTGATTGCGCCACCATGGAAGCTACTGTTCCGCCTGCTTGAGTTTTACGACCGGCCACAGGCTGCATTTGCGCGTCGCACAATCGCGGAACGCCTCGATGGTCATGTCACCGCACAGGCCGTCGATCTTACCGGAGTAGAACTTGAACGACTGCAGCCTGGTCTGCCACTTGCGCACCATGTCGCGGGTGGCCACGGCGCAGGTGCTGCGCCAGCTCGACATGGCGCTTTCCTCGTCTCCGGCATAGAGATAGGCCTCGCCCAGGCTGTGATGAAACCGGCCGTCCCTGCGGTTCAGCGCAACGGCCTTCTTGAAGTCGGCCACGGCCTTTTCGAGCCGGTCGGCGGCGAGATGGATGTGCCCGCGGCTGTGATAGGCGCCGGCGAATGTGGGTTTCAGCTTGATGGCGTGGTTGAGATCGGCCATCGCACGGTCGACGTCTCCAAGGTCTTTGTACACCACGCCCCTGTTGGCATAGGCGACGACGTTCCTCGGGTTGATCTCCAGGGCCCTGTTGTAGTCGGCGATGGCGGCATCATGGTCTGCGGCGGCGTGATGGACATTGCCCCGCGAGACATAGGCGATGGCAAGTTTCGGATTGAGCTGAAGGGCCTTGCCAAGATCCGCCAGCGCCTTCTGGGAGTCCCCAACCGCATGGTAGCCGACGCCCCTGAAAAGATGCGCCACGGCTAGGTTCTTGGCATTCAAAGTCTCGCCACGGGCCGTTCCGGCGGCAATGATCTTCGTGCAGCCGCGCACCGCGACCTTGCCGCGGCCGTTCTCGCAATCGCTCATGTCGTCGGCCCGGCCGGGCCCGGAGAACTGCGCGAACAGCAAGATCGTCGCCAGGACTGTTGCAAGAGTTCGATGCATGGCTTCCGTTTCGAGTGACGCCGTCCCACTGCCGAGACGACCACAGACCGGCAAACTAGATCGTTTCACGTTCATATGGAATCGCTTTGGCGCCATTAAACATTTCCATATGAACGTGAAGCGCTTTGGCAAACAGCGCGCCAGATCGCGGCCCGGGTTGATCTGGATCATGACGGTTTGATGACAGTTCTGTGACAGTGCGTATCGCCGGGAGGGAGCCCCGTTTCGTGTGCTCGCAAGGGAGGGATGTGGTGCTGTCATGTTACGGATAAGCAGAATTGAGGAAGCGGCGCAGGTCAACCGGGATGAGCTGTTCAGGTTCGGTGCGGCGCTCCTGTTCATTGTCGGCATCATGCTGTTCACCATTGTGCGCACCGATGGAGGCACAGATGGCGTTCTGCTGGTCATCGCCGCCATGATCGGCGGCTACATGGCGATGAACATCGGGGCAAATGATGTCGCCAACAATGTTGGACCGGCGGTCGGCTCGCACGCCATAACCCTGGTTGGGGCAATTGCAATTGCCGCCCTGTTCGAGGCCAGCGGGGCGCTGATTGCGGGCGGAGACGTGGTTGGGACCATCAAGAAGGGCATTATTGATCCCGATCTGATCGCGAACCGCGACACCTTCATCTGGTTGATGATTGCGGCACTGCTCGCGGCCGCCCTGTGGCTTAACCTTGCAACAGCGCTGGGCGCGCCGGTTTCGACCACGCACGCGATTGTCGGCGGTGTTCTGGGAGCCGGCATTGCGGCCGGCGGCTGGGGTATCGCCGATTGGGCGCAGGTCGGCAAGATTGTCGCGAGCTGGGTGATCTCGCCGCTGCTTGGCGGTCTGATCGCCGCCGGCTTCCTCTACCTGATCAAGCGGACCGTCACCTACCGG
Organism: Hyphomicrobiales bacterium; assembly: GCA_021775615.1. Taxonomy (GTDB): domain Bacteria; phylum Pseudomonadota; class Alphaproteobacteria; order Rhizobiales; family JAJFHB01; genus JAJFHM01. Next base: position 56,345 of record JAJFHL010000043.1, read on the forward strand.
GACGATGTCATGACTTCGGCGAAGCGCGTCGTGCCGCTGCTGGTTGCCGTCATGGCCTGGGCGTTCGGAACCTATCTCATGCTCAAGGGCATGAAGCATATCTGGCAGGTCTCGTTCATCACCGCTTCTGTCGTCGGGCTGGGAGTGGGCGGCGTCATTTATCTGATCGTTCGTCCCTATGCTCTCAGATTGTCGAACCGGCTTGCCAATCATAAAGAGAGCGTCAACGAGCTCTTCACAATCCCTCTGATCTTTGCCGCCGCTCTCCTGAGCTTTGCCCATGGCGCCAACGACGTCGCCAATGCGGTCGGCCCTCTGGCCGGCATCAATGAGGCGATCGTCGGCGGCGGGGTTGTGACCAAGACGGCGATCCCGGCCTGGGTGCTCCTGGTCGGCGCGATCGGCATTGCTCTGGGGCTGGCGCTCTATGGCCCGAAGCTGATCCGCACGGTCGGATCGGAGATCACCGAACTGGACAAGATGCGCGCCTTCTGCATCGCCATGGCGGCGGCGATTACGGTGATCGTCGCCTCGCAACTTGGCCTGCCGGTGAGTTCCACCCACATCGCGGTCGGCGGCGTGTTCGGCGTCGGTTTCCTGCGCGAGTACCTCAAGGTGAACTATGCGCGAATGGTGGAAGAGATCCGCGCGCATCACAGCGAAGACAGTCCTGAAGCGGTCGAGGCGTTTCTGGACCGCTTCGAGGCGGCAAACGTAACCGCGAAGGGCGACATGCTGCGCCAGCTCAAGCAGCAGAACGGCGAAAAGCTCCTGTTCAAGGGGGAGCGCAAGGGACTGGGCCGGATCCACCGGCTCGAACTGGTCAAGCGCTCGCTCCTGCTGCGGATCGTGGCGGCGTGGCTGATCACGGTGCCGGTGGCCGGCATCCTTGCCGCCATGTTCTTTTTCATGATCAGGGGGATCATGTTGCCGTGACCGAGCCCGCGCCACATATGGATGGGCCGGTCGTCGCGGCCGTGGATTTTTCCGAAGACTCCAGGTTGGCCCTGGAGTGGGCGGCGCGGCAGGCCGGGCTTGAGGGCGCGCCGCTGATGATTCTGCATGTTGTGCACGACCCTGCGGCAAGTCCGGGTTTCTATCACAAACCGGACGAAAAGTGGCTGCGCCCGATGGTCGACATTGCCGAAGACATGATGGAGCGCTTCCTGGCCACGGCAAAAGCGGATCATCCGCACCTGCCCGCTCTGGCATCGGCGCAGGTCAAGCTGGTCTCCGGGCTGCCCGCCGGCCGCATCGTTGAAGTTGCCGGTGAGGCCGATGCACGTCTTGTCGTGGTGGGCAGCCGCGGCCGAACAGGGCTCAGTTCGATCCTGTTGGGTTCCGTGGCGGAACGGGTCGTGCAGATCTGCAAGGTTCCGGTGGTCGTCGTGAAGGCGCCGGAACACGAGGTTTCCGGATGAACGGCGAGCTTGACGGGTTTGCACTGTCGACCGGCCTGGTGGGGGGCCTTGCCCTGTTCCTGTTCGGTATGGACATCATGACACGGGCCCTGAAAAGGGTGGCCGGCGATCACATGAAAACCATGCTGGCAAGGATGACCGGCAACAGACTGGTGGGTGTGGTGACGGGAGCCTCGGTGACGGCGATCATCCAGTCGTCTTCGATCACGACGGTGTTGCTCGTCGGCTTCATCTCTGCGGGGCTGATGTCCACGTCCCAGAGCGTCGCCGTCATCCTGGGCGCAAACATCGGCACCACGGTCACAGCCCAGGTGCTGGCCTTCAAGGTGACCAAGATTGCCCTGCCGCTGCTTGCCGTTGGATTCTTCGTCTCGCTGGTGGCCGGACGGGAGGAATGGCGCCAATACGGCCGGATCGTGCTCGGCCTCGGCCTCGTCTTCTTCGGCATGAGTATCATGAGCGATGCCATGCGGCCGCTGCGCAGCTTCCAACCGTTTCTCGACTTCATGCAGACGCTTGATCATCCGGCACTGGCGGCCCTGGTCGGAGCGGGGTTCACCGCGCTTGTTCAGTCGTCGTCGGCGACCACCGGCATCCTGATCGTCATGGCCGGGCAGGGGTTGATCGGACTTGAAGCCGCAATCGCGCTGGCGCTGGGGGCCAATATAGGCACCTGTGTGACCGCGGCACTGGCGTCCATCGGCAAGCCGCGCGAAGCGGTCCGCACCGCCCTCGTGCACATCCTGTTCAATGTGGTGGGCGTGGTGATCTGGATCGGGCTGGTGAGCCAGCTTGCCGATCTGGCGCGGCTCATCTCTCCAATGCATCCCGAGTTGGGCGGGCTTAACAGGACGGCGGCTGAAATCCCGCGCCAGATCGCCAACATTCACACCGTTTTCAATGTCGCGAACGCCGCCCTGTTCATCGGATTCACATCGCAGATCACACGGCTGGTCGAATGGCTCGTTCCGGACCGGCCTCTGGCGGAGGCGGATCATTCAGCTCCGCGGTTCATCGACGATCAGCTGATTGGAACGCCGGTCATTGCGCTCGATGCCGTAAGGCACGAAATCGTGCGGCTTGGCGGGCTGGTGCGCGACATGCTCGACGCGGTGATTCCGGCCGCCACTTCGGGTTCGCGCCTTGATCTTGACCGTTTGAAGGATATGGACCGGCCGATCGACGCGCTGCACCGCCACATTGTCGGCTATCTGCGCAATGTCAGTCTCGGCAATCTCTCCGCGGAGCAGTCCGACCTGCTGATGGCCCTGATCAAGATCGCAAATGATCTGGAGAACATCGGCGATCGGGTTGCCACGGGCCTGGTCACCTCGTCGAAAAAACGCCTGGACGACGGTGTCATTATCAGCGAGCCGACCGCCCGCGCCATTGCCGATCTCCACCGCAAGGTATTGGAGGCGCTGGACGAGGCCATCGGTGCCCTCGACACCGAAGACCACTCGCGCGCCGTCGCGGTTCGCGCGATGAAGCAGGACCTGGCCGAGAGGGTCGAGAACATCACCCGCCACGAGATTGCCCGGTTGCAGGCGGATGAGCCCAGGCGCCTGATGACCTATGCCCGCGAGATCGAACTGATCGAACTGCTCGACGACATTTTCAAGACAGTCCGGCGCATTGCGCGCACCCAGATCGCGATGTTTGATCCGGCACTCGCCGGCGGGCAGTCCGGTGTGGAGGAGCCCGCCGCCTAGACCCTTTCCTCTTTTTACGGAAACGCTTGATGGCGCCAAATTGGTTCGCTCGGCAAGGCGCGGTGCGCCGTTCGATGCGGTGCATCGGGCAAGCGCCGCAACGCCGCCGACGGGCCGATATGGCCCACCGAAGGCCGACTTTTCACGCCCTCTGAGCTGCGTTATGGCCCGCTTGTGGTCGGTGAGGCCACGGCGCGGACCGTGCCTTGGCAGAAGACGTGAAAAACCGGTCAAGCGATTCCGTAAAAAGAGGAAAGGGTCTAGATCGTTTCACGTTCACACGGAAACGTTTGATGGCGCCAAATCGGTTCGTCCGGTAAGGCGCGGTGCGCAGCGCGATGTGGTGCATCGCGCAAGCGCCGCAACGTGGCCGGAGGACCGATTTGGCCCACCGAAGGCCGGGATTTCGCGCCTTCTGGACTGCGTTACGGCCACCTTGTGGACGGCAAGTCCACGGCGGGAACCGTGCCTCGCCAGTAGACGCGAAGTCCCGGTCAAAGCGATTCCGTGTGAACGTGAAGCGATCTAGAGCGCGGCAGAAAGAAATTGAGAGGGCTTGAGACTACAACCTTCCCGGAAACGAACCGGCAGCACCTAAGCGCT
>JAJFHL010000044.1 GCA_021775615.1 Hyphomicrobiales bacterium
TTCCGGCGTCTCGATTTCGCTTCATGAGGAGACCCAGAACGAACTCGTGGAGGGGCTGAAGTCGGGCCGCTTCGAGCTTGCCCTGCTCTACGACCTCGACCTGCCGGATATCATCACGCGCGTCGAACTCTCCGCATTCGAACCCTATGTGCTGCTGCCGGAAGGGCACAGACTTGCCGAACGGAGCGCCCTCACGCTCGACGATCTAAGAGACGAGCCGCTGGTGCTGCTCGACGTGCCACCGAGCCGGGACTATTTCACCGGCCTGTTCCACAAGGCAGGGCTGGAACCCAATGTGGCGTTCAGTTCCGCATCGCTGGAAATGGTCCGTGGCCTGGTCGGCCAGGGGCTGGGATATTCGCTCCTGGTGACCCGGCCGCATGGCGACCACACCTACGACGGCTGCCGCATCGAGGCGCGTCCCCTGTCCCACGACGCGGCCACCAGCGTGATCTGCCTTGCCCGGCTGGCGCAAACCCGGCCGACACGGCTGATGGACGCCTTCACGACATTCTGCCAGACTTGGTTCATACGAAAATTCGGCCGCGAAGCGCATGAGCCGACGGGCACGATGAAGCAAAAATAGAACACACCGACACTCCGGCGGAGACCTTATGCCATCACTCCAGTTGAACGACGGCGAGAGCCTTCATTACGAATCTCACGGCTCCGGGCCGCCGTTGCTCCTTGTGACCGGGCTTTCGGGCACCGCCGCCTTCTGGGCGCAGCATGTGGAGGCGCTTGCCGGCCGCTTCACCCTGATCCTGCATGATCACCGGGGCACCGGGCGCAGCGCGCACTCGCAGATCGCCTATTCGGTGGACCAGATGGCCGACGATGCCCTGCAACTGATCGATCATCTGGAGCTCGAGAAGGTGCATTTTGCCGGCCACTCCACCGGTGGCGCCATTGGCCAGACGCTCGCCATCGACCACCCGGACCGTCTCGACCGGGTTGTCCTGAGCGCCACATGGGCCGGCAAGGATGCCTATTTCGATCTCTTCTTCACCTGGCGCAAGCACCTGTTGCTCGAGGTCGGCCGCGAGGACTACCTGCGCTCCATCCTTTTCGCCGCCAAGCCGCCGGCATGGTACCGCGATCACCCGGCAGAACTCGCCGCCATGACGCCTGAATTCATCGAAGAGCGGGTGCCCGACCTGCACTGCGCCGCAAGCCGTCTCGACGCCATCATGGCGTTCGACCGACGCGCCCAGGTGGCGCAGATCACAGCGCCCTGCCTGGTGATCTGCGCTCAAGACGACATCGTCACTCCGCCCTACCTGTCGGAAGAACTCGCCGGGCTGATCCCTGGGTCCGAACTGAGGCTGCTGTCCGAAGGCGGGCATTTCTATCCACAGACCAGGCCGGACGACTTTCTGGATGCGGTGATCGGGTTCGCGGGCGGCTAACCGGCGAACAGCTTTCCGAGCCCGGACCGCTTGCAAGCACCTTCGGCCAGGCGCGCCGCCTGCCACAGCGAAACCTGATTTGACGTCAGGACAGGCACGCCCAGTTCCGCCTCCAGGGGCTCGATCAGATACATGGACGGCATGGCGGTGTCGGGGATGAGGATGGCGCCGCCGGGCGGCACATTCAGTTTCCTGGCGGCTTCTGTGAGACGCTCGGAGCCAAGGGCGGCGGCGGCCGGTCCAGACGCTGCCGACAGCCATTCGATGTCGGCAACCTCGATGCCGCATTCTCCGAGGAACCGGTCAAAGGCTTTCGCCGCAGGCTCTGGATAGCTGGCCAGCAGGGCAACCTTCGACACGCCCAGGTGACGCAGCGCATCAACAAAAGCCAGCGATGTGCTGGACGCCGCCACCCCGGTGATGCCCGCAATGGTGCGCGCCTGCGCTTCGGCGTGCTCCAGCCCGTCGATGAAGCTGCCGCTGGTGCAGGCCCAGATCACCGCATCGGGCTTCATCCGCGCCATGACTTCCGCATGCATGCCAAGATGTGCCAGTCCGCCGGTGCGGCTGAGATGTTCCGGCGCATGCTCCTCGTCACCACCGAAGATGCGGGTGCCCATGAGCAGGACGCGCACGTCGTCGCCCATAGCCTCGCCGTGCACGTAGAGTTCATCCTCGCCGCCGCAGGGCGGGAACAGGAAGCCCAGTCTCATCATGCCCTCACATCATCACGCCGCCGCCGACGCCGAGGCATTCGCCGGTGATGTAGCTGGCGGCCGGGGACAGCAAGAAGACGATGGCGGCGGCGACTTCGTCCGGTTTGCCGAGGCGGCCCATGGGCAGATGGGCGCGCATGCGGGCGGCCCTTTCCGGGTCGAGGCCGTCGCCGGTACCCTGGTCCTTTTCAATGAGGCCCGGCACCACGCAATTGACCGGGATCTCTTCAGGCGCAAGCTCAAGCGCCAGCCCCTTGACCATGGCCTCGAGGCCGCCCTTGGAGGCGCCCGAGATGGGAAAATTGATGAAGCCCGGGGTGAAGACATGGGCGTTCAATGAACCGATGGCGACGATGCGCGGACAGTCGGACTTGCGCAGGTGCGGCAGTGCCGCCGTTGCCAGTTCGAAAAAGCCGGACAGGTTGGCGCCGAGCGCATAGTCGAGGTCTTCCCGGCTCGACTCCTGAAAGCTTTTGAGGATCGGCAGCCCGGCATTTGCGACGATGCCGTCGAGGCGGCCAAAACTCTCTTCCGCTGTCTGCACGAGATCGTTCGACGTCTGCGCATCGCCTATGTCGCCGAGCACAATTGCGGTTTCCGCCCCGCGCTCCCCACACTCGGCGGCGACCTCATCGCAGCCGTCGCGGTTGTGGCGGGCGTGGATGACGAGGCCGGTTCCGGGCTCTGCCAGTTGTCGGGCGAGCGCCGCGCCGATACCGCTCGATGAGCCGGTGACGATGATGGCGCGCGAGACGCTCTTGCTGTTCGACATTGCGAAATTCCTCAGACCCTGTTTGACCGCGAACTATAGCGGTTCACCGGCGCCAGACCATCATTTGATGCGCCCGGCCGCCAAGCGTGTTGCCTAATGCCACCGGGTCCTTTAGAGCGGGTGCCTTGGTTTTTTAAGTCTTCGGGAGAGTGAGCATGGCGCGGCGCGCATCGGACGTCTTGGTGAGCG
>JAJFHL010000045.1 GCA_021775615.1 Hyphomicrobiales bacterium
CCTTCTTCGCCATCTCTTTCAGGGTAATGACCGGGTAAAGTGTGCGTTCGTCGCTGAGGCCGGCCGATCGGACCAGGCGAACCACCTCGCGCACCTCCGGGTAGGTGAGCGCGTCCATCGGATGGCTCGCCTGAGCGCGGAGTTCGGTCGCAAGGATCGACAGCGCCAGCAGAAGAATGGCGCTCAGGAGAGGACGGCCTTTCCGATGGCTTGCGGCGAGCGGGCGGCTCAAGACGTTGCAACCGCGCGCCGAAACGCGATGCGCTGGGCGGGCACGAAGCCGCAATGGTCCAGAAACGCAAGCAGACCGAAATCGTTCCAGCGGACTTCGGTGCGCACGCCTTCGACCTGCAGCGAGCGCAGGTTGGTAAGCAGTTGCGACAGCATCGCCCTGCCGATGTCCCGCTGGGTGTAGTCGGGATCGACGCCGATGGTGTCGATGACGGCCTCCGGTTCGGCGCGGCCGAATTCGCCGAAATCAACTCTTGCCATGATGAACCCGGCCGGCCGCCCGTCCATTTCGGCGACCAGCGACACGCGCACGGCGGATTCGTCCATGCTCTCGGCCAGCTTGCGTTGGTAATAGCCGGTCCGGTCGTGCCCGGTGATCCTCCGGTCGATGGCGATCAGCGCCTTCAGATCGCCGGCGGTCATCGATCTGACCGGGACCCTGTCACGGGCGAGTGCGTCGAAGTCGTCCGATTGTTGATCGCTATAGTCGATTTCGACGGGATCGTCGGCACGTTGCGGGATCTGTGGGGAGGTCGTGGCTGTCATGATGGATGTCCCTTGCTGCGTTACCAGTCGAGATCCGCGCCGACGCCGCGCTTCAGCACCAGCCGTGGTGCGCGTTCGAAGCCGGCATGGGCGAAAAAGCCGAGGAGGTTTGCGTTGGTCCATTCGGTTTCGGTCTGAAGCTCGGTGACGCCCTTGTGGCGCAGCACATCATCGACCCCCGAAAGCAGGGCCTGGCCCAGGCCAGCGCCGGTTGAGTCCGGGTCGACGCCGATGGCATCGAGCATGGCGGAGGCGTCATGACCGAACTCGCCGCCAAGCACGCGCACCAGAACGTATCCCTTGAGTTCGCCGGCAATGCAGGCGCCGACATAGATGAAATCTTTCGGCTGCTTGAGGGCCGCCTCCAGCCGGCGCTCGAAAAAGCCATGCCGCGAGCGGCCTGTCAGCGCCGTGTCGATGGTCACCACAGCGTCGAGGTCTCCTGCTTCCAGCGGCCTGACGGTGAGGGCGGATCGGCAGTCCGACGAAGGCGTTCCGGTTTTGTCTGGTGCCATGGTCTTGTGTCTCCCTTCCAGTGAGTCTATCGGGCCCATCCCGGGCGGGCGCCAGGTCCGGCCGGCGACCTGCCGCGTGTTGGACTGTGTTCGATCGCAAATCCTTGGGTAAAGGCGAGGCGGCAGACGAGAACGTACTTGAAGTACCAGCCGGCGCCCGCGGCCAGAAGGCCGCCCAACGCTTGGGCCCAGTCCGGCACGGTTGTGATCAAAAGCGCCGCGGGAAGCAGGCTGCCGGCCATCACGACCAGCAACGCCATGGATGCGAGGCTGCCGCGCGCTGCGATCGGCAGTTTCCGGCCGCGCAAACGGTAGACGTAGACCAGCATCAGGACGCCGCGCCAGATGACGAGGATCAGAACTGTTATGGACAGCCAGTTCGGTGCACCGCCGGTCATCGCCGCGGCGGCGAGCAGCAGGCCGCCGCCCTCGGTGAGACCGGTTGCGTTGACGAGGGGCACGACGGCCGCGTCTCGCCAGGCCGGAATGCCCTTCGCGGCATGCAGCATCCGGGCCTGACAGAACAGGAAGACCATGGCGAGCGCCGCTGCGATCGATATCAACACGGGCGAGCCCGTGACGGCGCCGAGCGCGCCCACCGGGAACAGCAGGGCCGCTGCCCAGGCCTCCCGGCTCATCCATGAGGTCGCCGGGTTGCGGAACACATTGGCGAAGCGCCACGGACGGCCGATTTCCAGCCACACGAGAAAGAGCCCCAGCCCAATAATGGCGAGCGCGGCAATGGCCGCAACCTCAAAAAGTGGTTCTCCGAGCCATGCGGCGCCGGCGGCCATGGCCAGCAGTCCCGAGCCGGTGCCACCACAGACGAAATTGCCGGCGGCGCGCCAATCCCAGTTGTGCTGCACGGCTGGTGCGATGGCGATCATGCGCGGTCCCACAGATAGTAGATACTGGGCCCGGTGCCGAGTTCCTCATGCATACGGAAGAAATGGTTTTCGGCAAGCAGCCGGGACACGTTGCTGCCGGGATCCTCGACATCGCCGAAGTGCAATGCGCCGGCAATGCAGGAATTGACGCAAACGGGAGTGGCTTCAGGATCTTCGCCCGGCGTCAGACCGTTGTCGATGCCGGCATCGATGCGATCGACGCAGAATGTGCACTTTGTCGAAACACCGATGCGGTCCGGATCGCGTTTCGCCACCTCGGACGCCATCGGTTCCCCGTCATAGGCGTAGTTCTCACGCTCCACCTTGTAGCGTGCCTGGTACGGGCAGGCGACGGCGCAATAGGCGCAGCCGATGCACAGGTCGTAGTCGATGGTGACGATGCCGTCATCGCGCTTTCGGGTGGCGGTTGACGGGCACACCTGCATGCAGGGCGGGTCCTCGCAATGCATGCAGCCCACCGGCACGAAGGTTCGGCGGACGTCCGGATAGGTGCCGATTTCCATATCGAGCACCCGGCGCCACTGCACTCCCGGCGGCGTGCCGTTGGCGGTGCGGCATGCGGCGGTGCAGGTCTGGCACCCGACGCAACGCCTCAGATCGGCAACCATGACGTAGCGGGTCATGAGGCCGCCTCCAGTCTCGAAACGCTGACCCGTACAAGGTCGGCTCCGGATCCGGTCGCGTCAGTGAGTTTGAGCGACATGGGCGTCACCGTGTTCATGCTCGGCATTTTCAGGTCCCTGGCAAACGGTGTCTTCCAGTGGTCGAACTGGCCGATCATGAGGATGGTGTCGGGGCGGATCCCCTCGCGCAGGACGGCGCGGCCGCGGGTGGCGCGCAGCTCGGAACGCACTTCGATGACGTCGCCGTCGGCGATACCCAGTTCGCCGGCCTTGCCCCGGTTGACGATGATGCCGTCATGGCCGGAGATGTTCCGGGCGGTTTCATTGGCGAGCTGAATTGCGGCGTTGCCGCCCCAGGCATATTGCATGCTGCGCGACGTCAGAAGCCAGAAGTGCTGCGCCTCGTCACCTTTGAGCTCGGAATCGCCGTCCGACCACAGGGCGGGGAAGTCCTTCCAGGCCGGTAGCGCCTGATACTCCTTGAGTTGCGTATCCCACCACTCGATGCCGTTCTCGTGGAGCCGGTTCGCGAGTTCGGCGCCGATGCGTTTCAGACGCTCCTGATAGGGCAGCTCGAAGCGAAGGCCCATTTCCTGCAGCTTCGGCAGCAGATACCATTTGGTCTGCGGGAACGGCTCGACCTTGAACCCGTTTTCGCGATACCAGGCGAGGCCATCGGTGCTTTCACCACCGGTCAGCTCCGCGCTGGCGGCGCGGCAAACAGCGTCCCAGATGTCGTCGCTGCCATGACGCCGGTCGGCTGCAAGGCCAAAGTCATAGCGCTCACCGGAAAGTTTAACTCCGACCGCACCCCTGTTGATCTTGTCGTTATAGGTTTCAAGGAGCCCGGTGCGCTGGGCGAGCTCGGTGGCGATTTCGGTGAAATCGCGCGCCTCGCCTCGGCCCTCGACCGCCGACTGGCGCAGGGCAAAGCCCTGATAGCGCCAGAACTGCTCGATATATTTTGTGCCGCCGATGCGCAGCAGCTGGGTGCTTTCCAGATCGGTGCATTCGGGAAGGAGGATGTCGGCCATGTGGTTCGATTCATCCATCGTATAGGCGAACGCCACGACGAACGGGAATGCGGCCATCTTCTCGGCAACGCCGGGAGCATCCCAGCTCGAGATTGCCGGGTTTGTGCGATAGAGAAACCAGACATCGGGCAAAGTGGGCCGGGGCAGGTTGTCCGGCGGATTGTCCTGGAACAGCCAGGCAAGGTGGGTTGGCCCAAGCGCCTGGCTCCACGGCGTATCGGCGGCGAGCGGCACCAGGGTGTCATAGGCATTGCGGATCTTGGGCGATGCGCGCCAGTTCTTTGCATCGGTCGGATTGAACGGATAGGCCATGAAGCCGTCCGGGCCCGGTGCCACGCTGTCGAGCCGGTCGTCCGCCGGGCGGTTGAGCCTGACCGTCGTGCCAAGTGTGCCGCCCGGCACCTCGAGGGCACCGACAAGCGCCGACAGCACGGTTCGTGCCCAGCAGCATTCGTAACCGCCCCAGCCATTGTTGACGGTCTTGCCAAGGGTGATCGCGACCGGCCGGAACGGCAGCGTCGCGCCGTCGACTTCGATGGTCTCGCCGATCGCGGCATGCTCAAGAAATTCGCAGGCAACCCGGCGGATGGTTGACGCGGGGACATCGCAGATCCGGGCGGCCCATTCGGGCGTATAGGCGAGCACATGCTCGCACAGCAGGGTGAACCCCGTCTTGGCTTTGCAGGACGGGTGCGACCAGACCTTCTCGTCGGGTCCGATTTCGATGCCGGGTACATCGAAGCGGCCTTCAATCTCGGCTTGGGCGTCTTCATCGTCAAACGGTACCGCGCCGCCCGAGCGGCGGTCCCACAGCAATGGCTGTCTGGTATCAGGATGCCTCAGATAATAGCCGTTGGGCCCGACGAGGTAGGTCGATGCCGTGTTGCCGAGCAGGAACTCCACATCAAGGGCATTGCGTGGATGTTCGTGCAAGAGGACATGCAGCATGGCGAACAGAAAGGCGGCATCGGTCTTGGGACGGATCGGCACCCATTCAGCCGAACAGGCGCCGGTGATCGAAAGCGCCGGTTCTACCTGGACGCGCTTCAGTCCGCGCACCCGGGCCTCGGCATGCCGCCACACCCCGCAGACCCCGCCCGATGCTTCGACATTCGAGCCGAACGAGACCAGATAGCGGGTCAGCGGCGTGTCCGAGCCGACGGTGAAGGCCCGGTGCCAGAACTCTCCATAGAGATGCTCGGAGTGATAGCACTTGACGCCCTGGCCGCTGCCGAGACCGAAGTCGACCGGACCCCAGGCGGCGAGAAAAGCCGGAAATGTACCCATATAGGCCTGCGGCGTGCCGCCGCCGCCGAAACTGGCGGCGACGCGCGGGTAGCCGGACGCATCAGTGAGCCCGCTTTCGCGAATACCGTTGAGTTTGCCGGCGATGTCGCCCAATGCCACGTCCCATGAAATGGGCACGAATCCGGGATCTTCTTTGCGGCCCTTCTTCGGGTTGGTCCGGCGCATCGGCGTGAGGACGCGGTGCGGGTTGTATGTCTTCTGGACGAGACCATACGCCTTGACGCAGATCTTGCCGCCGCCGGGATGCACCTCGGCGGCGTCGAAATTGGGCTCGACTTCGGTGGCAACCCCGTTCTCGACCTTAACCTTCAGGAGGTCGGGGCCGGCGACGCACTGGTAGCAATAGGTCGGGAGCTTGCGGGTCGGCGTATGGGCGGGTTCGGTCATGAGGTCTGCGCGAAAGCGTCCGCCTTCTGTTTGAGACGATCGAGCGTCTTGCCGATATCAATCACAAAGCGTTCATGGGTCCCGCTGGCCACGACATCGTCGACCGGGTCCCGCGCGGTGATTGTGAGCGATACGGCGCGACCTTTGAATTCTGAGATCTCGGCGCTGACTTCCACGGACATGCCGAGCAATGTCGGCGCCAGATGCTTGATGTTGACCTCTGTGCCGAGCGTATCCTCACCGTCTTCGAGATGCTCAAGAAGGAAGTCCCGGCAGGTCTGCTCGATATCCTGGATGAGAGCCGGCGTTGCGTAGACCATTGCACTGGTGTCGGCCGCGTTTCCGAGGAAGTCGATGGTTCGACCCCGGTCGATGGTAAAGCTTCGGACGGTCTTCAGGCCTGTCTTGAGTGTGTCCTTCATCGCAACTCTCTCCGCTTTCTGTCCAGCAGGGAAGGCCTGGGGTGCATAAAACAATATTTAAGTACGATAATACTTATTAATGAACCCATCCAGTGCCTTTGTGTCGCAGACCTGTGTGTGCCGCGCCCTATGAGGGGCTCATACGGTTATTTGAATTGCTCCGCCGTGACGGTTTGTGAGAAACTGGTACCGGTTTACCAATATCTTGGATCGCCGCCTTTGCGGTCGGCGGGAAAGATCCGCCGAGGTCGGTTGAAATGTCTGAAACCGCGAGAAATTTTGAGATCCGGCCCGCCGAATTCGGGGACCTCGATCAGGTGATTGCACTGGACGAGCGCATAACAGGAATTTCAAAACGCGACTATCTCAACGACTTGTTCGAGCGCTACAGGACGCGGAAGCCCGACCAGCGCTTCTTCTATGTCGCCGAAACGGCGGGGCGGGTGGTCGGCTTCGTCGTCGGCGAAATCCGCGCCTGGGAATTTGGCTCCGAACCGTGCGGCTGGGTCTTTGCGATCTCTGTCGATCCCGATGAACGCGAGGAAAGTGTCGGCTCGGCGCTGCTCGACCAGATCTGCGACCGGTTCCGACAGGCTGGCGTTCATCGACTCAGAACCATGACCTCGCGCGACAATCACCTCCTCATGTCGTTCTTCCGCGCTCACGGGCTGATGGCCGGCCCCTATCTGCAGCTTGAGAAAGACCTCACATGAAGGACCGGCGATGAAATTGCAGACCGCCAGCCGGCTCGCCATATACGCGGTTCTCGAGCTTTCCGCCGATCCCGAGCAGCAGCTCTCGGCGGCCGAAATCGGCGACAAGTTCGGTATATCCACGCATCATCTTTCCAAGGTCCTGCACACGCTCGGCCGGGCCGGTCTGGTGCGCTCGGTCCGTGGCGCCGGTGGCGGTTATGTGTTTTCGGGGAACGCCAAGCGAACCACGTTGCTCGATGTGATCGAGCTCTTCGAATCCGTCGGCGGCCGGGACGCGGGAGGCAACGAAGGCGCCGTAACTCCGGAGGCCGCCGCGCTTCAAACCGTGCTCGGGGAAATTGACGAATTGACCCGCGCGACCCTCAATTCGATCACCCTGTCGACCATGCACAAGCTCATCGAGGCGGGTGGACGGTCAATTGACAAGGGTCAAGGACGTGCAAATACCACCGACTAGAGTCTGGCGTCGGTTTCGGGGACGCTGGCGCAGGTGCAGCTTCGCTTGTTGCTGCGCACTGACGGCAAATGTGAGGAGTGTGGGATGAGGGGACTCGATGGCAAGGTGGTGGTCGTCACCGGTGGCGGTGGCGGCATTGGCGGGGCGACAAGCAGGCGGTTTGCCGCGGCCGGTTCCAAGGTCGCGGTGTTCGATGTCGACGGCGATGCGGCGCAGTCGGTTGTCGATAGCATCGAAGGCGAGGGAGGTGCGGCTCAGGCATTCGTCTGCGACATCACGGATCGCGCCGGCGTCGACAAGGCGGTTGGGTCGGTGCGCGATGCCTTCGGCCCGGTTGATGTTCTGGTCAACAACGCCGGATGGGACGTGTTCCGGCCGTTCATCGACACCGATGCAGAGCTCTGGGGCAAGATCATTTCGATCAATCTGGTCGGCGCCCTTCATATGCATAGTGCGATCCTGCCGGACATGATTGAGCGCCGCGGGGGACGCATCGTCAACATCGCGTCCGACGCTGCCCGTGTCGGCTCTTCGGGAGAGGCGGTGTACGCCGCCTGTAAAGGCGGTCTGGTTGCGTTCTCCAAGACGGTCGCCCGCGAACATGCCCGTCACGGTGTCACCGTCAACGTGGTGTGCCCCGGTCCGACGGACACGGCGCTGTTCGACGGCTACAAGCAGGGCGCCGGCAATCCGGAGAAGCTGGTTCAGGCCTTTGAGCGCTCAATTCCGCTTGGACGCATCGGGCAACCCGACGATCTGCCGGGCGCTATCCTGTTTTTCGCCAGCGACGAAGCATCCTATGTCACCGGACAGGTGCTGAGCGTTTCCGGCGGTCTCACCATGAACGGTTGAAGGAAACAGATGATGGAATATCAGGACATCCTCTTTGACGTGCGGGACGGGGCGGCCTGGATCACGATCAACCGTCCAGACAAGATGAACGCCTTTCGCGGCCAGACCTGCGACGAGCTGATTCACGCCATCAACAAGGCCGGCTACGACAATTCCATTGGTGTCCTCGTTCTTGCGGGCGCCGGCGACCGTGCGTTCTGCACGGGCGGCGACCAGTCGTCCCATGACGCGCAGTATGACGGCCGCGGCACCATCGGGCTGCCGATGGAGGAGCTGCACAGCGCCATTCGCGATGTCCCCAAACCGGTGATCGCCAGGGTGCAGGGATATGCGGTCGGCGGCGGCAACGTGTTGTGCACCATCTGCGATTTCACCATTGCCTCGGAAAATGCCGTCTTCGCCCAGGCCGGACCCAAGGTCGGCTCGGTCGATCCGGGCTTTGGCACCGCCTTCCTGGCCCGTGTCGTCGGTGAAAAGAAGGCGCGCGAAATGTGGTATCTGTGCCGGCGTTACCCGGCGCACGAGGCGCTCGAAATGGGACTGGTGAACACGGTGGTGCCGGCGGACGATCTCGATGCGGAGGTCGACAAGTGGTGCGCCGAGATCATGGAAAAGAGCCCGACCGCGATCGCCATCGCCAAGCGCTCCTTCAACATGGACACCGAACACCAGCGCGGTATTGCCGGCATGGGCATGTATGCGCTCAAGCTCTACTACGAAACCGAGGAATCCAAAGAAGGCGTGCGCGCCTTCCAGGAAAAGCGCAAGCCGGAGTTTCGCAAATACGCGCGCTAGACCAGTCTTTTCACCGTGTTGGCGCGACAGATTTTCAGCGCACGGATGATGCCGCCCTCCGACGCTGTATTTTCGCCAGAAAGTGACGTCAAAAAACGTGCATATGCCGTGTCTTACCACACGGGCGCATGCACTGATGTTCGCCGTCCCGGCCCGTCCCGCTGATCAATTCAGGAATGTGGTTCTGAATACTGCAACCTCAATTCGCAGACTGCTTTTCGTCATGTCCCCGTTGAAAAAGATGTGTTATTCGGGTCGCCCTACGCGACGCTTGAACCCAAGTGCGCGGACATCTGCCCAGCAACAGAGTGGAGTGAGTCAATGAATCTGGAGTTTGTAAGCGGCAAGAGGATTGCAGTCGCAGGCAAGACACTGATGTGTGCCGCAGTTTTTGCAGCGATGAGCAGCGTGGTGGCGAATGCCGCAGAGTACAAAGTTGACCTTTCCCATTCGGCGATAAACTTCAAAACCAAGCACCTGGGCTTGAGCTGGTTGACCGGAAGGTTCAACAAGTTCGAAGGCACCATGACTTACGATCCGGCCGCCGGACCGGACGTGCAGGGCATCAGCATCGTGATCGATACGACGAGCCTGGACACCAACTGGGCCGATCGCGACAAGCATCTGCGTGGCGCCGACTTTTTCAACGTCGACAAGTTTCCGACCGCGACCTTCAAGAGCACGGGATATGCGGGCGATGCCAATGGCGGCACGCTGACCGGCGACCTGACATTGCTCGGGGTCACCAAATCAATCTCGTTCGAGATCAAGAAGATCGCCGAGGGGGATGATCCGTGGGGCGGTTACCGTGCCGGATTTGAAGGCTCCTACACCCTCAAGCGCGCCGACTTCGGTATGGACTACAATCTTGGGCCAGCGGCGGAGAACATTGAGCTCGATCTGCTGATCGAAGGAATCAAGGCCAAGTAATGAGGCCACGCTTGCAAATACGTCGGAACGCTTAGACCCTTTCATCTTTATACGGAATCGCTTTGACCGGATTTTCACGTCTGCTGACCAGGCACGGGTCCCGCCGTGGACTTGCCGTCCACAAGGGGGCCGTAACGCAGTCAGGAGGCGTGAAAATCCGGCCTTCGGTGGGCCAAACCGGCTCGCCGGCAGCGTTGCAGCGCTTGCCCGATGCACCACATCGCGCTGCGCACCGCGCCTTGCCGGGCGAACCGGTTTGGCTCCA
>JAJFHL010000046.1 GCA_021775615.1 Hyphomicrobiales bacterium
GTTGACGGAAGCGGAGATCAAGGCGGCCTATGACTGCCTGAAACCGGAGCTGGTGCAGGCCTATGGCAAAGCCGGAATTCTGGCCGCGAAACGGTGGGGCAAGTGGACCCGTTTCTCGACGGTCTCCTATACCTCCGACACGCATGGCGGGCGCTTCGTCAACAACTATTCGAACCGTATTGGTGCCAACACCTACGGCCAGTTCGAGAATGTGAAGCGCATGCCTGTAGGCTCGACACTGGCAAAAGACAGTTTTGTGGTGAACCCCAACGGCACCATTGCGCCGGGCCCATTGTTCACAATGGAAAAGATGACCGGCGGGTTCAACAAGGAAACGGCCGACTGGCGTTACGCCATGGTCATGCCGAACGGAACCGTCTTCGGCATCACCGGCGGCAAGAACGCGGCAGGGCTCAAGTTCTGTCACGACTGCCATGTTGCCAACGAAGACAACGACATGATGATGTTCCTTCCCGATGAGTACCGGAAGTAGCATGTGAGAACGCCGCGCCCGGCTAACGCCGGGCGCGGATTCTACCGGCGAAGTGCAAGCGCCTCAGTAAGGATCGGCGGCCATGATGAAACCGCATATTCCGGGCCTTGTCCTTCTTGCCATTATGGTATCGGCCGCCAGCGCGGCTCCCCTCACCTCAAAGACTTTCACCGTCATCGACGGTAACCGGTTGGTGATCGATGGCCGGGAGATCAGGCTGACCGGCATCGTCGCGCCCGAATTGGGCCGGAAGTGCATCCTCTATTCCAAGACGCGTGACTGCGGGCTGATCGCCCGCTCCAGCCTGCTCGACCTGACTGCGGGCGCAACGGTCATCTGCTCGCCGGCGGCCGATGTGAATGGCACGCCCACATACCGCTGCAGCGCCGGGGGCTACGATCTTTCCGAAGGCATGGTCTATACCGGCTGGGCGGTGCCGCTCGAAGGCGCGCCCAAGGCCTATTGGCAGGTTCTCAAGGGTGCGCGTGCACGTCCGCGCGGCTTCTGGCGCGGTGCCTTCGTTGAGCCCTGGGCGCCTGTGGTTCGGGTGTCCGGCTCACAATAACGCTTGAGCGCTCACGGCGCGCCTCACACACATTGCGTTTTTCCCCCACCGTTGCTTACATGCGCGCTGCGCCAACACCGGGAGACGCTCAATGGCATCGGATGCAGAAGCCAACCATCGCTACAACATGACCATCAAGATGTTCGGGGTTTCACCGGAGCCGGCATTCGAGACCGTGGACGAACAGGAATTCGTCTGGGGGCAGCGCTGGGGCTGCGACAACGATGTCGGGCAGATCCGCGTCGTCCTGATGCACCGGCCGGGCGACGAGATGAAAATCATCGACCCGTCCAAGACCATCGACGAGATCGGTGCCTATGGCGACCTCGAGCGCGGCTGGTACTGGCAGAGCGACACAATCCCCCCGCTCGAGGAGATGCAGGTGCAGCACGACGCCCTGGCGAAAGCGCTCAAGGCGGAGGGCGCGCAGGTGGTCTATCTCGACGGCGTCTCCGATGGGCGGCTGAAGTCCTGCTACACGCGCGATTCCTGCATTGCGGTCAAGGGCGGCGCGGTGGTCACGCGGCTTGCCGGGCGCATCCGCCGCGGTGAAGAACTTCCCGTCACCCGCAAGCTGGCCGAACTGGGCATGCCGATCCTGCGAACCATCCACGGCACCGGCATGATGGAGGGCGGCAGCTTCGCCTGGTTGAATTCAAAGACCGCCGTTGTCGGCCGCACCATCCGCGTCAACGACGAGGGCATCGCGCAACTGCGTGACGTGCTGGCCCATCAGGGCGTCGAACTGCTGGTCATCGACATGTGCGGCTACTCGATCCACATCGACGGTGGGTTCTGCATGATCGACCGCGACCTGGCGCTCGTCGATGCGCGCCAGATCCCCTACTGGTTCCTGCAGAAGCTGGGCGAGCTCGGCATCAAGACCATCGAAACCAATCTTGATGACAACGGCTGGATCATCAACTGCCTGGCGGTCAGCCCGGGCAGGATCATCGCGCCAGAAGGCGCCTCGCAACGCACCCTGGAGGCGCTCGCCAAACACAATGTCGAGATCGTCACTCTGCCCTATCACGCCATGCAGCTGAACGGCGGCGGCATTCACTGCTCAACGTCGCCGCTGGTGCGCGATGCGGTGGAGTGACGGGCAGTTGGCTAAAACCCGCCGCCGGTCTTGAAGCCGCTTGAGCCGCCGCCGAAACCGCCGCCGGTGCTGAAGCCGCCCGATGAACCGCCTCCGCCGCCCCAGGACCCTCCACCGCCCCATGAACCGCCGTCCCATGGCGAGTCCGAGGAATCGTAACGGCGGCTGCCGAAATCGAAATTGGCGCGCGGCGGACGGCGCCGCGCCGCGTTGCGGTGCAGTTCGCGCCAGTACTGGCTGCCGGTGACCGCGCCGCGCAGCAGCCCCTGGAGCAGGGCTTCAAGCGCCCCATGGTCGTTGAACTTGAAGTCGTTGGTGTGATAGCGCTGCTCGCGAAAATCGGTGCGAACTTTTTCAAGTTCCGCTCGCCGGTCGGCCAGAACGTGCAGGCTCTCCTGGCGCATGGCGACGTCCTCTTCCGTCTCACCGATGTGGAAATCCAACTCCCGGACCTTGTCGACCAGACGGTCGTCGCGCGGATCGGGGGTCAGCAAGGCCTCGTGCTGAAGCCGGCGCAATGTATCGCGGCGCAGTTCGTCGGACAGGACCTGGAGTGCAGCGGAAGCGCTCTCGTCTTCCCGTCGATCGAACCTGGCCAGTTCGAGCTCCTGGCCCGCAAGCCGCTCCACATCGGACTTGTTGCCTTCATGGAGATCGGCGAGCGCTTTGCGCTCGTCCGCCAGGGCGGATTCCAGAGCGCTCACCCCGGCGCTGTCGCGCGCGGCCTTCTCCGTTGCCGCGAGAGCCTTGACTGCGGCTTCCGCCTTTTCGTGAACCCGTCCGGTATGGGCCCGCAGGCGTTCCGGGATCTCCAGCAACATGGCGTAGTTCGGCCGGGCGCCCTGGTAGCCGCACAGGCGGGCGACCCATTGGTCGAGCGACTTGATGATTCCCCAGGAGCGATACTCGGATGTGCCAAAGCCGCGGTTCCACAGATACATGAACAAGGGGTCCGCCTCGTAGGGCCTGCCCTTTTCGGTGCGGTCCTCTTCGGCCAGGACCGTCTTGCGTTCGGCCTCGTCGGCCATCCTGACCGCGTCTTCCGTAGCCTGCGTCTGATCACGATAGGCGGGGTCCGCAGCAAGCTTCTTCTGCAGCTTGGCTTCCGCCGCGTCGAGGGCCTTTTCCGCCGCCTCGATCCTTTCGCCCTGGGCATCGATCCGCTTTTCGGCCGAACCCAGCGTTTCGCGTGTCTCGGCGACTTTGGCCGCCAGCGCGGCCCGTGCCGCATCGCTCTCGGTCAGAAGCTGCACAGCCCTGTGTTCAGCGGCATCCAGCGTTGTCGTGACATCCCCACCGGCGACGGCGTCGAGCCGCATGGACGCAAGCTCACGATAGGCGCTCGCCTGACCGGCGCGATGTCCGTTCAGGGTTTCCACGGCCGATCGCAGATGCTCAGCAAGTGCATCTTCCTGCTTGCGCAGGTCGAGCAGCCCGGCATCGATCCTTCCGGCCATTTTAGTGCCTGTTGTCATCGCAACCCGCTACCACTGCGTGATCGTGCCGCCTTCGACAGAGATCAGGTAATTCGGCTCCAGGTAACCGCGGCGCTTCACGCCGACGCGGTTGTTCTGGATGATACCGTCATCCTGCTTGTCGCTGCGGATCTGGTCGAAAACTGCCGATGAAACGCGAACGCCCCATTTGTCGACGTTGTAGGTCTTGCCGTCTTCCTGGTTCTTGATTGGCACGGTCAGCGCCCTGCCGTTCGGATCGAGGGCTTCGACGATCAGATAGAAGTTCCGGGCGTCGGGGTTGATCTCCGGGATGCGCCAGACACCGCTCGACTCGCCTTGGCGGGAAATGACTGTGAGCGTGTACTCGGTGCGCAACTTGGCGAGAAGCTGATTGAGTGCGTCGGCTGCCGTCCGTGCCGTCGGGGCGTCTTTCGCGGCAAGGGCCTTGACGCCTGCCTGATAGAAAGCGTTCGCCAGATTGCGCCCTTCCTCGGTCTTCGCCTCGTTCAGCGCCAGGTCCCGTGTTCTCTTGATCTGCGCGGGCAGAATTTCCGCCAGTTCACGACGCTCGTATTCGATTTGCTGCTGGTGCGGCCGTTCGACGAAGAAATACCAGGCCATGATTGCGGCGATCACGAGCCCCATCGCGATCAGTACGTATTTGCTCCATCTCGCGCGGGTGATGTAGAGATTGGCAAGCTTGACGGACAGGCCTTCGCTCGGCGGATCGTACTTGAAACGATCCTCCTTGAGCGCCGATACACCCTCGATCAGAATGCTGTCGGGCACATCGATGCCCTGTTTGCGGTAGATCTCGCGCAGGCGCCCGATCAGCTTGGCGTCGCGCTGTTCATCCGAAAGCTCGCGCTCGACCAGATTCTCGCGGTGACGGAGCGTGTCCACCACGTCCATCGCCAGCATCACCTCATCGAGAGGCCTGTCGATCTGTTGCGCCGCCTCCGCCATCGGGTCTTGTATCAGCCCTCAATCAGCAATGCGTTGCCCTTCGCGGCGAGCTGGGTCAGACGGCGCTTGCCATCCTCCACCGCGTCTCGGATTTCCTGTGAATTGCGGGTGCTCGCCGTCCGCATTTCGGCAATGATGCCCTGCGAGCGTTCCTGAAAATCAACAACCGCGTCAACCAGCATCTTCACGGACTGGGCGCGCACGGTCGGGCCGTAGCCCGCCCTGATCGCCTCTTCCTGAACCTTGTCGCCCACTTCCGAGAGAGTCTCCAGGCTCTTGGAGATGCCATCCTTCATGGCTTCCAGGGTCTCGGTCGCCTCGTGCAGGCCGAACAGGCCCGTGAAGGACGCCTTCAGGGCCGTGAGCACGAGTTCGTTGGTCGAGAAGAAACTCACCGACTGGGCATAGACCCGCTCTTTGGCGTTGGTCGTCTGCAGCAGCCTCGCCATCACCACCTCGGAGGTGTTGTAGCTCACCGTCATGTTGTCGGAGAGATCCTTGGCAATCTGGTAGCGCTTGTCTTCCTGCTGCATGGCGCGAAGCTTCTCGTCGCGCTCGAGCTCAAGCTGAGCCCGCACGGCGGGTTCGGCGTCGGCATTCGCCGTCACCGCATCGGCGGCAATTTTCATCTGTTCCTTTGCCGCGTTCAAAACCGCTTCCGCCTTTTCCAGTACTTCGAGGGCGAGCACTTCGCCATGTTTCATGGCGCCGCGGAAGTCACGGTAGGCCTCGAGGATGATTTGCTCGCGCTTGATCTGGTCGCCGGAATCCCTGACCACTTCGAGATAGGTGACCTTGATCTTGTCGAAGCGGTCGGCGATGTCGCCGCGGCTGACTTTCATCCAGACATTTCCGATACGCTCAAGCGTGTCGATCTTGCCGTCTTCAAGCTGATCGACCATGCCCTTGGCGTCGTCGCGGATGGAATCGAAAGCGCTGGTGATCTCTTCGTAGCGTTCGCCGATTTCCATGCCGGAAATCTGTTCGCGCACCACTTCGTTGAAGAACGACATCTGGTCGAGAGTACGGGCGATGACGACCACCTTGTCCTCATCGAGATCGGATATCTGGTTGAGGAGCGCGACGATGGGCGCTTCCTCGCCGCGCTCATCCGGCACAAGACCGAGATCGCGCAGGCCCTGCATGGCGCGGTCGAGATACTGCAGCGGCGACTGCAAGGCAACTTCCGAAGACATAAGACACACCCTTCCCGTAAAACACCACGCCCGGGCACTCCCGTCATGGCGGTTCGTACACAAATCTGTTCGAGAAGCCTAAGGCAACTCAATTGGCTCGGCAAATGTCATCGGACGCCTGTCCGTCGGTGTCAAGAATTTGCTGTCCGAACGCTGCTCTATTCGCGTTCCGTGACGATAGATTGGTGCACAGGAGCCAGCGATCAACCCATCGGGACCGCATTCCGCAACATCCCTGTTGGCTCACGCGGCGATAGTCGTGCTAACCTTGGAAGAGGCATTCGAACCCGGGCAGGTTCAAAGCCAACGAGGCAACGGGCAATACGGCAGCAGACATAGTCGTATGAGAGCAGCATCGACATCCGCGAAGCAATGGGTCACGGCACTAGGTGCAGTGGCGCTTGCCGTCATTCTCACGGCCTGTGCAACCCGCCCGCTCGAAGACGCGGACATCAGGACGGTGGCGCCGCTCGGCTCGGTTGCCCTGTTCGATGAAAATCAGCAACCCATCCAGAAAAAATCGAAGGTTCCGCGCAAGAAACACGTGCACATTCTGGCGCTATCCGGCGGCGGCTCCTATGGCGCGTTCGGCGCCGGGGTGCTCAAGGGATGGACCGAGAGCGGCAAGCGCCCCGAGTTCGACGTGGTGACCGGAATCTCGACCGGTGCACTGATCGCAACGCTGGCGTTTCTCGGCTCAGACTACGACGACGAACTGGAGGATCTCTACACCAACACCACGGATGACGAAATCTTCTCGTCCAAGGGTCTGGGCGGCGTGTTCGGCGCCTCTCTGCTCGACTACACGCCCCTGAAAAAGCAGATCGAGAAAATGGTCACCGAGCACTTGCTCGATCAGGTGGGCGCCGAATATCTCGAGGGCCGCCGGCTCTATGTCGGCACCACGAACCTGGATGCGGGCGAACTTGTGGTCTGGGACATGGGCGCCATCGCCGCCAGCGGACATGAACACCGGGTGCGCATCTTCCAGAAGATCTTGCGCGCCTCCGCCGCCGTGCCCGGCATCTTCAAACCGGTCTACATTCAACCGACCCTGGAAAGCAAGGCGCGGCAGATGCATGTGGACGGTGCGGTCAAGGCGCCGGTGCTCATCCGCTCGTTCATGTTCGAGACGCCGGCGCGCAGGCGGTCCCTCTATGTCATCATCAATCACAAGATCTCGCTGGAAGAAGCGCCGGAAGCGGTTGAACCCAAGGTTCTCGACATTGCCCGCAAGTCGATCAGCGAACTGCTGCGCGGCCTCACCTACAAGACGATCTACCAGGGATATGTGTCGGCGCGGAACTCAAATACACGGTTCCGCCTGATCGCGGTTCCGGACGACGAACCTCTGGCCAAGACATCACTCGAATTCGAACCGGTGCAGATGCGCCAGCTGTTCGAGCGCGGCAGGGCGATGGCGCTGAGTGGCAAAGGCTGGGCAAATGAGCCGCCACGTCTTGAGCAGCTTGAGCGGATCTCACGGCGCTGAGCACAGCGACAAGCTAAACGTTGAGCAACAGGAACTCGCGCTCCCAGGAACTGATGACGCGCTGGTACTGCTCCATTTCGTAGAGCTTGACCGATTCGTAGGTCTTGACGAAGCGCTCGCCCAGCACCTGCTTGAACGCCCTGGCGTGGTTGAGCTTGGACAGGGCATCGGCCAGGTGCTGCGGCAGCGTCGGCGCATACCGGTAGGCGCTGCCTTCGACCGGTGCGCTGGGCTTGAGAGCCTCGACCATTCCGAGATAACCGCAAGCCAACGATGCGGCAATCGCCAGATATGGATTGGAATCGGCGCCGGGGACGCGGTTCTCGACCCGGCGATTGGCTGCTTCTGAACTCGGCACGCGCAGGCTGACGGTACGGTTGTCGCCAGCCCAGTGCACATTCGTCGGCGCATCCGAGTAAGGCACGAGACGCCGGTAGGAGTTGACGTTCGGGGCGAGAAACGGCATCGCCGCCCCCATGTAGCGCTGCAATCCGCCGATATGGTTCAGTAAAAGCCGGTTGTTCTTGCCGGCCTTTGTGGCGAACAGGTTCCGGCCGGTCTTGGCATCGACCACCGACTGATGGATGTGCATCGATGATCCAGGCTCGTCTTCATGCGGCCGCGCCATGAAGGTGGCATAGACCTGGTGCCGCAGGGCCGCCTGGCGGACCGAGCGCTTGAACAGGAACACCTGATCGGCCAGCGCCAGTGGATCGCCGTGGTTGAAATTGATCTCAAGCTGAGCGGCGCCGCTCTCATGCGACAGGGTATCGATGTCGATATCCTGGACCTCGCAATAGTCGTAGATGTCCTCGACGATGGGATCGAACTCGTTGGCGGCATCGATGCCGTAGGCCTGTCCGCCGGCCTCCTGGCGTCCGGACCGCCCGATGGGCGGTTCCAGGGGATAGTCCGGGTCGGTGTTGGTCTTGACGAGGTAGAACTCAAGCTCGGGCGCGATGATCGGACGCCAGCCGCGTTCCCTGTACAGCTCAAGCACCCGCTTCAGCACATAGCGTGGGGCGATGTCGACGGGCGAGCCGTCGGGATATTCGGCATCGCAGATGACTTCAGCCGTCGGCTCCTCGTACCAGGGCACCCTTTTGACGGTGGAAACATCGGGCGCCAGGATCATATCCGTGGACGCCGGATCGGTGGTTTCGGGCTCCTGCACGTAGCGGCCGGTCACGGTGAGAATGAAGATCTCTTCGGGCAAACGGAGCCCGCGGGTCTTGCCGCCCTGGATGAACTTGGTCGCGGGCAGGATCTTGCCGCGCGCGACCCCGGCCATGTCGGGAACCAGGCACTCGACCTCATCAATCTTATGTTCGGAAAACCAGGCTTCGACGTTCTTCATGATGGCCCATCACCCGTTGCACGGCCTGCTCCAAGGAAGGGCTTGAAGAAGCAAAGCCAAGTGTGATCAAATATTTGCGAATAAACCTATTTCCAGACACCCGCTGAAGTGTCTTTAGCCCACGAAAGCGATCCCATGCAAGACAGACCGGCCTCGACCGCGGAAGCGGACGCGTTCCTCGCTGCACATCCAGACCTTGTCTCCGTCGACATGCTGATACCCGATATGAGCGGGATTCTGCGCGGCAAGCAGCTGGTTCGCGACGCTATCGGAAAACTCTATACCGAGGGCGTGCGGCTGCCGGCCTCCAACTATCTGCTCGACTGGACCGGCCAGTCGGTGCCGCCGATCGGTTATGGCACCGACGATGGCGACCCGGACTGGTACTGTATGGCGGTGCCGGGAACCCTGAAGCTGGCGCCCTGGGCGAAGCGAAAGACCGCGCAGGTGCTCACTTCGATGGTCGACGACGGGGGCGAACCGCATTTCGCCGACCCGCGGCATCTGGTGCGCAAAATGATGGCGGCGCTCGCCGACATGGGTCTGCGGGCTGTGGTGGCGATTGAATATGAGTTCTACCTGATCGACCAGCAGGCGGCGGCGGAAGGCACGATCCGGCCGGCCCGGTCGCCGCAGAGCGGCTGGCGCTCAACCACGACGAATGTCTACAGCCATGACGATCTGGCCGACTTTTCCGACATGTTCGCCGAAATCCACGAAGCCTGCGCCCTGCAGGGCATTCCAGCGGAAACCTTCGTGGCGGAATACGCGCCGGGTCAGTTTGAGGTGAACATCATCCATTCCGACGACGCCCTCGAAGCCTGCGACAACGCCATCCTTCTGGAACGCTGCATCAAGGAGGTGGCGCGCCGGCACGGCGTCATCGCAACCTTCATGGCGAAACCCTTTATCGAGCAAACGGGCTGCGGACTTCACGTGCATGTCAGCCTGCTGGACGAGGCCGGCAACAACGTCTTCGCAGGCCCCCTTGACGAGACGATCGGACGGCCGATCAGCGACACCATGCGGCACGCCATCGGCGGCATCGTGCAGACCCTGCCCGAAGCCATGGCGATCTTTGCGCCCAATGCCAATTCCTACCGCCGTCTGATGGCGGGCGCCTATGCTCCGGTGAACACCCACTGGGGCGGCGACAACCGGACCCTGTGCATTCGCATCCCGCCGTCGAACGAAAAGGCGATCCGCATCGAGCACCGTGCCTCCGGCGCCGATGCCAATCCCTATCTGGTCACCGCAGCCGTGCTCGCCGGCATTCACCACGGCATTTCAGGTAAGATCGACCCGCCGCCGCCGGTCATCGGCGATGCCTCTGAGCTGGCCGGTGCGGAACTGCCGACGCGCTGGGATGCGGCACTTGAGCTGTTCCGGCAGTCGGACGTTCTGCCGCGCTATCTGGGAGAAGAGTACTGCAAGTGCTATTACGGCTGCCGCAAGTACGAAGCCGATAAATTCCACGCCCATATCGATCCGCTGGAATATGAATGGTATCTGAGGACCGCATGACGAGACCGAGCGACAGCCTTTCCTACTACCGCGCGTCCGCCAATCCCCATGCCGAACACCCAAGACTTGAAGGCGAACACGTCGCCGATGTCTGCGTTGTGGGGGCCGGGTTTACCGGCCTGTCCGCCGCCCTGGAACTGGCCGAACGTGGCTTCGATGTCGCAGTCGTGGAAGCCGAAACCGTTGGCTGGGGGGCGTCGGGCCGCAATGGCGGGCAGATCTGCACCGGCTTCTCGACAGGCCTGAGCAAGCTCGAGGCCCAGGTCGGCAAGGAAGATGCCCGCAAGTGCTGGGCGCTGGCGGAAGAAGCCAAGACCCTGATGCGCCGGCGCATCGAGCGCTACAAGATCGACTGCGATGTGAAGTGGGGCTATATCCATGTGGCTCCGAAGCGCGGCGATGTCGGCTATCTCAAGGAGATGCAGGACGAGTACGAAGCGCTGGATTACGGCGATACGGAACTGCTTTCCAAAGAGCAACTCGAAGAGAACCTGGGCAGCACGCTCTACCAGGGCGGCCTGCGCGACGCCGGAGCCGGCCACCTGCACCCGCTCAACTACTGCCTCGGTCTGGCCGACGCCGCCGTCAGCCATGGCGCCAGGATCTTCGAACATTCCAAGGCGACCCATGTGGAAACCGGCGCGAACCCGGAAGTGCGCACCGAGCACGGCGTGGTGCGCGCGAAGTTCGTTGTCGTCGCCGGCAATGCCTATCTCGGCAAGCTGATCCCGAAGCTCTATTCCAAGATCATGCCGGTGGGCAGCTTCATCCTGGCCACCGAACCGCTCGGCGAGAACCGGGCACGCAGCCTCATTCGCAGTGACGATGCCATTTGCGACACCAACTTCGTGGTCGACTATTTCCGGCTGTCGGGCGACCACCGCCTGCTGTTCGGCGGGCGCTGCAGCTATTCGACCATCGAGCCGAAGGATCTTGGCGGCTTCATGCGTCCGCGCATGCTGAAAGTGTTTCCGCAACTGGACGATGTTTCACTCGACTACTGCTGGGGCGGCTATATCGGCATCACCATGAACCGCATCCCCGACATGGGACGCCTTACCAACACGGTCTATTACGCACACGGCTTTTCCGGCCAGGGCGTGCTGCTCACCGGCATGTACGGCAAGCTCATCGCCGAGGCGATTGCCGGCCAGGCGGAGCGGTTCGACCTGCTCTCACGGTTCAAACACACGTCGTTCCCCGGCGGCCCGATCCGCACGCCGATGCTGGTGCTGGCGATGCTCTATCACCGCATGCTGGATATGGTCGGGTAGAGCGCAATCCTGCCGCCACGGCTCCAACGGCATCTCTCACCAGAGATGCTCATCGAAAAAGTCGATCATGCGGCGCACCGCATCCTGAGCGGCGTTCTCCATGTTGATCACGTGGTGGTTGAGCTCGCGCCCCGGCTGCAGGGAGAAAAGATCGAGGCCGTGAGCGGCGTTCGGATAGAACCTGACCGCCAGATTTGCTGAATTCCCACTCCTGTGCCAATGCAGGCACTCGGAGGCCGGCGTGCGGTCGTCCCTGCCGCCGGTCAGGATCAAAAGAGGAACCGACAGAGCGCCGCGACGGCATTCCGGGAAGAACGCCACCGCGGCATCGAACCAGTCTTCGACGCCGCCATAAAGTGCGCTGGAGCGCATAAGATCACCGCTCAGGCCGCTCGCAGCCGTGCCTCCCTGCCCTTGTCCGACGATGCCAAACCGGCCGCTTGAATAACCGGTGCTTTTCGCGAACCGGGCGGCGCTCAAAGCGGCAAGAGCGCGCGACGGCCCGGTATCCCGGTCACAGGTCTGCGTCAACTCCGTGCCGCGAAAGATGTCGATGACAACCGCGCCGTACCCCTCTCGCACAAGCCTTTGCGCATAGGCGAAGAGGGTGTCCCTGGCGGCAGAAACGAGACCATGGCAGCCTGGAACCAGAACGATGTAGGGGGACGGTTTGCCGAGCCTCGGCGGGAAGTGATAGCCGAAAAGCCGCTTTGCCCGTGACCAGGGTTCGGTTTCCGACTGAGCTTGCGCGACCGCGATCTTTTCGAATGCAACGAAGCTTGGAGATGCGCTGACGGGCCTGGAGAGCGCCGCTACAACAGCCAGCAGCGCAAGCAAAACAAACAGATGGCTTCGATGGCCATGGCTGCACATCTACTCGGTCAGGACCAGCGCATCGTCCGGCCGCCAGGAAATCCAGGTCTTGTCGCCGACATCGATGGCGCCCTCGAAGTCGCGCGTGTCGTTCTGGACATTGGCGGTCATCGGCAGGCCCGAGTCGGTCTCCAGGAACACGTGACTGGCGTTTCCGTAGTAGGCGAGATTGACCACCTTGCCCTGTATCTTGACGTCGTCGCCCGCCGGTTTTCGGGAGGACAGTTTCAGTTTCTCCGGGCGAATGGCGACCGCGACTTCGCCGCTCGGCGCGTCTCCTTCGAGCGGCACTTTCAACTGGCCCACGCCATCGACATTGATTGTGATCTGCTTGCCCCCGGCCGAACCGACGGTGCCGTCGAGCAGATTGACCTTGCCGATGAAGTCGGCGACGAAACGGGTCTTCGGAGACTCATAGAGTTCTTCCGGCGTCGCAATCTGACTGACGCGGCCCGAATCCATCACCGCGATCCGGTCGGCCATCGAGAGCGCCTCGTCCTGATCGTGGGTGACGATGATAAAGGTGATGCCGACGCTTGCCTGCAGGTTGGCAAGCTCAAGGCGCATCTGTTCGCGCAGCTTTGCATCCAGCGCCGACAGGGGCTCATCGAGCAGCAACACCTTCGGCTCCTTGACCAGGGCGCGGGCGAGCGCCACGCGCTGACGCTGGCCGCCGGAAAGCTGGTCGGGCATGCGTTCGGCCAGTTCGGGCAGTTGCACCTTCTGCAGCGCATCGCGGGCGCGGGTTTCGATCTCGGATTTTGGCGTCCCCACAACCTTGAGGCCATAACCGACATTCTCCAGCACGTTCATATGCGGGAACACGGCGTAAGACTGGAACACCATGTTGACCGGACGGCGGTTGGGCGGGATGCCCGTGGTGTCCACGCCGTCAAGAATGATGGCGCCTTCGGTGGGATTTTCGAGGCCGGAGATCATGCGCAAAAGCGTGGTCTTACCGCACCCTGACGGCCCGAGAAGCGCAAAGAACTCGTTGGTGGGAATGTCGAACGAGATGTTGTCGACGGCCACCACCTGACCAAACCGCTTGGTGATGTTGCGTATCGAAATGATGGCGTCGGTCACGGCAAGCGCTCCAAATTCTAATCTGCAGACCCTTTGACAGGGGCCTGGAACTTCATGGCGAAGAAGGTGGCGATGACGGTGATCACCACGAGAACGGTCGATGCGGCGTTGACTTCCGGGGTCACCGAGAACCGGACCATGGAATAGACCTTGACCGGGAACGTCACCGTGTCGGGTCCGGATGTGAAGAAAGTGATGACAAAATCGTCAAGCGACAGGGTGAACGCGAGCAGCGCGCCTGCCACCACGCCTGGTTTCATGAACGGCAGAATGACGTCTCGAAAGGTCTGCCATTCGCTGGCGCCGAGATCCTTGGCCGCCTCCTCCAGCTCGCGGTTGAACCCGGTCATTCGGGCACGCACAACGACGGCGACGAAGGGGAAGGAAAACGCCACATGGGCAATAGTGATCGAACTCAGGTTGAGCGGCCAGGGCATACCGGAGGGCCAGCCGATCCGCGCAAAGAACACCAGCATGGCAACACCCATGCAGATTTCCGGCACCACGATCGGCAGAGCCATGAACCCCTCGTAGGCGGGCTTGCCGGGAAACCGGAAGCGCCACAGCGTCAGCGCCACCATGGCGCCGATGATGGTCGAGAGCACAGTTGAGATCACCGCAATCGTCAGGCTGTTGGCGAAGGCCTCGATCAGGCCATCGTTGTTCCAGGCCTTGATGTAATATTTGAAGGTGAAGCCCTTCCACACGATGTTGCGGCGCGAATCGTTGAAGCTGAACAGCATCAACGTGATGATCGGCGCGTAGAGCATCGCGAACATCGCTCCGACAAAGAGCTTCATCCACCAGCGCCGCGCGTAGTCCAGCGCGCCGATATCGGATTTGCGGCGCCACCAGCGGCGCTTTCGCGGCGCGGCCTCGGTGCGCATGACGCGATCGATGGAGGTGTCGGCCGGCATCAGGCGTTCATCCCCCCGCCTTCGCGTGACAGCACGGCGCGCAGGGCGAGCGCTCCGAAGGTCGCATACATCAGCAGGAACGAGAGCGCCGATCCGAATGGCCAGTCATTGGCCGCCTTGAACTGGCGCTCGATCACGTTGCCGATCATCTGGGCGTTGGTGCCGCCGAGGAGATCAGGGATCAGGAAGCTTCCCAGGGCCGGTATGAACACCAGGATGATGCCGGAGATGATGCCGGGCATGGTGAGCGGAACGACGATGGACCAGAATGTCCGGACATGGCTGGCGCCAAGATCGAGGCTGGCTTCGAGGTAAGACTTGTCGAGCTTTTCGATATTGGCATAGAGCGGCAGCACCATGAACGGCATAAACACGTAGACGATGCCGGCGATCACCGCGCCATTATTGTAGAGCAGCGGCAGCGCCTCGAACCGCTCGCCAAGCAACTGGAACTGGCCAAGTCCGACAAAATTCAGGATGGAATTCGCCCCGTCCCACAGCCATTCAAGACTGAAATTCACAAAGCCCCTGGTCCGGAACACCGCGATCAACGCATAGGTGCGGATCAGCAGGTTGATCCAGAACGGCAGGATGACCGCCAAAAGCAGCCACGGCTTCCACCGGTTCGGGGCAAAACTGATGGCAAATGCAATCGGATAGGCAATCAGCAGGCATGCAATCGTCGCCAGTGCGGAGACCCAGACCGATTTCCAGATGATTTCGAGATAGACCGTTTCGGTTGAGCGTATGTAGTTCTCTAACGTCCAGGTGATGTCGATGGTGAGGATGCCGGTCTTTTCACCGAAGCTCATGATCCAGACGAGGGACATGGGCACCAGAAAAAACACCAAAAGCCAGAAGGTCCCGGGCAAGGACATCACCCAGAAGACAAACCTGTTGGTTTTCCAGCTTTCCATTGCCGACCCCAGCCCGCCTGCGCCCCGACCGGCGCGATGCGCCGGCCGGGTGCAGTATGCGTGTTGTTGACGCCCGAAGTCTAGGCGGCCTGGATCCTGGTCCAGGCTTCGTCAAGCAGGCGGGTCACGTCTTCGCCGAGGTAGAGCGCGGGCTCACACTTGGCGAGGGTTTCTTCGGTCGGGAAGATGGCCGGGTTCTTGGTGTAGGAATCCTCCATCTTGGCCTTCGCCGCACCATTGGGCGAGGCATACTGGATGAAGTCGGCAATCGCCGCGCCAACTTCGGCATCCAGTATGAAGTTCATGAAGGCGTGGGCGTTTTCGGGATGCGGCGCGCCTTTCGGGATGCACATGCAATCCTGCCACAAGACGCCGCCCTCGGTCGGCACCACATAGCTGATGTCGTCGTCTTCCTCCATGACCTGGAGGATGTCGCCGTTCCATTCCTGGGTGAGGTCGACCTCACCGGACAAAAGCAGATCCTGGCCGTTGTCGTCGGCGAACACCTTGATGTGCTTCTTCTGGGCGATGATCAGCTCTTCGGACTGCTTGATGAGCGCAGGATCGGTGGTGTTCAAAGAATTGCCGAGATATTTCATGCCGTGCTGGATGACCGTGCCGCCATCTCCCAGGAGCGCGATCTTGCCGGCATATTTGTCCGATTCGTAGAGCCACTTCCAGCTCGCCGGAACGCCTTCGACATTCTTGCCACGATAGCCGATGCCGATCGTGCCCCACATATAGGGAACCGTGTGCTTGCGGCCGGGATCGAAATTGGCATCCTGGAAAGCCGGTTCCAGGTTGCTCATGTTGGGGATCTTGGAATGATCGATCGGCACCAGCATGCCCGCCGCCAGCATGCGCTCGACCATGTCATTGGTCGGAACGATCACATCGTAACCGGGATTGCCTTCCTTCAGCTTTGCGAACAGCTCGTCGTTGTCGGCATAGAGGTCCATCTTGGTCTCGATGCCGGTTGCTTCGTTGAAGTCGTCGAGCGTGGTCTCGCCGATGTAAGTGTCCCAGTTGTAGAAGCTGAGCTTCTTTTCTTCCGCCGCCATCGTACCGCGCGGCAGGAAAGTGATCCC
Source organism: Hyphomicrobiales bacterium (assembly GCA_021775615.1). Taxonomy (GTDB): domain Bacteria; phylum Pseudomonadota; class Alphaproteobacteria; order Rhizobiales; family JAJFHB01; genus JAJFHM01. The sequence goes on from JAJFHL010000046.1 coordinate 16,308, forward strand.
GGCTGCAACACCGGCGACCCCGGCAACGCCTGCCATGAAGTTACGGCGTGTAGGCCGCAAAATTGGTGTGTTTCTTCTCATAAACGATACTCCCTCAGGTGTGGTCTTCGTCCCTCACATGGCCGAATTCAGCCACATATTCTTCTTCCGCAGGCAAGCTGCGTCGCACCCATTGCGGATTTTGAATTGGATGCGACGCCACTTCAACATGTTTGTTGGCGACTTGTACGCTTGGTGAATGGCGCAACAGTGACTTTAGATCACGATCGACTTGGGTGGCTTCACCCAAGTCGATAGAACGTGATCGATTCCAATGTTTTAGAGCAGGATCGGACGGAAAACCGGCATCCACTTTTCCTGATCCCGCCCTACGCGGCAATCTCGCGCATGGTCTTGTCAACCGCTTCGCGCACCAGCAACACAAGCTCATCGATCTGCTCGCGGGTGATGATCAGCGGCGGCGACAGCACCATGATGTCGCCACAGGCACGCATCACCAGGCCGGCATCGAAGCTCTTGTCGCGGCAGATGCCTCCGACCTTGCCGACCGGATCGAACTTGGTGCGCGTCGCCTTGTCCTTGACCAGTTCGATGGCGCCGAGAAGGCCCAGTGAACGGGTTTCTCCAACCAGGGGCAGATCATTCAACGAAGCGAGCGCCTGGTTGAAATAGGCCGCCGTGTCGTCGCGCACACGCCCGACCAGGTTCTCGCGTTCGATGATGTTGAGGTTCTCAAGCGCCGCAGCACAGGCCACCGGATGGCCCGAATAGGTCATGCCGTGGGCGAACTCGCCGCCCTCGTCCTTGAGCGTCTTCGAAATGTCGTCGGACACGGCAACAGCGCCGACCGGCAGGTAACCGGACGAAAGCCCCTTGGCCATCGGCACGATGTCGGCGTTGATGCCGAGGGTCTGCTGGCCGAACCATTCGCCGGTGCGCCCGAAGCCGCAGATCACTTCATCGGCGATCAGGAGAATGTCGTGCTCCTTGCAGATGCGGTTGATTTCCGGCCAGTAGGTGTCGGGCGGAATGATCACGCCGCCGGCGCCCTGCACCGGCTCGCCAATGAAGGCGGCAACCTTGTCGGCACCCAGTTCCAGGATCTTGTCTTCGACGGACTTTGCGGCCTTGATGCCGAATTCTTCCGGCGAGAGATCACCACCTTCGCCATACCAGTAAGGCTGCGCCACGTGAACGAAGCCCGGCAACGGCAGGTCGCCCTGCGCATGCATGCCGGCCATGCCGCCGAAACTGGCCGACGCCATGGTACTGCCGTGATAGGCGTTGTGGCGGGAAATGAAGGTTTTCTTCTGCGGCTTGCCGATCAGGTTGTAGTAATGGCGCACCAGCCGCGCGATGGTGTCGTTGGCCTCCGAGCCGGACCCGACGAAGTGAATCTGGTTGAGATGGCCGGGCAGCAGATCGGCAACCTTCTTGGCGAGATCGACGGAGGGCGGCGTCGCCGTCTTGAAGAACGAATTGTAATAAGGCAATTCGAGCATCTGCTTGTAGGCGGCTTCGGCGATCTCCTTGCGGCCGTAGCCCACATTCACGCACCACAGGCCGGCCATGCCGTCGAGATAACGGCGGCCGTTGGCGTCCCACAGATAGCAGCCGTCGGCATTGGTGATGATGCGCGGCCCGCCTTCGGCGGCCAGTTGCTTATGGTCGGTAAATGGCGGCAGGTGATGTTTGAGCGCGATCGCGCGCAGTTCTTCGGTGTTCGGATTTGATGTCAGGTTTGTCATGATGTCACTCGTTCTGAAGTGTGAAATGGGGAGAGTTCGTGCGAACGCTCCGCGAACGGGTAAAGCGACACCAAATCTATGGATTATATCCAATCCGGGCGCACAGAATCATCAGCTCCTGAAGGCGCGAGCGCCCCCGGAGGTTGATCATCAAACCACTCGAATGTGCGATGCCGGTCATGTAGAACCCTTCGGGTCTTCCACTTGCGGGCATAGTGACACTGCTTCTAAGCTGTGGCAAGCGAAGCCGCATCAGCCCTCGTGACTTCCGGGAACGCGAACGCATGACGCAACACACATTCTTCTGCATCGACGGCCACACCTGCGGCGCGCCCGTCCGCCTGGTGACCGGCGGGGCGCCAAATCTCAAAGGCGCCGACCAGACCGAGCGGCGCGAGCACTTCATGGAGGAGTTCGACTGGATCCGCCAGAGCCTGATGTTCGAGCCGCGCGGCCATGCCATGATGTCGGGCGCGGTGCTCTATCCGCCGTGCCGCGAGGATTGCGACATGGCGGTGGTCTATATCGAAACCTCGGGCTGCCTGCCTATGTGCGGCCACGGCACCATCGGAACGGTAACCTTCGCGGTGGAGCACGGGCTGGTGAGTCCGAAGACGCCCGGCGCCCTGCGGCTGGAAACGCCGGCCGGCGTCGTCGGCGCCGACTACAAGACCAACGGACGCCATGTGTCCTCGGTCAAACTCACCAATATCCCCTCGTTTCTCTACAAGCAGGACTACATGTTCGAGGCGCCGGAACTGGGCATGCTCAAGATCGACATCGCCTATGGCGGCAATTTCTATCCGATCGTCGAAGCCCAGGACAACTTCCGCGACATGGCCGACTTTTCCCCAGGCGACCTGCTGCGGCTCGGCCGGGCGTGCCGCGACAAGCTCAATGAAGAGCTTGAAATGGTGCATCCCGAGAACCCGCTCATCCGCGGCTGCAAGCACTGGATGTGGACCGGTGCGCCAACCAAGGCGGGTGTGCATGGCCGCAACGCGGTGATCTACGGCGATCAGGCGATCGACCGCTCGCCCTGTGGCACCGGGACATCCGCCAGGCTGGCGCAACGCGCCGCACGGGGCCTGTTAAAGGGGGGCGAAGACTTCGTGCACGAGAGCATCATCGGCACGCTCTTCACCGGCCGCGTCGAAGGTGCAGCCAAAGTCGGCGATTTCGACGCGATTATCCCCAGCATCGAAGGCTCTGCCTATGTGACCGGGCTCAACACCATCTTCGTCGACGACCGCGACCCCCTGATGCACGGGTTTCAACTGGTTTAGCTGCTACGTTCCCACGCCGGGGGAACGAGACGCCGCTTGCCATCGTCCGTCATGGAGATACCCGGCTCGTCGAGGCCGACCCGGTCCCAGAGCTTGCAGGTCACCTGCTTGTGTTTCTGGTCGAGGCCTTCGCAGTAGTTGGTGAACTCGCAGGAGCGCACGTCGGCGCCGCAGCCGGTACGTGCCTTTTCGAACCAGTCGGGATCGGCCAGCGACTGCCGCGCCGCGCCCACCAGATCGGCCTCGCCCCTCTGCAGGATCGCTTCGGCCTGCTCGAAACCATGGATGCCGCCGGTGACGATGACGGGCGTTTCCATGCCAGCGGCGCGGATCGCCTGCCGGATTCTCGCGGTGGGATCGATGTTGCGGCCGAAGGGTCCGCGGGCATCGGAGAAATGCGAGGGCATGCACTCGTAACCGCTGGGTCCGGTGTAAGGATATGCCGCCTGACCAACCGCCGGCTGCTTGGCATCTTCGAACTTGCCGCCACGCGACAGGGAGAGGAAATCCATGCCGGCGCGGGCAAACTCGGCGCCGAACCAGGCGGCGTCCTCAACGGTGTTGCCGCCTTCGATGCAGTCTTCGGCGAGATAGCGACAGCCCACCGCAAAGTCGGACCCGACGGTTTCGCGCACTTTCGCGAAGGCCTCCAGCGGCAGCCGCGCACGGTTCTCGCGCGGGCCACCATACCCATCCTCCCGGTCGTTGCGGGCCGAGAGAAAGGACGCCATGGTGTAGGCGTGGGCATAGTGCAGTTCAACGCCGTCGAAGCCCGCCTGCCTGGCGCGGCCGGCGGCAGCGGCAAACAGATCCGGCAGTGTCTTGGGCAAGTCGCGGATATGCGGCAGTTCGGTGTCGGTGACCCGCTCGCGATACCCCATGGTGAGGGATTCGAGCTCGCGTTCGCT
>JAJFHL010000047.1 GCA_021775615.1 Hyphomicrobiales bacterium
GCGGCCGAATTGTCGGCTTCTTCGACCTGCGCGCCGAGGACGGCGTGGCCGAACTCTACGACCTGTTCGTTGACCCTGACGCCATGGGCCTCGGCGCCGGGCGGCTGCTCTGGAACAAGCTTGAGGGGGTTGCGGGCGCCATGGGCGTGAACACGATCGGTATCGATGCCGACCCTCATGCGGTGGCCTTCTACGAGCATATGGGCGCAGGGGTTGTCGGTGAATCACCATCTGTGTCGATCGCGGGTCGGATGCTGCCGCGCCTGACCAAGAAGATTCTGAGTCAGGACGCCGGCGAAGGAGACTGAAACAATGGCCAAAATCGCCTTTGCCGGCCTTGGCAACATGGGGCGCGGCATGGCCGGGTGTTTGCTCTCCGCCGGCCATGATGTGCATGTCTGGAACCGGACCCGGTCGCGCGCCGATGCCCTTGCGGCCGATGGGGCCCGGGTCGCCGACAGCCCGCGTGCGGCGGCTGAGGGCGCCGACGCCGTGTTTGTCATGGTCGGCGACGATGTCGCTTCGCGGGCCGTGTGGCTCGGCGATGTCGGCGTGCTCGCCGCGGATCTCACAGAGGGTGCATTCGCGGTTGAGTGTTCCACCCTGTCGCGCGAATGGGTGATGGATCTCAGCGCCCGGGTAACCGCCCGCGGCCTGCGCTACATCGATGCGCCGGTGACCGGGCTGCCGCCTGCCGCCGCGGCCGGCGAACTGGTGCTTCTGGTGGGCGCCGACACGGCCGACCTGGACGCTGTCCGGCCGCTGCTTGCCCCGCTCAATAGCGAGATCTTCCATTTCGGTCCGGTCGGCACCGGCACCGCCTACAAGCTGATGATCAACCTCATGGGCGCGGTCCAGATCGCCGCTGCCGCTGAAGGGCTGGTGATTGCCGAGCAGGCGGGTCTCGATCTCGACCAGGTGCGCCAGGCCATCGAGATCGGCCAGGCGGCCAGTCCGCAGGTGGTGCGCAATGTCGCCCGCATGGTGGCCGACCACCACGACACCGACATCACCTTCTCCGGCCGGCTGCGGTTGAAGGACGTCGGTTATGGCGTGCAACTGGCGCGGGACCTGGGCGTAGATGCCCGGTTCGGCCAGGTGGCCGCGCGGGCCTATGACGAGTTGGTGGACATGGGCGCTGGCGATGTCAATGAAAGCAAGGTCATTGACGCCGCGCGCGAGAAGCTGGTGGGCAGTGAAGGTCAGGCTTGAGACTGGTCTCAGAGCACCAACAGGACGCCCGCCGTGGCCAACCCGAGAACAACTCCCAGAATGGTAAAAGGCGCCTGGTCCCGCCCGCACTCGCCGCCTGTGGTTTTGATCAGGAGGCGGCTAAGGAGACCGGCTGCCAGCGAGACCGCCGTATACGGCAGGACGACGACCGTCCAGACCACCACATAGGCCACGAGCGGCGCCACCGCGGCGAAGATGCCTCCCGTCGCGCCCCCCAGATACCACGCCTGATCGGGAGAGAAGTACAGGCCGGCGATCGGCTTGTGATCGGCGGCAAAGGCCTCAAGAGCTTGCGCCCCGAAATAGGCGCCAAGTGGGATCAGCACCAGCACGTGGGCTCGGATCGCCCATTTGGTCAAAGGCGATCGCTCGCCCGGCTGCGCGGCCTGATAGCTTTGCTCCCGGCGATGGTGGTGCCAGCGCACGGCTCGCGCCGGATATGCCCAGAAAGTTGAAAAGACGCGGTTCAACCGGTGACGAAGCGAAACCGCGCTTTGGGTCTTTGCTGTGACGATGTCCAGTAGAACCCCCGCCGCGAGCAGGCCGGCGAATGCGGCGATTGCCATTATGACCATTGGTTGTCTGACCCGCGGCGCCGGGATCAGGTGGCCTGGGCGCCACGTCCGCCGTGATCGAACGTGTCGTCCGCGTCGGTTTCCATGATCAGTCCGGTAACCCGCCGCTTGCCGTCATGCACCCGGGTGCCGCCATCGTCTTCCCCATCGGGGCGCGACATCGCCAGTTTCAAAATCTCGCCATAGCTGCGTTTGACTTCGATGCGCTCGCCGTGGGGCCCTTTCTGCAGGAACCGGTGCATTTTCGGCAGGTTGTAGCAGGGCACCCACATGAGCAGGTGATGCTCGACATGGTAGTTGACCCAGTAGGGCGCGAGGAACAGGCGGGCGAGCGGTCCGGCCAGAGTGGTGCGTGCATTGCGGAATGGATCTGAATCATCCGGCACCATGGCGTGTTCGGCAATGTTCCGGATACGCAGGATGAGCTGATAAACGGTGACCAGCGGTAAAATCCACATGAGCGGGTAGAGATACCAGTGGCCGGCGGCGGCCAGCCCTGCGAACAGCACCGCATTGGCGATGAGCTGGCGGCCAAGCTGCTGCTGGAAATGGGCGAGGCGCTGGCGCAGCGGCTGTGCGGGTTTGCCGAGCGCCGAGCGGAACTGGCCGAGCCGCTGCTGCAGTCCGGTCTGGCCGGTCAGGTCTCGGATCACCTTGCGGCGGAAGCTCTTGTGAGTGATCGGGAAGGGTGCCGACAGCACCAGATCGGGATCGTCCGGCTGCTGGGTGTTGGCGTGGTGCTTCAGGTGGTATTTGCGGTAGGCCACCGTGTCGAGCAGTACCGGGTAAGCGCACAGCCACTGGCTAAGCCACATATTGATGCGCGTGTCAGCGGCGATCATGCCATGTGCGCCCTCATGCATCAGAATGGACAGGCCCAGTTGCCGCCCGGCGATGATGGCCACCGCGAGCAAAAACGTCAGTGGATTGGGCCACCAGGCGAAGAGCGCCATGGCGCCAAGGATCAGCGCCCAGGCGTGGACGATCAGCACAACACTCCTGAGCGTCGATTTGGCCTGTACGATCCGGACCTGTTCCGGTGTGAGGATGTCTGCGGCACGCATGGGTGTGATGATAGCAGACCGGCTCACGGAAGGCCAAATTGCACAACGGGCCGATGACTGGAGCAAGCGAAGCCGCTATGGTGCCGACGATTTCAAAATGCCGGTTGTAAACAAAGAGCCATAGGGGAATTGGGGAATGAAATTAGGTTGGATGTCCAAGCTGGCTGTTGCAGCCGTCATTGCGGCCTCAGCCGTAATCGCCGCCACGCCGAACGCACCGGCTGAAGCGGCGGCCTGCAATACGGCGGGGATGCGCTCGATCGGCTCAAACGATGGCCGTGAGCTGATCGTCGTCAATGCGGTGGGCGACCGATCGGCGGAACTCTACTGGATCGACTTCAACGGACAGTGGGTGCGCTATGCGACGATCCCGCCGAACGGACGTCATGTGCAGCAGACCTTTCGCGGCCACGTCTGGGCATCGGTGAACAGCTACGGCTACTGCGACGTCGTCTTCACCGTCGAAAACAACGTTGAAATCATCATCAGGTAGCGGACGTGCCGGGCGCGATGCGCCTATTCGGCTGCCGGCAGCGGCGTTGGCTGCACCGTATTCCGCGTGCCGTTCACGATGTCCTGCTGTTCGGCAACCGCACCATGTGCGGCCTCAAGCATCGTGTCTGAAACGAGGGTGTAGGCCGCCGTCCATGCTTCGCGGACGTCATCGGTGAAGGCGGCTCCAAGCCCCTGTTCCAGTGTCCAGAGCAGGGCGGTGCCGACGGAAGCATAGTGATGATCCGCAACGCCGTAGGCGACGTGCCGGCTCCCGAGCTCCTGCAGGAGCGGTACCAGCCTGTCCGGGTGTTCGGCGCTCTCCACGACGAAACCGAGCGCATCGAGCAGTTTCTCGTGCTGGCTGGCCATGGTTGTTTGCGCGAACAATGGCTGCGTGCTCGGATCGATCTCAAACAGCCGCTTGTAGAACAGCTCGGCTGCCGTCTCACCGAGTGAAGCGACCGAGAGCCATGTCTCCTTGATCCGTTCGATCTGGTTTGGGTTCATTACAATGTTCCAGTTCTTTCGTATTGCCGGCCGTCAAATGCCGTTTCCGGACGGTTGTTGCCCGTTTCGTCATTCGGACGCGTTTCCAGTGATCTAGTGAGCCGCTGTATCAATCAGATTTCTGAAAGCCGCCTTTGTGTTTCATTTGTTTCGGCGATGACGCGTTTCCGATTGATCGTGACGTAGCAAGGCAGTTCTATCGTGATGGTTCAATCGTGACGATACGGTGCCGACGGTACGCGTGGATTGGTGCTAAAGTTCCCGCAATGAGCCGAGCGCGACCATTGAATTCAGGACGAAGTGCGATGATACCCCACAAGCCTCTCGCCACCCTGCCGACCCACGAGGTCACCAACATGCCGCCGCATCTTGGAGATCAGGATCTGTGGCAGAACGACATTGCCCTGCGTCAGGGCGTGGAGCGGGAAGGGGCCGGCTGGGCGTCGGAGAAGCTTGCGGCCTTCGGTAAGGTGTCGGGCAGCGCGGAGATCTTCGGGAAGGCCGACCTCGCCAATAAGCATGGGCCGCAACTGCAGGCCTTCGACCGCTATGGCATGCGGGTCAATCAGATCGACTACCACCCCGCCTATCACGACCTGATGGCCACCGCGATCGAAAACGAGGTTCCGAGCTTTGCCTGGCGCAACGAGGGGCCGGGCGCGCAGGTCGGGCATGTGGCGCTCTCCTACATGTTCAACCAGGCGGAAGGCGGCGTCATGTGCCCGATGGCCATGACTTACTCGGCGATCCCGTCGCTGAAGCTTACACCGACCGTTGGCGATGAATGGATCCCGCGGCTCCTGTCGACCACCTATGATGGTCGCGATATCCCGGTCACCGACAAGGCCGGCGCCACCATCGGCATGTTCATGACCGAGAAGCAGGGCGGATCGGACGTCCGCGCCAACTCGACGCGGGCCGAGGCGGTCGGTGCGGACACGGGGCCCGGCGCCGAGTACCGGCTCACCGGCCACAAGTTCTTCTGTTCGGCGCCCATGTGCGACGCTTTCCTGATGCTGGCCTATACGGATGTCGGCCTGTCGTGCTTCCTGGTGCCGCGATGGACGCCTGACGGAGAGCGCAATTCGATTTTCATCCAGCGCCTGAAGGACAAGCTGGGCAACCGCTCCAATGCGTCATCGGAGATGGAGTTCCAGGACACCTGGGGCGTCATGGTCGGCGACGACGGGCGGGGCGTGCGCACTATCATCGAAATGGTCACCGGCAACCGGATCTACTGCTGCATCAGTTCGGCTGCCCTGATGCGCCAGGGCCTGGTGCAGGCCTTGCACCATACGCGCCATCGCAGTGCGTTTCAGAAGCGGCTTTCGCAGCAGCCCCTGATGCGCAATGTGCTGGCCGATCTGGCGCTGGAGTCCGAGGCCGCCCTCGTGTTGGCCCTTCGCATCGCCCGCGCCATGGACGAGGCGGCAGGTGATGAAACCGCGGACGCACTGGCACGCATCGGCACGGCGGTGGGCAAGTACTGGAACTGCAAGCGGGCGCCCGGCCATACGTTCGAGGCGCTCGAATGCCATGGCGGACCCGGCTACATCGAAGATTCGATCATGCCGCGGCTCTACCGCGAAGCGCCGGTCAATTCCATCTGGGAGGGGTCCGGCAATGTCATGTGTCTTGATGTCTTGCGTGCCATGTTCCGCGAAGAGGCCGCCATTCCGGCAGTCCTCGGCGAGCTCGATGCAGCACGCGGCGCCAACGCGGCACTCGATGCGGCCTCAGACGCGCTGAAGGATGAGCTTGCCGACGCAGCCGATCAGGAGACCCGCGCCCGCTCGATCACCGAACTGATGGCGCTCACGCTGCAGGGCGCGATCCTGGTGCGGCATGCGCCAAACGCGGTGGCGGACGCCTTCTGCGCATCGCGCCTGGGTTCGCGCTGGTCCGGGGCCTATGGCACCCTTCCGGCGGGCGTCGACTTCGACGCCATCATCGACCGCGCCCTGCCGGCGTAGGCGTCGGGGACGATACGGCGGGCGGACGTTCATGAAAGACCGTTCAGGGCGGCGATGCCAATGTCGCTTTCGCCGGCGCCGCAGTAAAGCAGGTATGTCTTGCCGTCCGCGTCCTCGAAGACGCAAGGGTCCCTCAGTTCACGCACGCGTCGGTCGACGGCGCCCATGACGGACGTCTCCAGCGGCAGGTCCGCGCCCTCCCATTCGAGTTCCGGCGTCAGCACGGTGCTGGTCGGCCCGACAGTCCACGTCCGCCAGTCTCCCGCCAAACTGAGCCGGGTGTGCAGGATCGCTTCGGGCCGGCTGCCCATTCGGGCGTTCATGTGCGGATAGATGATCGGACGATCAGTCAGACGTTCGGCACGGATGGGCATGGGCAGTCACCCCGGAACTTCACTCGCATGTGTCTGCCGGGGAATAAACGAGCACCCACCGTGCGCCAAGTTGTTTTAACCAAATCCGATATCGGGCAACGCGCTTCTGTCCGGTGACGATGAGCTGACGGCGACGGCCCGGAAAGGTGATGATACTGTCTTCGAAGCTTATTTTTGGGGTCCGCCTGCGGGCGGCGGCGGGTGCATTGAATGTTCGACTATATCGTGGTTGGGGCGGGTTCGGCCGGATGCGTCGTAGCAAATCGCCTGAGTCGGGACCCGGGGACCCGTGTGTGCCTGATTGAAGGCGGCGGCAGCGACAGGAGCTGGCGAGTGAAGATGCCGGCGGCAGTGCTCACCCTGTTCGGCAGCCCGCGGTACGACTACCGATATGTCGGCGTCCCGCAGAAGCATCTCAACGGACGACGCATCGGGGTAAACCGGGGCAGGGCGCTGGGCGGCTCGAGCACCATCAACTCTATGGTCTACATCCGCGGCAACAGACGCGATTATGACCAGTGGGCCGAACTCGGCTGCGCCGGGTGGTCTTATGACGACGTCCTGCCTGTCTTCAAGGAACTGGAGGACAATCAGCGCGGCGCCGACCCGGCCTTTCACGGCGTTGGCGGAGAACTTCCGGTCGATGCACCGGCGGACCCAAGCCCTCTTTCGCGCCTGTTCGCAGATGCCGGTGCCGACATGGATCTGCCGCCCAACGGCGATTTCAACGGTAACCGGCAGGATGGTCTGGGTATTTTCGACGTCACCCAGAAGAACGCGGAACGCTGGAGCGCCCATCGCGCGTTCATTGCGCCCGTGCTGCCGCGGCCGAACCTCACCGTCATGACGGACACTGATGTGCTGTCACTCGAAGCAGAGGGCAGGCGGGTGCACGGCGTGAATGTGGAGCGTGATGGTGCCGAGGTCCAAATTGCGTGTAGCCGCGAGGTCGTCCTGTGCGCCGGAACGATTGCATCGCCGCGTCTGCTGCTGGCCTCGGGAATTGGCGATGCTTCAGAGCTGAAGTCGCTCGGGATCGATGCAACCTGCGATCTGTCGGGGGTCGGCCGCAATCTGCAGGATCATGTGGACTGCATGGTCACGGTGCGCAGCACCAGCGCACAGACGCAAGGGGTCTCCTGGAAAACGCTCCCCTCAGTGATGGCCGCGCCATTCAACTACTTCGCCCGGCGCAAAGGACTGCTCACCACGAATTTCTTCGAAGCCGGCGGTTTTGCGCGCACCGTCTACGCCAACGAAGAACCGGACGTCCAGTTTCACTTCACCCCCGGTTACCGCAGCCACCGGGGCCGGGCATTCGAGTTCGGGCACGGCTATGCGCTGCACACCTGCGTGCTGCGACCGAGGAGCACGGGTACGGTGAAGCTCGCAGATGACGGCACGCGGCGGAACGTGCTCATCGACCAAAATTTCCTGTCCGATCCGCAGGACGCGAAGGTCCTTGTCGAAGGGCTCAAACAGGCGCGCCGTCTGCTGGCGTCACCGGCTTTCGATGCGGTTCGCGGCACCGAAATGCTGCCTGGCGATCAGGTGCAGAGCGACGAGGAGATCCTGGCCTATCTGCGCGCCCACGCGGGAACCGTCTATCACCCGGTCGGCACCTGCAAGATGGGAACGGACGCAGAAGCGGTGGTTCGTCCCGAGAGCCTGAGGGTGATCGGCATGGACAATCTGCGTGTCGCCGATGCTTCGATCATGCCGAAGCTGATCAGCGGTAACACCAATGCAACCTCAATGATGATCGGCGCCAAGGCGGCGCAGATGATTTTGCAGAAATGAGGCGGATTTGCGCCTCCTCGTGGCTTGCGAGGTTGAGTCCGCCGGCTGGCCCAACGCCCTGAAATTGTGGAGCCTTTCAGCCGGAAGTCAAATTCGCTTGATCAGGATATCGTCATTTAGCTATATAGCTTTATGACTAAGTCGCTCGAACCCGTTCTCAAGGCCCTGGCCAGTGACAAGCGCCTGCAGGTGCTGGACTGGCTGAAGGACCCGAAACGCCATTTCCCGCCTCAGGTCGATGGAGATCTTGAGAAAGACGGGGTCTGCGCGGTGTTTCTGACGGAAAAGCTG
>JAJFHL010000048.1 GCA_021775615.1 Hyphomicrobiales bacterium
CCGGAGGCCCAGAAGCGCGGATCCTCGTCGGCGCCGGGGATCTGGGCGCGAAACTCTTCAGAGAACTCGCCATGGACGGTGGAGACATGCACCCCCACCTTCTCGAAGACGCGGCCCTTCATGATCGACATGACACCGCCGCCGCCATCGCCGCCATCCTGTTCGCGCCGCCACGGCGTGCGCTCGAAACGCCCGGCCTGCCGATCGGAAAACGGGCCGGTCAGTTCATCTTCCAGCTCTTCGAACGCATTGCAGATCTGGTCGCGCAGGGTTTCAAACCAGCCGCGCGCTTTGGTCTTCTCGCTTTCAAGCGGATCGGAAATGGTCATAGGCGAACGTATGTATCCAAGCTTGTCAGGCGGCAAATCCACCAGTTTGCCGCAGGGCTTCGCCTGCGACCATTGCCGTGGCGACGGCCACGTTGAGCGAGCGCATGCCGGCAACCATCGGGACCTTCAGCCGTGCGTCGGCGACCTCGTGCACCCTTTCCGGCACGCCCGCCGATTCCCGGCCCAGCAGCAAGATGTCGTCGCGCAGGAATGCGAAGGCCGTGTAGCCCGTCTCCGCCGCGGTCGTCAACAACACCAGACGTCCCGGCGGCCGGCCGTCGAGAAAACGGTCAAAAGAAGCATGGCGGGTGACGTTTGCCGCCTCGGCATAATCGAGCCCGGCCCGCCGCAATCCATGCGCAGACCAATGAAAACCGGCGGGCTCGATAATGTGCACCGGCACACCAAGACACGCCCCCAGTCTCAGAATCGTGCCGGTATTCTGCGCTATGTCCGGCTCATACAGAGCAATGTGCATGGCATCTTTACCGGGATGAATTGTTCAGCATTCATACCAGTTTATGCGACATTTTGCCGACACATGCATAGAGTCTGGACATTCACCAGCAACGATGCCAAAAGAATCTGGAAAACCGCCGGTTCCCGACCGCGTTGCCCGCTCTGTTTCTGTGTATTTTTCGGTGCAATTTCGGTGTCTCCGCGACATCCAGATGCGAGCGGATCGGAGCCAGGTGCGATACGTGATCGCACGTCTGACCCGTGGGGGGTTCCGGCGATGGGGATACAAGGGGAATTAGCTGTGGCAGCTACCGATACCGCCGAACCGACCCGTCGAGATTTTCTCTATATCGCCACCGGATCAGTCGCCGCCGTCGGGGCCGCGGCCACCGCGTGGCCTCTAATCGATCAGATGAACCCGGACGCTTCCGTCCGGGCGCTTGCGTCCATCGAAGTCGACATCAGCTCGCTCACCGAAGGCGCCAGCATCACCATCAAGTGGCGCGGCAATCCGGTGTTCATCCGCTACCGGACGCCGGCTGAAATCGAAGAGGCCCGCGCCGTCAAGCTCGACGACCTGGTCGACGGCCTGGCACGAAACAGCAATGTGGACGCCAGCGCACCGGCGACCGACGAGAACCGGGTCAGAAATGAGAATTATCTCGTGATGCTGGGCGTTTGCACTCATCTGGGCTGCGTTCCCCTGGGCGAAGCGGGTGAGTTTAACGGATGGTACTGCCCGTGCCACGCTTCGCATTACGACACTTCGGGACGGATCCGAAAGGGCCCGGCGCCTGAAAATCTGCCGGTGCCGGAATACACTTTCGTCACCGACACCACATTGAAGATCGGCTGAGGGGAAGCGCCATGAGTGGGCATTCAAGCTATGAACCGACAAATCCCCTGTTGAGGTGGATCGAACGGCGGCTGCCGATTATGGGCCTGATGAAATCTCAGGCGATGGATTTTCCGACCCCGAAGAACCTGAACTACTGGTTCACGTTCGGTGGAATTCTGACGTTCTGCCTCGCGGTTCAGATCATCTTCGGCATCGTCCTGGCGATGCATTACACACCACATGCCGACATGGCCTTCGACAGCGTCGAGCACATCATGCGCGACGTCAACTACGGCTGGATGCTGCGTTACATTCACGCCGTCGGCGGGTCGATGTTCTTCATCGCCGTCTACATCCACCTGGCCCGTGGGCTATATTACGGCTCCTACAAGGAGCCGCGAGAGCTGTTGTGGATCATCGGCGTGGTCATTCTTGTCTTGATGATGGCGACGGCGTTCCTCGGCTACGTGCTTCCCTGGGGTCAGATGAGCTTCTGGGGCGCCAAGGTGATCACCAATCTGTTCGGTGCGATCCCGCTGGTCGGCGAGGATGTCGTGATCTGGCTGTGGGGCGGTTTCTCGGTCGACAATCCGACACTCAACCGCTTCTTCAGCCTGCACTATCTCCTGCCCTTTGTGCTGGTCGGCGTCGTTGGCCTGCATATCTGGGCGCTTCACGTCACAGGCAACAACAATCCGACCGGCATCAGCATCAAGTCCGAACAGGACACGATCAGCTTCCACCCCTACTACACCGTGAAGGATGGCTTCGCGATCGTGGTGTTCGTGGTGGTTTTCGCCTATTTCGTCTTCTTCAAGCCGAATTACCTGGGCCACCCGATCAACTATGTGCCGGCCAATCCGCTGGTCACGCCCGAGCACATCGTGCCTGAATGGTACTTCCTGCCGTTCTATGCGATCCTGCGCTCGATCGACAACAAGCTGCTTGGCGTCATCGCCATGTTCGCCTCGATCCTGGTGCTCTTCATCCTGCCCTGGCTCGACACCTCGCGGGTCCGCTCCGCCACCTACCGGCCGCTCTACAAGCAGTTCTTCTGGATTTTCGGGCTGAACTGCGTTCTGCTCGGCTATATCGGCGCACAGGTGCCGGGAGACCCGTTCTTCGGCGGGCATGTTGCCGAAGGCCACGAACCGCTGGTGACCAACAAACTGATCGGCCAGTTCGGAACCGCCTACTACTTCCTCCACTTCTTCATCATCGTGCCGCTGCTGGGTCTGATCGAGACGCCGCGCCCGAGACCGACCAGCATATCGGAGGATGTCCTTGCCAAGAGCGGCGGCAAGGCGGACGCATCCCCCGCACAGCAGCCTGCAGAATGACCGTGCCTGAGACCGGAGACACAAGGCCAATGAAGACGATATCCAGACTTCTCGCGGCGGCCGGTTTTGCGCTCGGCGCCCTGACCGCAGTTCCAGCGCTCGCCGCCGGTGGCGTCAAAGAAGCCAAGTCCGTGGACTTTACCTTCGAAGGACCGTTCGGAACCTTCGACAGGGCCCAGTTGCAGCGTGGCTATCAGGTCTACAAGGAGGTCTGTGCGGCCTGTCACGGCTTGAAGCTGCTGGCCTATCGCAACCTCGGAGATGCTGGCGGACCTGAATTCCCCGAAGCGCAGATCAAGGCGTTCGCGGCGGAAGTCGAAGTCCCCGCCGAGCCGAACGCGGAAGGCGAGACCCACGATGAAGACGGCGCACCGCTGGTGCGTCCGGGCAAGCCGAGCGACCGTTTCGTCAGCCCGTTCGCCAATGA
>JAJFHL010000049.1 GCA_021775615.1 Hyphomicrobiales bacterium
ATACGCGCTCGGCTTGGCGGTGGCCAATGGTTCTCAACCTATGCGAAAAAAGCCGTGCCGGTTTGCCGTCAGGCAACATCCGAAAGTGCAGGCGTTTGGAATGCCTCGCGAACTGCTTGTGCCATTCCCACCTTAGTGCTGCACGCATTTTGCGTTCGCTGCCGGAGAACAATGTTCGTTCCTTGCATGTGCGTGAATCCCTCATCCAAAGTTAGTTCTCTGCAGTCGGGGGGGATTTGGCTTTGCGGCAGAACCGCAACAGCAATGCCTGACGACACTGCCGCCTGGAGGCCAAATGTGCTGCCGCTTACATAAGCGATCCGATAGTCACTCTGATTCTGATCAAGACTGGCAAGAGCCCACTCTCTCCACCAGCATCCCCGATCAGAGACCGCGACAGGCAATGGAACGCATTCGTGCTGGAAATGCTTGTCCGACGTAACCCAGACCACAGGATCGTTGAGAAGAATCTCTCCACCGAATCTGGCTGCTTCCTCATGCACCACGACAAGATCGAGTTCGCCTTTGTCGAGTTCGGCATTGAGTTCGGATGACGGGCCACAACGAACTGTCACTTCGACCTGCGGATGCATCTTGGAAAACCGGGACAGGACGCGAGGAAGAACCGTTCCTCCATATTCCTCCGGTATGCCGATCCTGACAAATCCATCGAGAGGGTCCGAATGCAATGAAACGGCAGCCTGATCGAGAAGAGAAAGTATGCGTCTCGCATCCTTGACGAGCTGTTCGCCCGGGGGTGTAAGCGTGACGCCACGCGGGCCGCGTTCGAACAAACGTTCGTCGACAATTTCTTCCAACTTCTTCATCTGAATGCTCACGGCAGACTGTGTGCGGCCAACGATTTCTGAAGCACGCGTGAAATTCTTGGTTTCCGCAATGGCGACAAGAGTGCGTAGAAGATCGCTCTCCAAGTTGGGGTTCATGATGGCGTCCTCAAGAACGGCTGTGACATGAAGTAGACGAATGCCAATCATTCTAATTACTCGTTTCTGGAATGTCTAGTACAGGACCATATTGTCTGAAAGGAGAAACGAGGAGTGTTAAGAGATGGCACACCGAACTGACGCTCTGAACAGCACAGGCTCAAGATCGCTAGCCGGCAGATGGGCAGGCGCAATTGGATCATGGCTCCATGCACGGCGCAGGAAAAATGAGAGGAAACAGGTTGCCCTGCAGCTGCTGTCCTACGACGAACGATGTCTGGAAGACATGGGCCTGTCGCGATGGGAGCTTGTTGAAGTACTTGGCTACGACCCGCGCGAGCTGTCAGTTCTGTCTGGCGCGGCAGTACATCGGATTCCACACTTGTGAGACATGCACTGCATAAGTTCAAGTCAGGCTGACGTGAGCGCGACACCGCGAGGGCCGCGTTCAAACAAGGTCTCTCCAACCACCTCCTCCAGCTTTTCCTTTTGAACGCCCACGGCGGACTGTGTGGGGTCACGATGGTGTCCTTGGCAAGAAACTGACATGAATCAAATAAATGTCAGATATTCCAATTAGTCGTTTCACAAATGCCTTGGGCAACTCCATATTCACTGCAGAAACACAGGCACGGAGTGAGAGCCATGACACACATCACCGGCCACCCGGATCATGCCGGTTCTGCTGAATCCACGCCCAAATGGACAGGCCGAATTGCATCCTGGTTCCTCGCGAAGAAGCAGAAACGAGCCTCCAAACGAGCGGTTCTACACCTGCTCTCGTTTGATGACCGCAAGCTTAGGGACATAGGACTGACGCGAGCGGAGCTCACGCGGGAACTGGGCTACGATCCAAACTGGTCGCGGGGCAAACTCCGGGTCGAATACTTCCATCTGCCACACTTATGAGACATCAAGCATGGTCATGCTGAGGGATGTTCAGACACGTTTTGCAAAGGAACAGTCATGTTTACGTCAATCATCGCAGTCCTGGGCGTCGCCGCACTGGCGATGTTGTCGACAAGTACGTCACTCATGATCACGCCGGCGTATGCTTTCGGACCGCAGGTCACGGTCGGCTCTGCGGCGGAGCAGGTACTCGACGGACGCGCAGTGATCGCTGTCGGGCCCTCGGCGGACATACAAGATGGTGCCGACGGCATCACGGCAAAGATCACGAAGATTTTCGACAACCTGCCGGTCTATATCGGCGCCGCACTCGCACTGTTCGTGGCGCTGAACACCATCACCGCAATGACGCCTGCTCAGATAGACCAAGATCGCCAACTCCATCCCGAAAGTGTTGAACTTCCTCTCGATGAACGACGGGAAGACCAAGAACGCCGACGCCGTGCAGAGGGCCGCAATGAAGGGCCTCTCGTTGCTTCTCAAGTTGGGGAGCGCAATTTACGGTATGACTACGGGCCCCGTTCCACATCGGCCAGGTAGAAATTTGCATCGATCGTGCACGGGACATAATTCGCAAAGCACATCCGAAAGTGTCCGTCATTTGAAATCAGGTGCTAAGGATGTTTGGTGCCATGAGCAGAAGCAGAGAATTTCAATGACACCGTTCGCTTCGAGCCCTTCGCGAACATTCGTGGTGGCTACGCTCAGATCGGTCTCACATTGCCTTGACACCGAGACGCTGCAATACTGGAGCAAGGTTTTCGACAAGACCCACCCCCCTTGTGCATTGAGGTTGTAGGCGATGGAAATCAGTGTAACGGATGCCGGGTGGTCGCTGTGAAGCGGATTTCCGGGGGCGCCATAGGGAGATGTGCTGCTGTCCAAGCGGGCGGAATAGTGTATGCCGTCGCCACGGATCCAGATTGCTCGGATGGCATCGCCGAGCAAACCCGGAGTACGCTTTATGAGCTGGACAGAGTGCTTGCCAAGGCGGGGAGCGGCAAGGCTGGGCTGCTGCAGGCGACCGTCTATCTAAGTGACATTTCGAACAAGCCGAGTATGGATGCGGTGTGGCGCGAATGGGTCGGCCCGGAGGAAAACTGGCCGCAACGTGCCTGCATCGGAGTAGAGCTGGAAGATCGGTATCTCATCGAGGTTGTGGTCATCGCAGCTGTGCTCTGACACGCTGGTGGAGTTTTTCGATCCAGGTGACATTCTGACATTCGATCAACGGCATGGCGGTGATCGGGGCGCCAGGTCGTGTACTCATAAATGCGCCTTGCCATTGGCCTTTCATTGACTCGTCAACTCCAATGCCCAGAAGCCGATGGTGGTGCCGATTGCTGCAACAATCCCTATGCTGATGATGTCGAGGACTACACCCGCTCTCAGCATTTGCTGTGCGGTGACAGCGCCGCTGCCGAAAATTATGGCGTTGGGCGGTGTTGCGACTGGAAGCATGAATCCCAGTGAGGCGGCAAGAGCGACCGGATACGCCAACAGCAACGGACTGAGCCCCATACTCACGGCGGCCGCTCCCGTTATTGGCAGGAATATTGCGGCCATGGCGGTGTTGCTTGCCAGTTCGCCCAAAAAGACCACCACGATCATCACTGTTAAAACGAGCCAGAACATCGGTAGATGGCTGAGGGCCGAGAGGGCTCCACCGATCCAGGAAGCAAGGCCCGTGTCATTTATGGCGGTCGCCAGCGCAAGGCCTCCTCCAAAAAGAATCAGGACATCCCACCGCAGCGTGATTGCCTCGTTCCAGGACAGCACAAAGCGACCGCGCGACAACCGGACCGGGGTGACGAAGAGCAGAACCGCCACCGCCATGGCAATTCCTGCGTCCGTTATGGCAAGGTCGGGGACCAGGGTGTTGATCAACGGTCTGAATATCCAGCCAACCGCCGCAAGCACGGCCAGTGTCGAAACCAGGGCTTCACCGCGCGACATCGGTCCAAGCGCGGCGATCTGGACCGCCAGGGGGTCGTTCTGCGCGGGCACGGCTGGCAAAGAGAAGCGAAAGACAATGCGGGTCAGCACCAGCCAGGTGACAGGGAGCAAAATCAGGACCATGGGAACGCCGACCAGCATCCATTGCGAGAACCCTATTTCCATCCCGTAGGTTTCACTCATAAAACCGGCGAACAAGGCGTTCGGCGGGGTACCGATCAGCGTGCCCATGCCGCCGATCGTCGCCGCATAGGCAATGCCAAGCATGAGTGCCGCGGAAAAGCTGGTCACGTCCTGGCTGCTTTGGAGGTTGGCTTGCCTTGCAATGGTTGTTGCAACGGATTGGCCAATCGGCAGCATCATCATGGCAGTGGCCGTATTGCTGACCCACATGCTCAAAAAGGCGGTGGCCACCATCAAGCTGAAAATCACCGAGGACGGCTGTTGCCCACCCAGCCGCAAGATATGCAATGCGATGCGCCTGTGCAGATTCCAACTCTCCATGGCACGGGCCAGCATGAAGCCTCCAAGAAACAAGAAGATGAGCGGATGGGCGTAGGACGTGGCGGTGGTTTTTAGGTCGCCGATACCGAAAACCGGAAACAGAACCAGGGGCAACAACGCCGTGGTGGCCAGCGGAACAGCCTCCGTCATCCACCAGATTGCCATGAGTATGCCAACACCGGCGACGGCCCACGCGCGATTTGATACCACCGCAGGCTCAGGCATGATTATCAGTCCGATTAAGGCGAAAACGCCGAAAACCAGGCCGGCGAACTGATACCGCCGGTATTCCTTTTCTGTTTCGCCTTGCCTCGGCATTGACTGGCTCCCTTGGTGGTCGGCCGGCGATTTGCCCCATCTGTCCGGGCACATGCCGCGCCAGATAACTGCCGGTCATCCTGCTGCAAACTCGAAATGACCATAGGCGGCAGGCAGGCTCTCACCGATGATCTGGATCAAGCATTCGAGACTTCACGGCCATCAGAGCGGTTGCGATAACCAGCCTTACGTGGATGACATCTTCGCGAAGATAGACCGTGATATCGATGAAAATCTCGACCGCAATCAGGACAGCAAGGAGTGCCCCGAAGGTCTGGAGAATGTCGCCAATATTCAGCAGCATGAAAGGCGGCCCGGCCAGCTTCTGATACAAGGTCCATACGACGTCGCCGATCCCCCACAGGATCACCAGCACCATAATGTCCCGCCGCCGCGAGAAGGAAGGTTCGCCATGTTTGTTCGCACGCTTGACGAACTCGAGAAGCTCGGACGCATCAAATTCCCGGCCGACGCATCGTTTCGCTCGGCCCGCTTCCTTACCGCCGCCGACGGCATGGGCTTTTCTTACAACGAGAACAGGGTCAAAAAGGGCACGAACCTGGTCATCTGGCTAAAGCACCACTGGGAGGCCAACTACATCATTTCCGGCAAGGGCGTGGTCACGGATCTGACGAGTGAGGAGACTTGGCCCCTCGAGGCGGGCGTTCTCTACGTCGTCGGACCCAACGACCGGCATCGCCTCCACCTAACGGAGGACGAGTGCCACGTCAGCATCTTCTGCCCACCTCTCAAGGGCGATGAGCGCTTCGACAATGACGGTTCCTACGAGGCCAGCGGTCCCATCGAGAAAACCAACCGGCGGATGTTCGTCAAACGTGTGGACGAGATGCGTCGGGCCGGGAAGGAGATGATTACGACCAACGGCCAGGCGCGCACGATCCGCATGCTGACCAAAGCCGACGGTGTCGGCTTCGGTCTCTCGGACGTGCGCCTTGCGGCGGGTGCCGAAACCGTCCTCTCGTGCAAGCACCACTGGCAAGCGAACCACATCATTTCCGGCTCCGGAGAGGTGACCGATGTCACCACCGGCCAGACGTGGGAGCTCGGGCCCAGCACGGCCTACAACGTGGGACCCGAGGATCGGCACCGCGTGCGCGCCCATACCGACATTCATCTCTTGAGCGTGTTTTCCCCGCCGCTCATGGGCGACGAACAGCTCGATGAGAACGGGGCGCTTGCTCCGAGCGGTCCTGTCCCGTCGGGCCCATCAGACTATTGAGGGCGTGGTTCCGGTAAACAGGAGTAAGGCAACCAGCGAGACGAGAACGCACGGCGAATTGAACGCGGTGTCACGTCGTGCCTCCCCGAGTGTCCGGCACGGGTCATGAATACCCTTTGTCCGGCCTGTCAGATTGACGGTGAGAAAGGGTTCGAAATCAGAAGTGCAGACCGTAGACGTCTGGAATGGGCCCGATTCTCACCGTAGCTTGAAGCAGCAGCGCACGGGGAAAACGTGCCACAAGCAGACTCTCGCCGGCCTTTGAAGTCAGTTGCTAACTGACACATGACAATTCCTGCGGAAGAGCCGTTCACAGCGTCACAAACAGGCGCTAACAACGGGCCAAAACTGCGCCTACTGTCGCCTCCCGGCACGGAGTGCAACGGGCAATATGTTCGAAGTCGGCCCGTATGATGTTCAGGCGGATAACTGAAAGAAGTTCGAAATGAACTGTTGCCCGTCATGGTGCTCCGCATAGGCGCTCATGTAGCCTGCGTCGAGCGCACCGTAGTAAATGTCCCAGGAGCCCTTTCTAGATTCGGGATGAAACTGACAGCTGTACCAGTTGTTTCCATGATCAAGCGCGATGGCCGGACTGTCCTGCTGGGCAGCCAGGACCTTCATCGTCGCGGCCTCCGACGGCAGCACGTGCAGATAGTTGGCGAAATGAAAACGTGGCGTATCCGGCAGACCGTGGAACAGCGGATGTGCCCTACCCGCCGCAGTCAGTTGAACCTCATAAGTTCCAGACAATGTGCCATCAGGCCTTCCGGTAAGTTCGCCGCTGCCAAAACGCGTCGACAGAAGCTGATGCCCGCCGCAGATCGCCAGGAGTGGGCGTTGCGTGCTGCGGTAGTCATGCAACCAATCAAAGAGTTCGTGGAGCCATTTCCGGTCCTCGGTAATGACGTGCATAGTGCCCCCAAGGATCACGCTGTCGACATCCTGCGCTGCGGGAAGCGGGTCGCCACGGCAGATGTCGACACCGCACATTTCGAATCCGGATCGAGTGGCGCTGGGAGTATGCCATTCCAGAATCCAGTCTCTCTCCATGCCGGAAGCACATAGGCTGCGGAACTCTTCGGGTCTGAAGTGCTCACGCTCTCCGAGCATTGAAATGAACAGTGCCGTTTTCCTCTGAGCGGCAGACATCTCAGCGCACCTGAAGCGTTTGAGGTGTACGGGCAGTTAGAATCTCGCAGCCGTTTTCCGTCAGCATGCCGGTGTTCGAAATGAAGTAGTCCACACAATCCGTGTCGGTGAACCAGGAATGCAGGTGGTATGACATGCCGACCTGCATCTCCAGTTCCGAGTTGGGGGCAAGGCCTGTCACCATGGAACCACCGGTCCAGCTGGGAGGAAATCCGATACCGACGAGATAACCGCAATGGTGCCTCTCATAGCCGTTCAGTCCCCCGGCACGGGCAACTTCACGCCACGCCGCATAGGCATCACCGGCCCGGCTGCCGGGCACAATGGCGGCAGCGATGGCATTCATTGCGTCGATGGCCATCTCGACTGTCCGCTCGACGCCTGACGGCGCAGACCCCACATAGACAAGCCGGCCCATCGGCGCCTGATACTTCCGGTATGAAGCACCAAGTTCGAGAAATACCGCATCGCCATTGCGAAAAGTCTCGCCGCGCCATGTGGTATGCTCTTCGCCCAGCCTCGAGGTCGGCCGCACAAAGGGGCCGAAGCCCGGATACTCACTGCCCGCCAGACACATTGCCCGCTGACACTCACCGGCAACCTCATAGTCCGTGGCGCCGTTACCAATGGCTTCTATGGCCGCGAGCGTGCCTGCATCGGTGGCGACCGCCGCCCGGCGTGTATAGTCCATTTCGAGCGGGGACTTGACCAGTCGCAACTGGTCGACGAGGCCGGAGCCGTCGTGCCATTCAGCTCGCGGGGCGCCCTGCTTTATCAGGCTTGCGTTCCGTGAGGTGAGAAACAGGCATCGTTCCTCCAGCGCAACCCTACCGTCGCGAAAAGCAAGATCGGCCATCGCTTTCAGAACATAGTCCGACACTTCCTCGTGGTCAGCATGACCGTAGAACGCGGCATTGCCGACCTGGTTTCTGACCGTAATTTCCTCCATGGCCCGGGCGATGAGGATCATCTCCCCGTCACGCGGTACGGCGAGGATATGAGCGGCGAAGAATCCCCAGTGATCGAGACCGGTCAGGTAATACATGTTTTCCGGACTGGCGATCAGAAGACCGTCGAGATTTTGCTCGGCCATTGCGGCTCGTACATTGGCGAGGCGGTGATCGAGTTCTTCGCGTGGAAAAGGGACATGCGCAGTCATGTTCGTTGTGCACCTTTACGTTGCCTGCACATCGTCGACCGCCGGTTCACGGCGGCAACGACGGCGATGGATTTCTTGCGGTTGATGTTGGTCCGCGAAGCAAAACGCATGACGCCCCCCGGTCAAGCTGTGGCGTAGTTCGCCGCGGCATGCGGCGCCATTGCACGCTCATGCGACGCAATCGCTGCTGCATCCAGTTCGCGGGACGGCGGCGCGTCGCAAATAAAGTTGCCTTGCCGATCCTCGCCGCGCACCAGGATTGCCGACATGGGTGGGCCTTCCGTCTGGCGCACATGCGCAGGAAGGTATCGCACCGCGACACCAATGCGCGGACCGTCGGTCGTGTTCGGTCCGGATGCGTGGGCAAGGAGGCAATGGTGAAGCGAAATCTGTCCTGCCTTCAAGATGACCGGCACGGTCTTTGTTTCGTCGATGTCCACGGCGATCTCCTGACCACGTGTCAGGTCGCTGTCTGCGGCAAAGGTTTCGTTGTGCGGGATTTTGCTTTGCCGGTGCGTGCCGGGCATGAAGCGCATGCAGCCGTTCTCGGGGAATACGTCCGTCAGGGCAATCCACGCGGTGCACAACTCGAATGGGTCGAAACCCCAGTAGTTGGCATCCTGATGCCAGTTGATGTGTTTGGTGCCGTGGGCAGGCTTGGCGAAAATATCGGCGGCCTGCAGCAGAATGTTTGGACCGATGACAGCCTCAACGGCATCGAGCACGGCGGGGTGAACTGTCAAAGCATAGGCCCAGTCGAACAAAAGATGCGCCTTGAGGTTCCACGGGTGCTTGAGGCCTTGCGGCGGCGCTGCCATCAACTGCTCGGTCCGTCGGGCGGCGTCGTTCGCCATGTCTGTCGGAACGGCGTCAACAGGAAAGTAAAAGCCCTGCTGAGAATACCGATCGGCAATCGGGCACAGTTCAATCACACCGGACATAATGCGACCTCCTTCGCTGACTACCTGCTCCACAGAACGGGAAGCAGGCCACAGGCAAATGGACCACCTTCGGTGATCCCGTATTCGGCTTCCAGATAATCGGTCATGTCGCTTGTCCATGGTCCGCGGCGGCGGTAGGTCGCAGCGCCGTCTGCAAAGCGCATGGTCAACCGGCGCACGGTCCGGCCGGGCGGCACTGGATTCGGCGCGCCATGGACGCAATGGGCATCGAAGATCAGGCAGTCACCCGGCTCCAGCTCAAATTCCAAAACCTCGTGCCGGTCCAGATCTTCAGAGAAATCAGGGGTCCGCTCATAGGGCGCCACCAGTTCGCCCTTCGGCCCGGTTCCGGCAAAGCTCTCCGGCATGAACTGGCGTTCCCATTTATGCGATCCCTTCAAGAAGACGACGCCCTCGCCGGGGCCGACAGGCTCAAGCCCCATCCAGAGCACACACCACCTGCCATCGAGATCGAAATAGGGGCCGTCCTGATGCCAGGGCGCCCGGTTCACGGCGCCGGCCTCACGCACCACCCAATTGTCAGTGACGAGCATGACCGAGGCGACATCCATGACTTCGCCAGCCATACCCGCCGCTGGAGACCAGAAGATGAAATCGCGCATTTCCTGCACTTGCGGCCAGACCCAGAAGTCGCCGCAATAGGTGCCGGGTCTGGTGTCCGCCGAATAGTCCACGTACATGGGTCCCGGATTGGCCCTGCTGTTCTCTATGGCCCGCGCTATGACGTCGAGCCAACCGGCATCGAAAGCGCCGCGCATACACACCACGCCATCGCTGTCATAGGTACGCCGGACATCCTCAGTGATCATCGATAACTTCTCCATCGAACTATCCGGCATCCAGTACGGCGCTCAGGAACTGCCTTGTCCGCTCGTTCTCCGGGTTGCCGAACAACTGATCGGGTGATCCCTGCTCGGCGATATTGCCGGCATAGAAGAAACACACGCGGTCGGAGATCTCGCGCGCGAAACCCATCTGGTGGGTGACCATGAGCATTGTCAGGCTGTGTTCGCCGGCAAGCTGGCGTATGACGTTCAACACCTCGCCGATGACCTCCGGGTCGAGTGCCGAGGTCACCTCGTCGAACAGCATGACTTTGGGCCGCATGGCGAGCGCACGGGCAATGGCGACTCGCTGCTGTTGGCCACCTGAAAGCCGCGATGGATGTTGATCGATCTTGTCGGCGAGGCCGACCATTTCCAGCAGCTCGCTCGCGCGGTGCCGCGCCTCCTCCTTGCTCAGTCGCAACACCCGAACCGGGGCCTCCATGCAGTTCTGCAGCGCGGTCATGTGCGGAAACAGGTTGAAGTGCTGAAACACCATGCCGACGTTGGAACGCATTTGCCTGAGATGGGCGTTGTTGGCGCGCACCAATTCGTCGCCGCGCTCCATGTGCGTAAGCGGCGTGCCGTCCACATAGATGACGCCATCGTCAATCTCCTCAAGCGTCATCAGCATACGCAAAACCGTTGTCTTGCCAGACCCCGAAGGACCGATGATCGAAACGATCTCATTTTGGTTGACGTCAAGGTTGAGCGCGTCGAGCACGGTCAGGGGTCCATAGCGCTTGGTGACATTGGCAAATCGCACCATGGGCGCAGTGTCACCTTGCAAGCGAAGCGGGTAGGTTGCGCCGGGACTCTCCATACGGTCAGTTTTCATGCTGTTTGCCCATGCCGAGCGATTGGCGCACCCAGCGTTCGAACCACCGAACACCGAAAGCGGTCGGCAAGGAGATCGCCAAAAAGATCACACCGACCAAAGTGTAGGGTTCCAGGTAGCGATAGTGCTCCGACCCCACGGCGATGGCGGCATGCATCAACTCCGCAACCGCAATGACCGACAGCATGGGGGTATCCTTGAAAATGCCGACAAGGTAGTTGCCCATACCTGGAATGCTCGGGGGAAGGGCCTGTGGAATGATGATCCGAAAGTAAGTATCCGTTGGGCTCAGATTGAGTGCCTTGCACGCTTCCCACTGGCCCTTGGGCACGTTGTCCAGACCACCGCGGTACACCTCCGAGAGGTAGGAGGCATAGTGCAGCCCGATCGCGATCATACCCGCCGTCCAGGGTGACAGAACGATGCCGATCTGGGGCCCAACATAAAAGACAAAGAAAATCTGCAGGACTAGCGGTGTGGACCTTATGAACTCAACGCATTCTCGCACCATTATCGTGAGCGGCCTGTTGCCGGTCCGCTGAGCAAGTGCGAACACCAACCCGACGACCAACGCGATGCCGTAACCGATGCCTGCCGCCAAGAGCGTATTGAGAGTCGCCCATAGCAGTCGAGGCAGTATCTCGAACGCGAAATCCCATTTCCAGTCGAACATCGCCACTGCGCTCCTATGTCCGGCCCATCTTCCGCGCCATGAAATCTTCCATCGCCCGCATCGCAGGCGAAATCACCAGCCGCGCCATCAGGTAATAGATGATCAGCGCCGTGCCGAAAGCTTCGGCCGAAAGAAAGGTCGAACCGTTAATTTGCTTTGCGTGGAACATCAGGTCGGTGACCGAAATCAGCGCAACCAGCGCCGTACCCTTCAGCAGCTCGATCAAGAGGTTGCCCCAAGGCGGCAGCATGGCAAGAAAGGCTTGTGGAAGAATGATCCGCACCATGCGCTGAGTGGGAGACATATTCAGTGCGAGCGCCGCTTCATACTGGCCGCGTGGAACCGATAGAATGGCTCCGCGGACCACCTCCGCACCGTAGGCACCAAGGTTCATGCCAACCGCAATGAATCCGGCTGTGAACTTTTCAAGTGTGATGCCAAGCAGCGGCAGGACAAAAAAGATCCAAAACAGCTGCACCAGAAGTGATGTGCCGCGAAACACTTCGATATAGCCGGTCGCCGCCCACCGGACAAAGAATTGGTCGGAGAGACGCATGAGCCCCATGATGAGCGCGATGCTGATTGCCAGCACCGCCGCCAATACGGTCTGCTGGGCCGTGACGATGGCGCCTTCGAAAAAGCGAGGGCCGTACTCGGATAGAAACGCCAGATAATGTTGCATTCGGATTACTCCGCCGCGAGCGCTGCGGTCAGGCGTCAATCAGACCAAGAAACAAATCGTGTTGGTAGGGCGATGCGGCGTCAATAGCCGCACCGCTCCAATTCGTGGCGCCAAGATACAGGGGCCCTGGCCATCTCTTAGCGGTTGGCGCAGGCAAATTCCGTCGAACCGTCGCCAGGCAGTTGCGATTTCGTGTAGCCGTACTCCGCCACAGCCTGCAGCATGGCATCAGTACCCATGTGCTCGGCGAGCGCCTTGTTGAAAGCTGCAAGGAAATCCGTGTCCGCCTTACGGAACGCAATACCTACCCAATTGAACGTCCACTCAGGCAGTTTACCGGGATCGGTAACGTCGATCACACCGCCGCTTTCCTTGGCCAGGTTTTGCGCGGTGAAGAAAGTGACGCCACCGGCATCCGCCCGGCCCGCTTTGACGGCAGCGAGGATCTCCGTGGGACCCGGTACTTGCATGATGTTGGCGTCTGCAATGCCTTCCCGTTTGGCGGCCTCGACAATGTTGTAACCGGCACCCGTCACGATCACAGAACCGTTGTTCTTGATATCTTGATAGGTCTGAATGTTCTTGGGGTTGCCCTTAGCCACAATGAACGCATCGCCGAACACGCCGATGGGGTCGGAGAAATTCACATTCTCACAACGGCTCTTCAGAATATACATGCCTCCGGTAATGACGTCGAAACGGTTTGCCTTGAGCCCTGGTATCAACCCGCCCCAGTCGGTCACAACCGGCTCGATGTTGGTGATGCCCATCTTGTTGAGGATGCCCAGCGCAATCGCATTCACGAAGCCTTTCGGCGCGTTCTCGTCGCCTGGATAGGCCCACGGTACTTCAGTGGCGAAACCGATCCGGACGGTCTCGCCGGCCTTGGCCCTTTCCAGCAATGTTTCGGCTTTTGCGAAGTCGCCTATGACCGACGTCATGGCAAATGCGAGCGCCACCAACCCGCCGGTCAACAATTTCAAGACTGATTTCATTTGATCCTCCCACCCGCGAATTCTCTTTGCTCTTCGCGATATGTACGGCCTGCTTTCAACGCGGCGCAGGCTCCGACTTGACTACCCATTTTCAAACGGCGGGCTGTCGGCACCGTTCGACCGCCGAGATCAGCAGCGATGACAATATGCCGTATGCGGCATCATCCATATTTTACAGGGCAATTCGTTTCCACAAGACAGGTTAACTCCCAAAGCCATTGAAAGAAATATATATCAAAACCAGTCCAACTGTCTAAAGATAATTGGTAGCAAACCTCCGCCACGTTCGAAACACCCAGCATACTTCCAAAATTCCCTACAAAACTGAGTATTTAGCGATGCGCATTGGAAATACCCGATCCCACTGTTCGGCACACTAAAAGGATCTTGGACTTGCGAGTTACCAAGTTATATATTTCCAGTAGGAATTTGGAGTTCGAGCTGCAATTAACCCAGCACCGAGTTATTGATCCACGAGTCCCGCGAGAACAAAGGCGATGCCATCGCAAACCATGAGCAGCTACCAACCACATTCGAACACGGCCACCGCTCGGCCCGAAGACACCAGTCCCTGGCGCCAGAGGTTCAATACAATCCACGCAACGCTGAGGGAGCGCATAACATTGCTGACCTACCCTCCGGGAACACGCCTTGACCTTGACGACCTTGCCAGTGAATTCGGTGTCTCGCGAACCCCTATACGCAACGTATTGCAGCGACTCGAGCGCGATGGACTCGTACTCACCCGCCATGGCGTCGGGACCACCGTAACGGAGATAGATCTTGATCATGTTAGAGAGGCTACGCTGCTCAGAATGCATCTTGCCGAGATGATCGGCTCGATTCATCCGCGCCTGCCGGATCAAAAGACCTTGGACGTGGTAGGCGCGTTGCCGGATCGAATTCGGCGTCTGCGCAAGGATCGCGACCATAAGGAGTACGTTCGCATCGACCTGCGGCTGCATCAGTGCACAGCAATCCTTATCGGCAGCGATCTTTTTCTTCGGATGTATGACGAGCTGTTCTTCCGCACGGTACGCATGTGGTACAGCATCCTGCCGTTGATGGATTGGGAAACAGAGGTCAACACATTCACGGACCATATCGTATTGACCGGAGGGGCCTTAAGGCGCGGAGATATCAGATCGGTAGGTCTCATTACGCGCAATGCTATCTCCGCTGGCCTGTTCCGGCTTGACGAGTACTTAACGGAGGTGGAAGAGCACTGAACTCGGCCTCGCCATCCAGCCGCAACGAAATCGTGATCATCGGCGGCCAGTTTGGCGGCGAGGCAATTGACTTTGGAATGTCCGAATCGGGTCACAAATGACCGTGCCTGATCTGTCAAACCGACGGTGAGAAAGGTTTCGACATCAGAAGTGCAGACCGTGGACGCCAGGAGTGGACCCGATTCTCACTGCAACTTGAAGCAGCACCGGACGGGCGGTCTTGAATTCACAGAGGGCAGATCCCTAAAAATCCGTAGGCGCAAGGCAATGTACATAGTCGCCTCTGTTCCCGCGCCCATAGACCTTTTCAGCAACCCGATGGATGCGTGCCCTCGCGGCATCGAACACACTCAGAACGCGCGTTTCGATATCGGTCGCTTCCAGGCTGAACCGGTCCAGTTTTTGGAGCGCATCTGCGCCGACAAAAAACGAAACCTCAAGCGCGCCGTCATAGCCCCAGAACTGAACGCGGTTCTTCCTGCTGTCAAAATTTCGGCTCTCGTTTGGAAAGTTCAGGGTCATGTCTTTGATAGGTGCCTTAAGTTTCAACTTACGAAGCAATCTTTATCCTGGTAGCCGGAGGACCATGGGCCTCTCAATCATTTCACTTTCCTGCGAACGCAATTTTCAGAGAGTCGTACAGCCAAATATTATTGCGCAGAATATTCAGATTGCACCTGGTTTAGACGTTGTATCTCCACGCGCGCCACAGGAATTACATTATCAAAAGTGGACAAATATCTGAGTTTCCAGGTTTGCCAGAAATATGCGATCTATCACCATTATGAACATGGAGGAAGTTGATATTCTTAGACTGCCTGCGAGTTCATTTGTCTAAGGTAATGCTCCGCGTGTTGGTAAAAGTTTTCGATTTCTACAACATCCCCGGTCGATACGGCATCGCTTGCTAACGTTATATAGCGTTCATAGCTTCGCTTGGCGTTTGCGATGTTGCCGGTGGCCGTTTGCGATCGCCTGTTTTTCGACTGCGGCCGCTTGGAGTGGTTGGAGAAAGACGTGGCATCCGTGTTGCGGTGCACCATGCCACTATTTGTTCTTGTGCTAACTGGCATAGCCAATTCCTCATTACGTGATAAAAAATGATCTTTGAACACGTTCGTTTGTTTTACGAGAGCTGTGCCCAAATCTTGGTTTCAGTAGAATTTCCATAAGTTTCAGACCGGTACACTGAAGCGACCACATCACGAAGGAAAACCCAAAAAAGAAGCCACGCCAAATCGGTGTGTTTCTTAGAATCCCATACCGCCCATACCGCCGCCTGGCATTGCCGGCGGCGGGGCTTCGTCTCGCGGCAGTTCAGCAACCATAGCTTCGGTGGTGATCAGCAGTCCGGCAACGGAGGCCGCGTCCTGTAAGGCGATTCGGACCACCTTGGTCGGGTCAATGATGCCCGCATCGACCATGTCGCAGTACTCTTCCTTCTGTGCGTCGAAGCCAAAGTTGCCGGATTTCGTCAGCACCTTGCCGACGACGATGGAGCCTTCGACACCGGCGTTTTCGCTGATCTGGCGGATCGGATGTTCCAGCGCCTTGGCAACGATGTTTATTCCGGCGGTGATGTCGGCGCTGGGCGATGTGAGGCCCTTCACGGCTTTCTGGGCGCGTAGCAGAGCAACGCCGCCGCCCGGCACGATGCCTTCTTCAACCGCGGCGCGGGTCGCATTGAGCGCGTCGTCGACGCGGTCCTTACGCTCCTTCACCTCGATTTCGGAAGAGCCGCCAACCTTGATCACGGCGACGCCGCCGGACAGTTTGGCGAGGCGTTCCTGGAGCTTTTCGCGATCGTAATCCGACGTGGTGTCTTCAACCTGCGCGCGGATCTGGCCGCAGCGCGCCTCGATGTCGCCTTTCTTGCCCGCACCGTCGATGATGATGGTGGTGTCCTTCTCGATGTGTACCCGCTTGGCGGTGCCCAACATTTCGAGGGTGACGTTTTCCAGCTTGATGCCAAGATCATCGGAGATCATCTGGCCACCGGTCAGGATGGCGATGTCTTCCAGCATCGATTTGCGGCGGTCGCCGAAGCCAGGAGCTTTCACGGCGGCAACCTTGAGACCACCGCGCAGCTTATTGACCACGAGCGTGGCAAGGGCCTCGCCCTCGACATCTTCAGAGATGATCAGAAGGGGACGGGCGGCCTGGACCACCGATTCAAGCAACGGCAGGAGAGCCTGCAGGTTCGACAGTTTCTTCTCGTGCAGAAGAATGTAGGGGTCATCAAGCTCGGCAATCATCTTGTCAGCATTGGTGATAAAGTACGGCGACAGGTAACCGCGGTCGAACTGCATACCCTCCACGACGTCCAGTTCGGTGTCTGCGGTTTTGGACTCTTCGACCGTGATCACACCTTCATTGCCGACCTTCCGCATTGCTTTGGCGATCATACCGCCAATTTCGACCTCGCCGTTGGCCGAGATCGTGCCGACCTGGGTAATCTCTTCAGACGACTTGATCTTCTTGGAGCGTTTTGCCAGGTCAGCGACGACGGCCGTAACCGCCATGTCGACGCCGCGGCGCAGATCCATCGGGTTCATGCCGGCGGCCACTGATTTGGCGCCCTCGCGCACAATGGCCTGAGCCAGGAGCGTAGCTGTTGTGGTGCCGTCACCGGCCAGGTCGTTGGTCTTGGAGGCAACTTCGCGCACCATCTGGGCGCCCATGTTTTCGAATTTGTCCTCAAGCTCGATTTCCTTCGCCACCGTCACACCGTCCTTGGTGGTGCGCGGCGCGCCGTACGATTTTTCGAGAATGACGTTGCGGCCTTTCGGGCCCAGCGTCACCTTGACCGCGTCGGCGAGAACGTCGACACCGCGCAGCATTCGTCCCCGGGCATCAGCGGCAAACTTAATTTCTTTGGCAGCCATTTTATTGATCCTTAGATTTAATAATCACATCAGCAGTTTGTTCAGCAAAAAGTTGGCGCCCGCGGAGCCGCGCTACGCTGCCTTCTTCGCCAGTTTCGATGTTTCGATCACGCCCATCACATCGGATTCGGTCATGATCAAATACTCCTCGCCATCGATTTTCACCTCAGTGCCGGACCATTTTCCAAAAAGGATCCGGTCACCCGCCTTCACATCGAGTGGAATGAGCTTGCCGTTATCATCGCGGGCCCCCGGGCCGGTTTGCACGACAACGCCTTCCATCGGCTTTTCCTGGGCGGTGTCAGGGATGATGATGCCGCCGGTGGATTTCGTGTCTTCTTCGACCCGGCGGGCGAGTATTCGATCGTGTAGGGGACGGAACTTCATTCTAAATCTCCTGGAAGTTGTTGGTTTTCCCAACGTGGTGACGATCCATGTACGTGATCGTCCAGCGTCAAAATTTCTTGGGGTCACCGGCTGTGATTGGACCTCAGCCTCAATCTAAGGGAGCGGCCGGCGTCTCGAATTTAGGAATTTCTGTATTTGAGTAAGCTTGGGGCCGTCGAAAAATCAGAGATGTGCTTGATCCAAGGGTCGTGTCCGATCGGCGCGAGTCGTTGGAGCATTGTCTGGCCAACGTCATTTTCCGAAAGACCGTCACTGTACATAACCAGAGGCACGATGGGATCCGCCAACATTTCGTCGAGACCGGGTTCGCACCAGATTTACACGGCGACCTAGTTGCGCTCTAACCCTGCATCGAGTTCCTTCGGGTCAATCGCAATCACTCGGTTAAGAACCCGGCTGCCGGGCACTCCACCCACGTGAAGCCGGGTCGATAGCCGCCGGTCGGCAAGGAACGAAATACCTTCCAAAGGCTCTTCATCGGTTTCCACGGTATAGGCGCCGGCCGGCAGCGCCTCATCGACACCACTCAAAGCAAAGGGCCTATTGAATGTTACCGTTTTCTTGCTCGTGCGAATTGTCATCGGATATCGCCTGGCTGGGGGTGGAGGAGGAGATCGAACACCCCCTCCGATCCGATTGCTAGGTCTTGTTCACTGGCCCGACTACCGCTGGCTTCTGATCAGGCGTTATAGCCGGCTGAGCGATTGCCGGCGCCACCTTGGACTTGTCGCCTGGCTTGGATTCACTCCCTGACTTCTGCGCTGAAGACCAGTCCTTGAAGGACATGTAATGTACCTTTCATTGGTGCGGAAAGGTTTTCCCGCTCATATCTATATGGTGCTCACTCATGTATTTACAATGCTGAATTTCTTTTTTTACTGAAATAATTCACCCATTAAATAACATACAACTTACACTATATAATTTTATATTCCATATTCTGAGATTATTTAATATTTTAATTTGAGAATAACATGAGAGAATAGCTGGAACAGGGCAGTGAAGCAAGACTACAAATGTGAACGGAACCATGGCAAGCTGGACCGAGGACCCTGGAGACGGCATCCAGCCTGAGCCCATGCTGGCAGCCGGCGATGGCAATGCTGCGGATCGATCATCCGGCCAACACTTAAAGCTTGATGCCAAGCTCGGTTGGCCGTATCGCCGTGCATGCCTGTGTCGCCGGTTACAAAATTGGATGCCTCCGTTGAACGGATTCCCAAGCTTCCGTTGTGGGTTCCACATGCCCTCCTCCAACCTGTCAACCTGACAGCGAAATAGCAGCCGAATTCAGACACTCCGGCGCAGAGGTTCAAATTGTGCCTGATAGCCCATGCTGTCCAAAATTCGGCCGCACGGTTACTTCGTGCGACGAGCGGGCATTGCTCATCCGTGTTTCACCACGACATGCCAAGTGATTTTATGCTCACGACCAGCATGAGAGCAGTGAATACCGTCAGCCCGGCAAGCACCGCAAGGTACTTCACGATCAATTTCGGATTCCGGACAATGATAAAGACCGAACCTGTCGAACCGACGACAAGCCCCAGAAGTGCCCCATAAAATATGTAGCCCATATTCCCCAGTCCATGACCGCCGAGATCACGAAGTATCTGCAAGGCCTGCAAAATAGGCAGCAGCATCCCGAAAAACGTGATCTGCAGCGCAATGGATGCAAGTGACAATAATACCTTTGAAGCAATGTGCATCGGACGAGGCTTCCGAGCGTCTACCTGTGAACCCAAGACGTGAGTATGGAGGACAGAGCGAGGCCGCCGTTACAATATATAACGGCACGTCATACGTCGCTGTAACAATAGCTTCGGTTCATTGTGCCCCGTATTGAGACCGGCTGCACGGCGTCCATTTCGCCGTCGACACCGGACGTCCTGGCGGGCATCGCGGTGTATAACTCCGTACGTCCTCCCCGCGGTCGAGGACATCGTCGGCGCCGCAGACGAAGGCCGCGATCCGGTTCGGTCCGGGCGATGGGCCGTGCCCTGACAATCGGCGGCCGCCGAACGGACCCGCACTACACCATAGCCAGGCGTTAGAAAACAAAATCGACGGCGCTCAGGTCTGCCGTTCGGACCCCTTGCAGCAGGATCTCGTTGCCGTTGCCGGTATGGATCACGGTGTCGTTTCCGACCTGCTCCATGAAGCGGTCACCCGGCGTCAAAAGGTCGTTGTAGTTGCGGACATCGGTC
>JAJFHL010000050.1 GCA_021775615.1 Hyphomicrobiales bacterium
ATGACGAACTAGTTTTTTTTCTCACCGTCATTCCCGCTAAAGCGGGAATCCAGTTTGGTGTTCTCATGAGTAAGCAGCCATGCGTTTACATTCTAGCCAGCAAGCGCAACGGCACTCTTTACATCGGTGTTACCAGCGACCTGCCAACACGGATTTGGCAGCACCGTGAGGGCGAAGTCGACGGATTTGCCATGCGGCACGATGTGAAGCGATTGGTGTATTACGAGTTTCACAAGACAATGGAAGCCGCGATCATTCGAGAGAAGCAACTGAAGAAGTGGAATCGGTCGTGGAAGCTTGAGTTGATTGAGGAGCAGAACCCTGAGTGGGAAGATCTGTTCGATCAGTTGAACAGCTAGTCAGATCTGGATTCCCGCTTTCGCGGGAATGACGAAGAGGAAGTGGGTTTATTCCGTCATTCCCGCGAAAGCGGGAATCCAGGAGAGTTCTTCGTCGACGCTACCGTCCCTTGCCCTTGTAGGTCCGCGTTCCGGGCCTTCCGCCCTTTGACGACGCCCTGCGGCCTGCCGCCTTCGGCACCGTGCCGGCACCGCGCTTGCCTTCGTAGCCTCCGGCCTTGTCTTCGATTGTGGACTGGCGCGCCAGCGGGTCGTCGAGGACGGCGAGTTCGGTTTCGCGCAGGCGTTTGACTTCGTCTCGCAGGCGGGCCGCTTCTTCGAATTCGAGGTCGGCGGCGGCGTCGCGCATGCGTTTTTCCATGTCGGCGATATGAGCCTCGAGGTTGTGGCCGATCAGGTGGCCGTCTTCGGCGAAGCCGGCGTCGACGGTCACGCGGTCCTGCTCGTAGACGCTGTCGAGAATGTCGGCGATGTTGGCCCGCACGCTTTCCGGCGTGATGTCGTGGGCCTTGTTGTAGGCCTCCTGCTTTTCGCGCCGCCGGTTGGTCTCGCCGATGGCGCGCTCCATGGAGCCGGTGATCCGGTCGGCATAGAGGATCACCCTGCCGTCGACGTTGCGGGCGGCGCGGCCGATGGTCTGGACCAGCGAGGTTTCCGACCTCAGGAAGCCTTCCTTGTCGGCATCGAGAATGGCGACCAGGGCACATTCGGGAATGTCGAGGCCTTCGCGCAGAAGGTTGATGCCGATGAGGACGTCGAAAGCGCCGAGCCTGAGATCGCGAATGATCTCGATGCGCTCCAGGGTGTCGATGTCGGAATGCATGTAGCGCACCCGCACGCCCTGTTCGTGCATGTATTCGGTGAGATCCTCGGCCATGCGCTTGGTCAGGACGGTGACCAGCACCCGCTGGCCGTTGGCGGCGATCCTGTGGCACTCGTCGATGAGGTCGTCAACCTGGGTGGCGACCGGGCGGATGTCCACATCGGGATCGGTGAGGCCTGTCGGGCGGATCACCTGTTCGGCGAAGACGCCGCCGGTGCGCTCCATCTCCCAGCCCCCAGGGGTGGCCGAGACATAGACCGTCTGCGGCCGCATGGCGTCCCATTCCTCGAACTTAAGTGGGCGGTTGTCGATGCAGGACGGCAGGCGGAAACCGAACTCGGCCAGGGTCGCCTTGCGGTTGAAGTCACCTTTGAACATGGCGCCAAGCTGCGGCACGGTCACGTGGCTTTCATCGACAAAGACCAGGGCATTGTCGGGGAGATATTCAAACAATGTCGGTGGCGGTTCGCCTGGCTGGCGGCCGGTCAGATAGCGCGAATAGTTCTCGATGCCGGCGCAGGACCCGGTCGCGCCCATCATCTCGATGTCGAACTGGGTGCGCTGTTCGAGGCGCTGGGCCTCGAGCAGGCGGCCGGCGCCGTTGAGATCGTCGAGCCGGATCTTGAGGTCATACTGGATCTGCTTCACCGCCTGCTGCAGGGTCGGCTTGGGCGTCACATAGTGCGAGTTGGCGTAGACCTTGATCGAGTCGATCTGGCCGGTCTTGTGGCCGGTGAGGGGATCGAATTCGGTGATGGTGTCGACTTCGTCGCCGAACAGGGAGATGCGCCAGGCCCTGTCGTCGAGGTGGGCGGGATGGATCTCGACCGTATCGCCGCGCACCCGAAAGGTGCCGCGGATGAAGTTGCCGTCATTGCGCTTGTACTGCAGCGCCACCAGATCGGCGAGCAGGGAGGTGCGGTCGAGCCGGTCGCCGGTATTTATGGTCGCGGTCATGGCCGAATAGGTCTCGACCGAACCGATGCCGTAGATGCATGAGACCGAGGCGACGATGATCACGTCGTCGCGTTCGAGCAGGGAACGGGTCGCGGCGTGGCGCATCCGGTCGATCTGCTCGTTGATCGAACTTTCCTTCTCGATATAGGTGTCGGAGCGCGCCACATAGGCTTCCGGCTGGTAGTAGTCGTAGTAGGAGACGAAATACTCGACCGCGTTTTCCGGAAAGAAGCTCTTGAACTCGCCATAGAGCTGGGCGGCCAGGGTCTTGTTCGGCGCCAGCACCAGGGCGGGGCGCTGCACCGCCTCGATGACCTTGGCCATGGTGTAGGTCTTGCCCGAGCCGGTGACACCGAGGAGCACCTGATCGCGCTCGTACTGGTTGACGCCGCCGACCAGCTCGGCGATCGCGTCCGGCTGGTCACCGGCCGGCTCATACTGGGAGATCAGGTCGAGCCGTATGCCGCCTTCGGACTTTTCCGGACGGGACGGGCGATGCGGCGTGAAGGGCGCCTCGGGCAGGAACGGCCGCAGCTCGGGGCCGTACTCCAGCGCCTCCGCCGGCACCAGGGCAGTCTGCGGGGCTTCTTCAAAACCTTGATCGGACATGCACGATATATAGAGCCAGAGGCGGCCCGGCGAAAGGGGGAGGGTGCTTCTGGGGGACGGTAAATGCCGGACTGCTGTCAGCAGGTGTCAGGAGTGATCGGCCGTTTGCGCCCTGCGACCGAAAATCTCGATCCCGAGAGCGATGATCGCATGGCCGATGGTGACCGCGCCCGCCACCGGCAGGATGAACACGAGCGCCCAGCTTGCGAGAGCAAACGGCGCATATTGTGTGAACACGACCTCGCCCGCCATTGCGCAATTCGCCGTGGCCGTATCGTTCTGTGCGCATGTTTTAACGGCGAGGATCCAGGCCGAATAGACCTCAAGGATGAAGGCCGGAACTGTTATGATGAGGGCGGCGATGCCGGTTGACAGCAACCGCGTCAAAAGCGACCGGAAGGCATGGTGGCTGAGCACCGCGAGGACGGCGCCATAGGCGAAGTAATGCAGCAGGGTAACGCCGCGATGGGCGAGACGCAGGGGACCGGCAATCTGTTGGTCGAGCCAGTCCGCATCCACCAGGCCAAAAACGCAGCGCGCCTCCAGCTCCGCCTGACAGGCGTTGCTCATTTCCTGGATGGCGATGATGAGGATAGCTGCGACAAACGGCAGTGTGAGGCCGGCCAGAAACGCGGTCCGGCAGGCGCGTTGCGGTGGCACATCGCGGTCTATCGGGGCGCCAATTGTATAGTCTCTTGCCATAGTCCACTCCGAATCCGGGATGCCTTGCAAACACCGCCTGATGGGTGGGCACCGTCAGGGGACGATCAGCCCAGGCCCTGGCACTTTTTGTAATATTGCTGCTTCTCGACCGGACCGGGGGTCACGAGGTCTTCAAGCGCCACGCGGGTCTGGTAGGAGAACTCCTCGAGCGTGAGTTGGCCTTTTGCGAAGAAGCGCTGAATAATGGACTCAACCTTCTTCTCGTCGAGCACAAAACCGCCCTGAGGAAGGTCGACCTTTCGCGGCACAACGGTCAGGCCGGGGTTCTCCCGCCGCAACCGGAAATAATTGCCGATCGCTTCTGCAATGATTTCCCTGGTCCGTGCGTTGCATTTTTGAAAGCGATAGGCGGCTGATCCGATAGCAAGCTGGTTCACCGCGTATTCAAGCTGCCGCGCTTCCTCGGTCTGGGGCGATGCTGCCTCCCGTTCGTGCGCTTCGGCCGTAACTTCGGCGAAGGTCGGGAGGTCGGCGTTTCGCTCCAGGGGCTTGACGGTTTGCACCGGCACGGGTGCACCGTTCAGCAGCCACAAAGTCGCGCCGAAAGTCAGTGCGAAAAAGACAACAACCTTCGCTGAAAATCCAAGTTCTGACGACATCCAACGCGCCTCTCTGTCCCTGCGGTGCCAGGCGGCACCTGAATTGTTTTGATTGTAGTAGCGCGCAAACACTAATTTAAGGTTGATGTCGTCGGGAGCTGTGAGCTGTGGTTGCGACGGCGGATACATGCCATGCGCTTTGAGACCCCAAGGATTCTCCGGCGCCAACCGTCATACGGACGCCGGGACGCCGATGGATTTCAATGAACGAGGAGATTGGCGATGTTGGTGTTGTTTCTGCGGCTGGACGGAGCAGGCTGGGCGCTGCTTCTGGCCGCGTTGCGTGCCGCGGGTGGCGCTGCGTTCAGGGCGCAGTCTGCCGCCGCGGCGGTCGCAACAAACGCTGTACCGGTTTCAGGGGCAAAGCTCCACCGTCGGGATGCCTGCATTGGCGCCGCGGGCACAGATGTTGCGCTTGCCCAGCACATCCAGCCGCCAGCCGGTATCGCTGCGTGAGATGAAGCCGCGATATTCCTCTCCATCGACGGAATCGTCGAGAAACCCGCGTAGCGTGATGTCGACAGCCAGCCAGCCGGGGCCATCCTTGCGCAGGTCGATCTTCAGTGTCGGCCGGCCCTCGAGGCGGTAGGGGTGATCGCGGTAGATCGGCTCGACAAGTGCCATTGCGGATGGCGCTGTGCGCGGCTGCCAGTCGGAAAGATCGACCGGATTGTAGCCGTCGAGACGGGCGTCGGCGGACAGGTTCACCGTGAAGCCGAGGAACAGCGTGAGTGCGGCAGGGAGGCAGAAGCGCATGGTCATCCTTCATTCTTGCGGGAACGGAATTCGCACGGGCGCGGCGGCGCGCAGGATCGCACAATTCGGTGCGCTGCGGTAGCGCGCGTTATGACTGCGCGGCAGCGCCTGTGGCTTCTGCCGGCGCAATCGCGCGGCGGTAAAGATGCCAGGTGGCGTGGCCGAGGATTGGCAGGACGACAATCAGGGCGACGAAGACCGACAGGAGCGATACCGCAAAGAACACGCCGATGATCGCACACCAGATCAGCATCGGCCTGCGGTTCTGCAGCACCGTTTTCACCGAGGTGATCATGGCGGTGACGAAATCCACGTCCCGGTCGAACAGGATGGGGAAGGACACCGCGGTGATCGAGAACACCACCATCGCTAGGACAAGGCCGACGGCGTTGCCGATGAGGAAGAACAACGCGCCCATGGGCGTGGTGACGATGGCTTCCAGCAGTCCGTAAAGATTCACCGGATTGAGGCCGAAAAAGATCACGTAGAGGGCGATCGCGATATCAAGCCAGATGATGTAGGCGAAGGTGGTGGTCAACACCATCCAGCCAAGGTCCTTGCCGCCGGCGGTACGCATCATGGTCAGAACCGGACCCCACGCCGGCGGTTCACCGCGCTCCAGCCGCCGCGATACCTCGTAGAGACCTGCCGCGACAAAAGGGGCAAGCATGGCGAAGCCGGTCGCCATGGGGTAGATGTAATAGTTGATCTCCAAAGTGTAGAACAGGTAGGCGAGGAGCCAGCCTGCAGCCGCATAAAAGCCGCCGAAAAAAAGACCGTAGAGCGGCGCCGACTGGAAATCCCGAACGCCCTTGCCGAGGCAATCGATGATGTCGCCGGTTGTGATCGACTGAACCACGGGCGGTTCGCGCCGGGGCTCTGCCGTTTCAGAATTCGTCTCCGACATCACGTTGTCCTCCCGCATTGCCGGTTTCCCCCCCGCAAGCGTGAAGCGCTGGCATGATTTTAGCGCGCATTTCTCATACCGTCCACGGTCTGCATCGTGTGCAGGCGATCGCTCCGCAAGGGAGCGATCCGAAAAGCATAGCGGGGCCTGCGGCTGAGGCGCGCGGCGCAGCGGGCGGACGCCTGCATACGACCCTTCGGGCAGATCGTGGACGGTATGAGAAGTGCGGGTTAAGCAGGTGGGACCGTGGTGGCGAGATTTGCGGGCCCCGAAAAGGGGCGCCGGGTGGATCGGGGCAAATCCACCCGGCTATACTGCGCTGAGGGAGTGAGGGGAGTATCGGGAGGTCAGCGCAATTCGATTTACTTTCGTTTGAGGTCTACCGTCCGATGTGCTGGCCGGTTTCGATCGCGTAGTCGTAGCCTTCGGGGCCGAAGGTGCGGCCGTTGCGGCTGACGTTGCAGTCGGACAGACCGTAGAAACCATGTTGGCAACGCACGCCAGGCGGCAGGTCCTTCTTCTTTTTCGCATGCGGCGCGGGCTTCTGATATGCAGAGAAGTTGTTCGGCTGGCCGGGGTACTTGCTGCCGGCGAAAACTGCGCCGGTGGCGCCGATGGTCAGGCCAGCGGCCAGAGCTGCGGTGACGATATTGCGGGTAATGTTCATTTCTCTTCCTCCTCCTGCGGGCCAGGCCATCCTGGCCGCGGACTGTGTTTCGATGAAACTGATATAAGCAGGGAAGGGGCTAAAAAAAGTGATGTATATCACATAATTGTTAGTTTTGTCATTAATTGATAATGGGTTAGAGATCCGTATATTGATCACACGGCGCCGCCTGGCAGACGATGTTTGGCAGTCAATTCAATGACTTGAACGATGTTCAAATTTTAATTTGGGACGTCTGAGCGGCAAATTCAGGCAAAAAAAATTTTGCCGGACAAAAAGAGGAACCGGGTGGATCGGGACAAATCCACCCGGTTCGGGACGCGCTGATGGGATGAGGGGAGTGAGGAAGTCAGCGCAAAATGTGTTGTCCGGTGCCGGTGGCGTAGTCCCAGGCCTCGGGTCCGAATTTGCGGCCGTTGGGGCTAATGTTGCACCGGGTTTCGCCGTAAAAGCCGCGCTCGCACCTGAGATCATGCGGCAGTTTTGAATTGCGTCGCGGGCCGGTTCTGCGGCCATCGGGGCCGGATTTTGTGACGCCGTAGACCCCGTACGGGCTGTGTTTGCTTCCGGCGTCGGCCGTAGCGGAGAAGCTGAAGCTCAATCCTGCTGCAACCGCGGCTGCGACGACTGTGTGGGTCAGTTTCATTTTTGCTCTCCATGCGGCCCGGGAGCAGTTTCGTTCGGTGCGCCCGTCCGTGCCGGCTCTGTGTGTTCGTCTGAGCAGGGATATATGGACGGGTTGTTTCAGGCGCATTTCGGCCGGCCCGGTTTAATGTTTCAATTGTTTCTGATTGCGCGGGCAGGGCTGCTCGCGGCCCGCACGATACGGCGTGCCAGCCGTCAATAGCCCGATTGGAGCCCTCAGACGTTACTGAACGACAATGAACGGCTTTAGGAGATCACGTAGTGCCGGGCAGGCTGCGGCGCCTTGGACACCAAAAGGATGCCGATGTCCGCCAGATCGACGGACAGCTCGACGTTTTCGTGCTGCTTCATCTCATTCCATGAGTCCAGCATGCTGTCCGACCAGCGAATGTCGTCCATCACGACGACTGCGGTGTCGGTCAGTTTCGGAAAGATCCGGCCGCAATAATCGACGGTCGCCGCGCCTTCATGGTGACCGTCGACGAATGCATAGTCAAAGGGGCTGTGGGTTTCCAGGGTGCCGTCCAGAGTGTCCTGGAAGCGGCCGACCACGATCGTCACCCGGTCGTGACCGAGCTGGTCGACCGTCTGTTGCGCGAGGGCCGCCACCGGTTCGGCGCCTTCCATGGTGATCAGCCGGCCGCCGCCGTTGAGTTCCAGGGCAGCCGCCTGATAGGAGGCTGAAATTCCGAGGCAGGTCCCCAGTTCAAGACACGATTGAGGTTTTGTCTTGCGCAGCAGTTTGTGCAGCAGAACCGCTGAACGGTAGGGTTTTGACGTCCGCCGGCACAAATGCCCGACCGTGCGCGAGCGTTCCACCCCGGCATACATCTCGTCGGGCGTCTGGCTGGCGTCTCTGGTGGCGGCGCCGAAGTCGAAATAGGTGATGTCCTGTTCGGACGCCTCAAGTTCGGCGCGGCGGGCCTCGATCGCATCCACATGGGGCCGTTCATCCGCTTCGATCCGGTCTGCGATCACGGCCTCGATGACATCGGCCATGTCACCGGCAAAGGGATGTCCGCTCGCACGCATCTCGGCGAGAGCCGCCGGCGGATCCATCTCAGGTGATACCTGGCCCAACCTCTGTATGCAGATGTGCTGAAATTCCATGCGCCTTCAGTCTTCCCTGATGTCTTTGGTGCCGGCAGGCGCTGTTGTTAGCAGTCCGGAGTGCCGGGCGCACCCTATAGTTGGTGCATTAGGTTCACAAAAAGCCGGTCGGTCCGGCCGAGGCGAAGCAATCGGAACCGCAGTATCAGGTCAGCTTGTGCCGTTCCGCTGCCTTGGCCTGGTCACCGATCTGGACAATCCCGGTATCGACAAGATCGATGGCGGCATTCACGCGCGGATGAGCACTGATCTCTGTCCAGGCCTCAAGCATGCCCTGTGACCAGCGAATGTCGTCGAGAATGAAAACCGCCCCGTCGGACAGGGCCGGCAGTATGGCTTCGAAATAGCCGATTGATGCATCGCGGTCGTGGTGGCCGTCGATGAAGGCAACATCGAACGGCCGGTGCGCCGACAGAACCGCATCCAGCGTGTCCTGCCAGCGGCCGACCTGCACCGAGACACGGCCATGGCCGAGATCCGCAATGGTCGCGCGCGCGACCGCCGCGATGGAGGCCGGGCCTTCGAGGGTGACCAGATGCCCCTTGCCGTTGAGCTTCAGCGCCGCGGCCTGGTAGGCGGCGGTGAAACCAAGGCCGCTGCCCAGTTCGAGACAGGTCTCCGGTTGGATGCGGCGGACCAGTTTCATGAGCATGAGGGCGCCGCGGTAGGGTTTGCTCGAACGCCGGCACATGGCGCCCAGCGAACGTGAGCGCTCCACTCCCTGATACATTTCTTCGGCCGTCTGTTCGGCGTATTTGGTTGCGGCGCCGAAATCGAGATAGGTGATCTCGTCTTCGCATGCTTCGAGTTCGGCGCGGCGTGCTTCGATTGCAGCGACATGGGCGTGTTCGTCCGGCGCAATCCGCTCAGCGATGACTTCGTCGAGCACATCGGCCATGAGTCGGACGAACGGCTGGTCGCTGGCCCGCATCTCGACAACTTCCGCAGGAATCGGCGGTGCCGGAACGTCGGCGCCGTATCTTTGGATACAGATTTTTTCAAATGTCATGGAACCTCGTGCCTGAACCGGCAACGGTTGAAATGGCGCGGCACCCTATAGCGCGGATGGCGGCGAAGGCAAGCGCCGCCTGACACGAGGCGCAAGAGCTCATTTTGCGGAGTTGTGGCCGGGTTCGGTTTCCGCGACGGCGAGCCCGCTGACCTTTCGCCACGCAAGCAGCGAGACGACGGCAAACACGATCAGAAGCGATACGCTTGCCAGGCCCCAATT
This sequence comes from Hyphomicrobiales bacterium, assembly GCA_021775615.1. Taxonomy (GTDB): domain Bacteria; phylum Pseudomonadota; class Alphaproteobacteria; order Rhizobiales; family JAJFHB01; genus JAJFHM01. The sequence goes on from JAJFHL010000050.1 coordinate 9,387, forward strand.
CTGTGCGACGGTGCGTTCGATCACATTGCCGAAAATGTAGCCGGTTCCGACCAGTATCGTGGTCCAGAGCAGTGCGGACAGCGCATTGAGCCCGGTGAAGCGGCCCCAGGGCATTGTTCCAAGACCAACCGGAAGGGCGCCGATGGTGCGCATTCCCTTGGGGTAGCGATAGAGAAATATGTACGCCGCCCCGTAGTGTTCCATGACTGCGCCGGCGGTGGCGATGGCGCGGCGGATCCGGGGGCGGCCACGATACAGTGTACTGCCGTAACGCCGGGCCGCGGCAAATCGGGCTTCATCACCAAGATAACCGCCGGAAAAGGTGGCCAGCACAATCGGCGCCAGATCGAGAGCGCCGGTCTGCGCGGCATACCCGGCAAAGAGCGGAAGCGCGCCGCTCTTAAGCGCGCAATAGGCAAAGAGCAGAATGTAGATCAGCGTTCCGTAGTCTTTGAGCAGTGTCTCAAGGGTCTGCAAGATCGATCTTTCCGTTTCCGGCCCTGCGGCGTACCCACTCATGGGCTCATCCGTTGGCGGCGGTTTTCGTTGCGAGCGGTTCGAGCACCGGAAATCGCCGATCAGCCGGCTGCTGCCCGCCAATGTCGACACCGTTGAACTGCATGTCGATGCGATGCACTTCACGCAACGTGCCGCACTCGAGAATCTACGGCAACTGCGCTTCGGAACGCGCCAGGTCGATCATGTAGTCAATGACTGTACGTCTGGCGTGGTCGATTAGATCAAACAGCTGATCCGTGTCGGGCTGGCGTTCGCCAAACGGTTTCAACGCATAGCCGAGAATAACAAGGCCATAGGAATAGGGTCCAGATCGATGGTCACCTGCTGGAACTATTGGGCAATGTGGCGAATGCGGCGGGGTTTATCGTTCGGTTCATCCCGCTCGAGCGGTTCAATCTTTGGATCGATACACAGAACAGACCGCATGGCGGGCGGTCGGCACCGGAGCAGCAAGATACGCGATGTCCTGCTGCGGGGTGGGGCCGTCGCGCGGTTCGCCGGTCTCATGGGTCGGATCAGGCATTGTCAGCGCCAAGCAAAAACGCGGCGGATGCACCGCCGCGTTTTCCAGTGATGTTCCGGCAAATCGTGTCAAAGGCCCTTTGCCACATTCCCGATCGCCAGGACGACGAATGCCGCGATGGCAAGCCAGAAGCCGTTCGCCGAGACAAAGGCTATCGCGGTGAACTTGCCAATGATGGCCAAGGCGGCCAGCACGACGGCGATAATGAAGACGGGCATTGTAGGTGCACTAAGATTCATGGCCGCATTTCCTCTCGTTGCAGTAAGAGACGGCACAAATTTTACGGCCGTGCGGTGAGTCGAGTCCAGTGTGCCGGGCCAACATGAAAGGGTTTAGCGGCCGCCGGATATCGGCACCAGCGCACCGGTGACATAGCTGGACGCTTCGGATGCGAGCCATAGGATGGTTTCGGCGACCTCCTCGGCGCTTCCGACACGGGCCATCGGAACGCCGGGGCCGAGCCGTTCGAGGCGGTCGGGGCTGCCGGCCTTGGCATGGATCTCGGTATCGATGAGGCCCGGGTTGACCGCGTTGACCCGGATCCCTTCGGCCGCCACTTCCTTGGCAAGGCCCAGCGTGAAGCTGTCGATGGCACCTTTCGAGGCGGCATAGTGAACGAATTCGTTGGGGCCGCCCAGTTCAGAGGCGCGCGAGGAGACATTGACGATGGCGCCGCCCTTGCCGCCGTGCTTCGTCGACATGCGCCGGACCGCTTCGCGGGCGCACAGAACAGGAGCGATCACGTTGACGGACATCAGCAGCGACAGGGTCTCGTGCTGAATCTCTTCGACGCGGCAGATGCCACCGGTGATGCCGGCGTTGTTGACCAGCACGCCGAGAGGGCCGAAGGCGCTGTCGCAGGCGGCGAACATCGTCAAGATGTCCGCTTCGCGGCCCATGTCCGCCTGGACCGTCACGGCACGGCCGCCGCCGGCTTCGATCTCGGCGGCAAGCTCCGCGGCCTTGGCCTCTCCGGTGTTGTAGTTGATGCAGACTGGGTGGCCCTGACGGGCGGCGAGGCGGGCGGTCGCGGCGCCGATGCCGCGGCTGGCCCCGGTGACAAGCACTGATGGCTTCATGTATTGGCTCTATCGTTGTTCGCGTGTCGTTGACCGGAACGAGAGGAGCGCGTCCGGCGCTCTGGCGCAAGTGTGATTTGCGTATCGCGGGCCGGTTTGAAATGGTGGACGGATGAAGACGTATCTGATGCGATTGCTTTGTCTTGGGTGTGTTCTGCTGACGATGGCAGCGGTCGCCGCATCGGCGCGGGCGGACGATCTTGCGGCCGGGCGTGCGCTGCTGCTGGCCGCGGCTCCGGTGAACGGCAGTGTGCTGGACGTCTCCGACCTGTCCGGCAAGCCGGTGATCGTCACCTTCTTTGCGTCCTGGTGCCCGCCCTGCACGGACGAGTTCAAGTCACTCAACCAGGTTCGTGCGCGCTACGGCGCCGATGATCTGGCGATCGTTGCGGTCAACGCCTTCGAGGCCTGGGGCGGGGCCAAGAACCCGGCGCGGATGGCGCGGTTTCTGGCCCGTACCAAACCGGTATTTCCCATGGTCGAAGCCGATGACGGCCTGTTGCGGGCATTTGGCGGCGTGACGCGCATTCCCACGCTGATCATCTACGACAGGGACGGCCGTGAAGTGTGGCGTTTCGTTCATGAGGTCGACGCACTCAAGCGGTCGGCAACTGTTGAAGACATTCAGTCGGTGCTGAGCGGCCTTGACCTGCGCTGACGGGCTCGCGCCGACATTTGCTTTTGCCCACCGGTTCCCCAGAATCATAGTGTATTGTCGCTCGTCATGGAGCTGAAAGAGGCACATGACGAAGCGGCCGACGTGCCGCCGGTCGACAGCTACAAGGTGCATTGGGCGGTGTTCCTGCCAACGGTGGCCATTGCGCTGCTTTATGCTGGGTTGTGGCTCTGGTTCAACGAAATCCAGGGCACCTCCGGCGGGATATCGCGTGCCGCTCTTCTGGTTCTGGCGGTGGGCGTGCCGCTTCTTGTGGTCCATGCCGGCCTGCGGTTCGTCAACGGGCGGCTCGAACTTGGCGCGGACGAACTCGTTGCGCGGCCGGGCTGGCCGGTGCGCCGGGAACGGCATGTCTCCTATATACACGTCATCGATGTGAAGGTGCGGCGCGGGATTATCGGCCGCGTGCTGGACGTGGCGTCACTGATCGTGATCGACCGAAATGGAGACAGAACCGTGATGCCGGATCTGGCCGCGCCGCGCGATGTGCTTGACGCGGTAAATGCAAAGGTCCGGGCGAAGCGGCCCTTAGCCCGTTAGGTGTGCTTTGAAAGCCGTGCCTACGACTTGCGCGACTGGTCGTCGGTGCCCCATTCCAGGTTGGGCTTGCGGCGCGGCGTGTAGGCCTGGCGGAGATGACGCCAGAAGGTGAATGTCAGGGCGCCGGTCACCAGCATGATCAGGGCCAGCAGACCCATGTACACGTTCTTGTTCTTCAACTCCCCGCTTCCCTGGGTCGCAAGCTCTTCCAGGCCCTGCATGCTCTGGGCGAACAGCGGGTGGGTTTCGCCGAGCGGCAGCATTGCATAGCGTTCGAGATTGCCCGCACGGGATTCGGCGCCCGATACACGGAAATCGTGGCGCGGGCCGAATGTGTCCGCGACATCCCAGTCCATCGGCAGCTCGGACGGTGAGGCCGCGTCCGACAGCGTCAGGTGCGGCTTTGCCGCGGCATCGAGCAGTTCGGTATCGACGGTCTTGGCAAGCACGCCCTTGGCGCCGGCGATGCCGAGGAAGAAGCCCGCCAACAGGCCGAACAGAAGATAAAACAGCAGTACCGAGCGACGATGAACGTCGAGACGGTTCACATGCGCCTCCAGGATCGAGGCGGCGTGATCCTCGAACTGGCGATTTTCGCCTCGAACGTCGTGGCGGTCGTTTCGGCTGGTAACGGTAAACTGCGGTACGCTGGACATGATCTTCCCCACAGGAGCGACGGATGGCATCCTAGATCACGATCGACTTAGGTTGAGCCACCTAGGTCGATAAAACGTGATCGACCTCTATAAGTTAGAGCGGGATCGGCGGAAAACCGGTATCCACTTTTCCTGATCCCGCTCTGGGAGTTAGCCCGCAGTTTGAGGCCACAATTTTGAGGAAGTTTGCGGGCTTTCAGGAGTTTTGGTGTCGACTTTGTGACGGCCCGTCACAATTCGCCACGATTGGGCGTTGTTCGGTCGCAGGCCGCCAGTCGATGGCAACGTGGCCGGGCACTGCGCGCACTCTCTTCAGCCAGGCCTGGATGCCGGGATACGGGGTCAAATCGAAGCCTCCGTCGCCGGCCATGTGGGTGTAGGCGTAGAGCGCGATGTCGGCGATCGAATAGCGCCCGCCGGCGAAGAAGTCGGCGCCGGAAAGGTGCGATTCCATGACGCCAAGGGCCTGATTTCCACGTTCCATCCAGCCGGCGATGTCCGCATCGGTTTTTTCGGCCCGGCCGCCGGGCTTGATATGCAGCCAAAAGCGTGCCACCGCGATGTAGGGCTCGTGGCTATATTGCTCGAAGAACATCCATTGCAGGATCTGGGCGCGGGTGAAACGGTCGTCCGACAGAAGGTCGCTGTCTTCGGCGAGATACCACATGGCGGCATTCGATTCCGGCAGGGCGCGGCCATCATCGAGTTTCAGGGTCGGAACCCGGCCGTTCGGATTGAGGGCGAGGAATTCAGGCGTCCGGCTTTCGCCATCCAGAATGTTGACGTCGACCAGTTCGAACGGCACGCCGAGCTGCGCCATCACAAGTCTGAGTTTGTAGCAATTTCCCGAGTTTTGCATGGAATAGAGGGTGTGCATCGGGCGTCCTCACAGCTTGTTTGCGGGCTGTGACGTGCCTTATCACGGACACTCGTGCGGGCCGCATGAAACATTCTAATCGCACGGATCAACAATCGTGATGCGACGGTGCCGGCTTCCGCGTCCTTGTCAGGAGCCGAACGCCTGCTCCATTTGCCGGCGCACGGCGGCGGCTTCCGAATTGTCGGTCGCGGCGACCGCGTCCGCGGTGAGGACGGCGCCTTCGGCGATGTTGCTCTTGAGCGCGATGCCGTGGGCGAGGCCAATGGGCAGGGCGTTGAGGCCGGCACTGGTCGCGGCCGGCACGATCTTGCCCCACACCGTATATCCGCCTTCGCCGTCCAGGATCTCCCCGGCTTTCAGGTTCCGCTTGGCGACCGCCACCACGTCGGCGGTCCATTGCCGCGTTGCGCCGGTGGCTTCGCCGCGCAATGCGGCATTGACGATCGAGACGCCAAGTTCGAGGCCGATCAGATGGTAGGGCCGATAGAGCGCCGCAAAACGGCCGGTCGCGTCGGTGCGCAGGCCATACTGCTGGAAGCAGGCGGCGGAATAGTCGTTGGGCGCCTCGAACACGGCATAGACGCCCCAGCGCAGGTCGCGTTCCAGGTCGGCGCCGTCGCGGGCGAGGGAAGACACGACTTCAACCGTTCCGCTTTCCGGCAGCACGCCGCCATGCGCCTTGGGGATCAGCACCGACTGCAGGTCGTCGGCGCTGCAGGCCGGAAACAGGAGCCCGTCCATCGGAGCACGAAGGCCGCAGGCATTGGCGATGGCCGCCATTTCGATAGACGACTTGGTGCCGTCGAGAAAGGAATTGAACATCTGCGGGTTCATGCCGGCGGCTGCCGCCTCTTCCGGTGTCTTGCCGTAGTACGGCCAAACCGTTTCGGGGGTCGAGGCGTGGTATTCGGGCAGATACTTGGTGCCCTTGCCGGCGCAGACCACATCGAAGCCGCAGGTGCGGGCCCAGTCAACCATCTCGCAGACCAGTGCCGGCTGGTCGCCGTAGGCCATCGCATAGACCACCCCGGCAGCGCGCGCTTCGCGGGCCAGCAGGGGACCGGCCAGCACGTCCGCCTCGACATTGACCATGACGATGTGACGGCCTTCGCGGATCGCGGCGCGGGCATGGGCAATGCCGGCGGCCGGATTGCCGGTTGCCTCGACGACCACTTCCACGTCCGGGTGTTCGACGGCGAAGACGCCGTCATCGGTGAAGACGGTCCCGGCGATCATCTCGCTCGGCCAGCCGACGCTGCGGCAGGCGGCGCGGGCCCGGTCGATATCGAGATCGGCGATGACCGTGATCTCGAGATGCGGGGAGGTCGGCACCTGGGCCAGAAACATGGAGGCGAACTTGCCGGCGCCAATGACGGCGACCTTGATGGGACCGCGCTCCCCGAGGCGCTTTTCAATGATTTCCGGCAGCTGCTTCATGTTCATCCGAAGGTCAGGGCCCGCTGTAGATCCAATCGACCCGCTTGTACCATTGATCAGCGCTCTGACGCTGCATGATTTGATTGCGGATGAGCCGCTTGATGCCGCCCGCATGATAGATGCCGCCCTGGAAGCGCGATGCCTTGTAAAGTTGCGCGGTGCGGGGCCGGCGTGCCGCCTCGTAGAGCGCGAAGGCACGCTCGGCGTCGCCGCCGGCCTGCTCCAGGCTTTCGGCGATGCAGTCCGCATCTTCGATCGCCATGGCCGCGCCCTGGGCGAGATAGGGCAGGACCGGATGGGCCGCGTCTCCCAGAAGCGTAACCCGGCCTTCCGACCAGTTGTGCACCGGAGGGCGGTCCGCCAGCGACCATTTGCGGTAATCTCGGCCCGCTTCAAGAATGCTTCGCAATTGTGGGCAGGCGTTGCGGAATTGCTCCAGCACTTCGTTGCCGGTCGCCTTTTCGTTCCAGCCTTCGCCGCGCCATCGGCTGGCGGTTATCGCGACGATGTTGAAGCGCTCGCCACCACTGATCGGATAGTGCACCAGGTGCCCGCCGGGCGACGCCCAGAGAGCTGCCGCGTTCCAGGCGCAGTCGGCGGGCATTGCGTCGCGCGGCAGCAAGGCGCGATAGGCGGTGTGGCCGGCGAAGTCGGGCGTCCCGTCGCCAAGCATCTGCTCGCGCAGCACCGAGCGAAGCCCGTCGGCGGCGATCAGCGCATCGGCCTTGAAGACACGCCCGTCCACACCGTGCAGCGCGACGCCGTCCGCCGATTGCGTATACCCTGATACGGACACGCCGGTCTTGAGCGTGATCTCGGGCTGTTGCGTACAGGCGGTGAACAGGGCGCGGTGAAGGTCGGCCCGGTGGACCACCTGGTAGGGAGCGCCGAAGCGCTCCTTGAACTGGAGGCCGAGGGGGATGCGACCGATGGTCCGGCCGCTTGGGGCGTCCATCACCCGCACCTCGTCAGGCGCAACCAGGTCGCCGGCCAGGCGGTCGAGAACCTGCCATTTGGCCAGCAGGCGGGTGGCATTGGGGCCGAGCTGCACTCCGGCGCCGATCTCGGTAAAGGCTTCGGCGCGCTCCAGAACAAGGGACTTGAGTCCGCTCTTTGCCAGAGCAAGCGCCGCCATCAGTCCGCCGATGCCGCCGCCGGCAACGAGAATTGTTCCGGTGGCGCGCGTCATGCGCAGGTGCTGCGGCCCGCCTGTATCGGCGGGCAGGGAACACTTCCATATGAGCAAAAGACGCAGCAGTCACCGGGTTTTGGGCGCAACTGGGCGCCGCAGCCCTTGCAGTCGTAAAACCATAAGCAGGCATCGGTCGGCATGGTTTCGCTCTCCTGGTGGCGGCACTCAGGGCAGGTGAGCGTGGATTCGAGCTGCATTACGTGGTCCTTCGTTTCCACAGGGCGAAGACAGTCAATGCGGCGAACACCGCCAGGGCAGGAAGCGCGATCATGTCGACCCAACCCACCGCGGCGGCAAGGCCGACAGCGGCCAGGGTCCAGACTAGAACTGGCGTGAAACAACACAGTGCCGCGACGATCGTACCGACGATGCCGGCTTTCAGGAGCGTTTCGTGGCTCATGGGCGCAGGTTATCCGGTCGCAGGTGGGCCCGCCAGCCACTTTGTTGAGAGGATCATGGTCCGCGCCGTTCCGTATCATGAAACTTGATCCCGAAAAAATTCACATCGCGCCGCGCTCCGCCTATCTCTTGCGGGTGAGGGATGCCGGGATTTCCGGTTCATCGTGGAGCGAGGGAGGATCGAATGCGGATTTGTGTGGTCGGTGCAGGAGCAATCGGCGGCCTGCTGGCTGTGAAGCTTTCACTTGCCGGGAACGACGTTACCGTCATCGACCAGGGCGCTCATCTCAAGGCGATAGAGGAAAACGGCCTGACGCTGATCTGGGAAGACGGATCAAAACATGTGGCGAAGCTCAAGGCGGTCTCCAGTGCGGCCGATGCCGGCCCGCAGGATCTGGTGATTCTGGCGTTGAAGGCGCATTTTCTCGATCAGGTGGCGCGCGATGTCGATGCTCTGTTCGATGAGAAGACCATGGTCATGACCACCCAGAACGGCATGCCGTGGTGGTATTTCCAGAACCACGGCGGTCCCTATGACGGACGCAAGCTCGACACTCTTGATCCGACCGGCCTGCTGACCCGGCACATACCGGCTGACCGCATCATCGGTTGCGTCGTCTATCCGGCCGCGTCGGTGCCCGAACCCGGCGTCATCCACCACGTGGAGGGCGACCGCTTTCCTATCGGTGAGCTCGATGGCTCGGTGAGTGAACGGGTCCAGGTGCTGCATGACACTCTGGTTGAGGCCGGCTTCCGTTCCCGCGTGCTCGACGACATCCGCTCGGAAATCTGGCTCAAGGCATGGGGCAATCTCTCGTTCAACCCGATCAGCGCACTGACCCATGCGACGCTGGTTGATATCTGCGATTTTGCCGAGACCCGCGAACTTGCCGCAACGATGATGCGCGAGGCCCAGGTGATCGCAGAGAAACTCGGCGTTACCTTCCGCCACACAATCGAAAAACGCATCAACGGGGCCGCCTCGGTGGGCCGGCACAAGACGTCGATGCTGCAGGATGTCGAGCAGGGGCGTTCGCTCGAGACCGAAGCATTGATCGGCGCCATTCTGGAGATCGGCCGCATCACCGAAACTGAGGCTCCGGCCATTCAGGCGGTCTATGCCTGCGTCAAACTTTTGAACAAGGTGATGCTGCTCGAACAGGCCGGCGTGAAGCTGAGCGCCGCGTCGTAACGTGCCTGGCAATGTTTATGAGTTGGGCACGACCCGGTAGGCGCAGCGCCTTGCGCCGGCGAGGATGTGTTCCGTGCGTTCCACGGAAACGTCTGGCCCCAGCACTTCCTGAAACAGCTCAAGCTCCGACGCGCACAGTCCGGTGCAGGATTTGGCGACCGCGCAGATAGGGCAGTGGTTCTCGGTGAAAAGGTAACCGCCATCGCGGCGCTCGACTTCGGCCATGTAGCCTTCCGAGGTGCGGATCTCAGAGAGGACCTTCAGGCGGGCGGCGAGGGTTGTCGCCTTTGTCATGCGGGCGCCGTAAGCGGCGATCTGTTCGCGGGTCCGGCTGGCGACCAGCCGGTCGAGCCCGTCGTCGCCGAAGACCTCGCGTACCGACGACATCAGGCCCGCCGTCAGATCAGCATAGCCCTGCGGGAAAAAGTCGTCGGCGGCCTCGGTGAGATGCCAGCTCTTTGAAGGCCGGCCGACACCGGTGGGCTCGCTCGTCGCCGCCACCAGGCCCTCTTCCGCCAGGGCATAGAGATGCTGGCGCACCGCCATGGCCGAGATGCCAAGGGTCTTCGCCATGCGGGCTGCCGCCTGCGGACCGTCCCGCTTGAGCATCTCCAGAATTTTGCGGCGCGTGCCGGTGTCCATATGCCAGTTCCTGCTATGATGAATTTGGATTACTAAAGAACTCGCTTGCGTAATTCAAGGGCAGCGATTATGTTTCGAAAGTGATTGCTTTTGAAAAAGGGTGACGTCATGACAGCGCTGGAAGCCGTTGAAACGGGTGATTGGGTCGAAGCCATCGGGTCGCAAGAGCTTGCCGAGAAGGGCAGGGCAGTCGTCAAGCTGGAGGGCAAGCAGATCCTTCTGTGGCGATCCGGCGAGAAGATATACGCCTGCAACAACCGCTGCCCGCATGAAGGCTTTCCGCTTGCCGAGGGCACCATGGCGGATGGCTGCATCCTCACCTGCAACTGGCATAACTGGAAATTCGACCTGGAGAGCGGTGAAACGCTGGTGGGCGGCGACGCCCTGCGCCTCTATCCGGTGCGCGAGATCCACGGCATGATCGCGCTCGACCTTACCGACCCGCCCGACACGGAGGTCCGCGCCAAGGCCGTTGAAGGTCTGCGCGAAGCGTTCGCGGAGCATGACTATGAGCGCATGGCGCGCGAGATCGCGCGCTACGAAACCGCCGGCGGCGACCCCGTCGACGTCCTGAACCACGCTTTCGTGTGGGCGGCGGACCGCTACGAGTTCGGCATGACCCATGCACAGGCCGGGGCGCCGGACTGGATTGCCTTGCGCAGCCGGATGGCGACGAACAGGCCGGCGGAGCGATTGATCCCGGTGCTGGAGATCGTCGGCCATCTGTCGTGGGACGCCATCATGCAGCCGGGTCCGTTCCCGTTTCCCGATGGCACCGCCGACCGCTTCGACGCACAGGCCCTGGAAGATGCGATCGAACGCGAGGACGAGGCGCTTGCCGTCGCCCTGACAAGGGCCGCGCTGCGCGATGAGGGCGCCGATGCGCTGCGCGCGCCGCTGGAGCGGGCATCGCTTCGGCACTATCAGAACTTCGGCCACACACCGATCTATCTCGACAAGACGTTCGAGCTCCTGGAGCGGCTTGATGCGGAGACGGCGCCGGCGGTGCTGCTGCCGCTGGTGCGGACCTTCTGCAAAGGCGCGCGCGAGGACCTGATCCCCGAGTTCCGCTCTTATGCGCCCACCCTTGAGATCTGGCAGAGCACGGGAACCGATGTGCCCGATGCGGCGCACTTCCGAAACCAGGGGGTGCGCAAGTGCCTCGATCTCATTTCGGGCGCAGGCGGCGACATCGAGCGGCTTTACGATCAACTGCTCTATGCGGCATCCGACGCCATGCTCCACTTCGATGCGGAATACCGCACCCATGTGGACAGGCCGATCCAGCAGAATGTCGACTGGCTTGACTTCACGCATGCGGCGACCCATCTCAACGCGTCGCGCAAAATTTGTGAACGCCGGCCGGAACTGTGGCCGAACGCGCTCCTGCAGACCGGGTGTTTCCTCGGCCGCAACGCCACTTTCGTCAACTGGGAGCAGGACGTGTCGCAATGGGCCGTAACTGACCGGCGTGCGTTTTTCGCCTCGGTCTTTGAGCGGTTGCTCGATCACGGCGAGCCGCTCTACATCTACCCGGTGCACACCTTGAAGCTTGCAACGGCGCTCGAAGAAGAGATCGAACGCCGTCCTGACGCGCCCTGGGCTCCCATCGCACTTGCCGCCATGAACCGCTATGTGCACGAGCCGGCCAAGAAGAAACACATGCGCCGCACAGTGACGCAGGCGATGAAGTTTGTTGAGGCGCAGGGCTAGAGCACTATCCAATCATATTGAGCAGGTCTCCGGTCCACGACGTGTCAGATTTTGCCACACCGCCCTCATAGGGAACTCTTATGCGATGGCATTTGTATGATTGATTTCAAACATTCCCTGTATGAATTCTGATATGTCGAAATTGAATTTTTTAAACATTACGTTTTGTCGACCTGGCTTTCCAAAAATCAGACTCTATTTCTAAAACATCGTTGACATTTTCAGAATTTACTTATTCTATTGAGTCCTTGGTCCTTTGCGGGTCAAGTGATTTCTGTTAGTAACGAGGGGCAGAGTAATGAAAAAAGCTATTCTGACAATTTCAACACTACTGGTTATTTCGATGTTTCCGCTGGTTTCTTCGACAACCGAAGCGACCGCGGCCCAGCAGATCCGGATGTATTTCGAGGGCAGGTGGCAGAAATACGTGCCGCGCAATCCGCACCGGCCGGCCTATTGGTTGCGGGTGAACGGCGACCGGGCGTGGCGGAGCTCTGGATGGCTACACACCATCGTCGACGGCACCGCCAGGAACAAGGGACGCTGGATGTGCGTTTCGTTCCCGGCAGACGGGTCGAGAGGAAGCGGATGCCTGGCAAAGGGCAGCAGCCCGCGGGTCGCGCGCATGACCCATATGCGCGGAGACATGCGCCACAAGTAATGTTCGCCTGAAAAACCGAGAAATGCATGCGATGGCAGTCCGACGGCTGCCATCGTTTTTTGTGCCTGTGTTCGCGTCGTCGGTTTCACGCGGCCTGATGCCCGGGCTTGTCTCTCCCATGCGGCTTTCGCTATAGGTTGTGGCCGTGCGCGATTGCGCATCTGGGTCACAGCCGATTGGGAGGTCAGCGCATGACACCGGAAGACATTCTGAAAGAACCGCCGCGGGTCCTGACGCAGGCACAGCGCGAGCACTATTTCGAACGCGGATACGTCGGCGTCGAGAGCCTCGTGCCCGCCGACACGCTGGCGGAGCTGATTGCGGTGACGAATGAGTTCGTCGACGCCAGCCGGGCCGAAACGCAAGCCGGGCGGGAGTTCGACATTGGGCCCGGCCATTCGGCCGAGCGGCCGGTGCTGCGGCGTTTGAAACGCCCGGACGACCAGCATGACGCTTATTGGCGGTTCGCAAGCGGGCTGATGGCGGATGTCGCTGCCGACCTTGCCGGTCCCGACGTTGTGTTTCACCATTCCAAGCTCAACTTCAAATGGTTCGACGAAACCGACACCGTCAAATGGCATCAGGACATCCAGTTCTTTCCCCACACCAACTACAACGTCTTCACCATCGGCTGTTATCTGGCCGACACGGATATGTCGAACGGGCCTCTCGCGGTGCTGCCCGGCAGCCACAACGGTCCGCTGTATGATCAATACGGCGCCGATGGAAGCTGGACCGGGTGCCTTTGCGACGAAGACGCCTCCGTCGTCGACATGGCCAAGGCGGACTATCTGACGGGACCGGCAGGCTCGATCACGGTGCATAATTGCCGGGCGCTGCACTATTCGCCGTCGAGCAAGTCGGCCGAGCCGCGGCCGCTGCTTCTCAACTGTTTTTCGTCGGCCGATGCCAAGGCCTATACGCCGCACCCGGACCCCTCGTCGCATACCTACGAAGTGGTGCGCGGCAAGCCGGCGCAGTGGGCCTGGCACGATCCGCGGCCCTGCCAGATTCCGCCCGACTGGTCAGGCGGATACACTTCGATCTTCGCTGCCCAGGCCGGTGAAGACGCATGAGTGAAGAGCGCGCGGTGCGGCCGCGCCGCAGCTTCATCTTCTCGCCCGGCCTCAAGCCGGAAATGTTCCCCAAGGCGCTGGCGTGCGGCACCGATATCGTCTGCGTCGAACTGGAAGACGGCATCGCGCCCAGGGACAAGGCGAAGGCCCGCGCCACGGCCATGGCGCTGTTCGAGACCCGCCAGGCCGACGACGGAGTCGAGCGCATCGTGCGCATCAACTGCCTGCGCACCGCTTTCGGTCTCGCCGATGTGCAGGCGGTGCTCGACACCGACACGCCGCCGCCGGCCCTGATGCTGCCCAAGGTGATGACGCCGGACGAAGTCGTCTGGCTCGACGATCTTCTCAGCGAGCGGGGCCATGGCACCCGGCTGCACATCATCATCGAGACGAATGCGGGGCTTGAAGCGGTGCATGACATTGCGCGGTCAAGCGACCGGATCGATGCCCTGTTCTTCGGTGGTGTCGACATGGCGGCCGAACTGCGCTGCCAGAACGCCTGGGAGCCCCTGCTCTATGCCCGCTCGCGGGTTGTGCACGCGGCTGCGAGCGCCGGAATCGACGCCATCGACGTGCCCTATCTGGATCTGGAAGACCTCGACGGCATGGAACGCGAAGCCCGTCTCGCCCGAGACCTCGGGTTCAGCGGCAAGGGATCGATCCACCCCAAACAGATTGCGGTCCTCAACAAGGTCTTCACGCCGGATGAGGCGGCGGTCGCCCATGCGAAGCGGATCATCGAGGCCTTCGCCGAAGCCGACACCGGGCTTGTGGTGGTCGACGGCAAGCTGATCGAAAAACCGGTCCTGCGCGAAATGCACCGGATCCTGGCGATCGCGGAGCGGGTGTCGGGGTAGACTTGGCTTGCCGTGACTGCGTGGTAAAGTGGTTCACCGCGAGGAGGTGCTGTCATGGATGTACGACCAACTGAACAAGAGATCGAAGAGTTCTCCGTAAAAGGCGCGGTTTGTCTGCGCGGCGTTCTCTCGCCGGACATGCTGGACATGCTCCGTGACGGGGTCGACAAGGACATCGCCGAGCCCGGTCCGCTGCACACGCGCCAGCAGAGCGAGGGCGACAAGGGATTTTTCCTGACCGACTTCTGCCTCGCCCAGCGCCTGCCGGAACTGCGCCGCTTTATCGTTGATGGACCGGCGGCCGAGGTCGCCGCGCGGCTGATGGGCTCAGGCAAGTCCAACTTCTTCTACGACGCATTGTGGGCCAAGGGCCGCGATACGCCGAAGCGCACCCGCTGGCATCAGGACCAGCCCTACTATCCGATCAATGGCGATCAGTTCTGCGTCGTGTGGTTCCCGCTCGACCCGGTGACAAAGGACACCTGCCTGGAACTCATTGCCGGCTCGCACCGGTGGGGGCGCTGGTTTGAGCCCGAACTGACCCGCGCCGGCCAGACGCTTTATGGCGACGACAGCCCGTTCGAGCGCCTGCCCGACGTCGAAGCTGAGCGGGACGCCCATGAGATCCTCAGCTGGGACATGGAACCTGGCGACTGCATTGCATTCCACGGGCTCACCCTGCACGGAGCGCCGGGCAACACCTCGTCGGTGCACCAGCGGCGCGCCTTCTCGACGTTCTGGATGGGCGACGATGCGGTTTTCGCGTCGCGGCCCGGCACGGTGCGGCCTTTGTTCGAGGGGCACGGCCTTGAGGTCGGCGATGCCATGGACTGCGGTCACTTCCCGCGCATCTGGCCGCGGCAGGATGCGGGAGATCTGCTGCAAGCGGCGCGGTTCACCGATCCGAATTTCCGGATAAGTGTTTGACGTTCGGGTGAAACACTGCCGCTCTTGTACCGGCCCTGCGCCCTTGCCATCTCATGGCCTGAAGAATAGGCTGCGCGCCGAACGCCACTCCCCAACTTGAGGACCACCGAAATGGGTTTCATCGCGGATGCATTGTCGCGGGTAAAACCGTCTGCCACCATTGCCGTTTCCACCAAGGCGCGCGAGCTCAAGGCCGCCGGCCGCGACGTGATCGGTCTGGGTGCGGGCGAGCCCGACTTCGACACGCCGGACAACATCAAGCAGGCGGCCATCGACGCGATCAATCGGGGCGAGACGAAATACACCGCGGCTGACGGCATCCCGGAGCTGAAGCAGGCGGTCGCCGACAAGTTCAAGCGCGAGAACGGGCTCGACTACACACCCTCGCAGGTGAGCGTTGGCACGGGCGGAAAACAGGTTATTTTCAATGCCTTGATGGCAACCCTCAATCCCGGTGACGAGGTGGTTATCCCGACCCCTTACTGGGTGAGCTACCCCGACATGACACTGCTTGCCGGCGGCGAACCGGTGGTGGCCCACGCGACCATCGAGACCAACTTCAAGCTGACGCCGGAAGCGCTCGAGGCGGCGATCACGCCGAAGACCAAGTGGCTCATCTTCAACTCGCCGTCGAACCCGTCCGGTGCCGCTTATACGCGCGACGAGATGAAGGCGCTCACCGATGTCCTGATGAAGCACGAACAGGTCTGGGTGCTGTCGGACGACATGTACGAGCATCTGACCTATGACGGTTTCGAGTTCGTGACCCCGGCCCAGGTCGAACCCGGCCTTTACGACCGTACACTGACCATGAACGGCGTCTCCAAGGCCTATGCCATGACCGGCTGGCGCATCGGCTACGCGGCGGGCCCCGAAGTGCTGATCAACGCCATGCGCAAGATCCAGTCGCAGTCGACCTCCAACCCGTCTTCGGTGTCGCAGTGGGCGGCGGTCGAGGCGCTCAACGGCACCCAGGATTTCATTCCCGAGCGGGCCGAAGTGTTCAAGTCGCGCCGCGATCTGGTGGTCTCCATGCTGAACCAGGCCAACGGCATCGACTGCCCGTCGCCGGAAGGGGCGTTCTACGTCTATCCGAGCTGCGCCGGGTGCATCGGCAAGACGTCTGCCGGCGGCAAGCTGATTGAGAACGACGAAGACTTCGTCACCGCGCTTCTGGAGGAGGAGGGGGTCGCCACGGTGCATGGCGCGGCCTTCGGCCTGTCGCCCTTCTTCCGGATCTCCTATGCGACGTCGACGGAAGCGCTCGAGACCGCCTGCCAGCGGATCCAGAAGTTTTGCGGCGGGTTACGGTAACGCCGCTTCTCCCATCACAGACCTGGATGCCCCGCACTTGATGCGGGGTCTCAGGGGCACCGGGTAACGCTCGTTTTTTGAGCTCTAGGCCCCGCATCAAGTGCGGGTCATTACCTTGTGTGCAAGGTGGGTACATTCGTCTGCGCCCGTGCTCCCGCGCCCTTAACCATCCCTACATATCGCCCCAGTCCTGCCGCCGTATGGTCACGGTTCGTTAACTTCCTGTTAACGGAATCGGCACCAAATCGGAGGGCTGGGGAAAGAGTAGGTGGTTGTGTCAGTAGCAGTGCGCTCTCAGCATATGTTCCGTCTTGTCGGCCGTTCGTTTCTGGCTTTTGTGCTTTCGCCGGAACCTCCATTGGCCGACTGGATCGATGAACTCGACGCCTGGATCGAACGCTCGAAGGGTTTCTTCGACAGCCGTCCAGTGATGATCGACTTTTCACGAATTGAACTGGAAAAACCGGATGTCGCCGGCCTCCTGGCGCAGTTGCAGACGCGCGGTCTCAGGATCATCGGCGTCGAAGGCGTCGATCCGGCCTGGCTCGGGCCGGGCCTCGGGCCGCTGCCGACCGGTGGGGGCAGTGCCCGGGTGGTCGAAATTACCGACGGGAAACCGTCGGAGGATGAAGACGATCCGGAGCCTTCCGAGCCGGAGCCGACGGCTCTGGTGCTCGACTTCCCGGTGCGCTCGGGCCAGTCGATCATCTTTCCGAATGGCGATGTGACCGTCACGGGTTCGGTTGCATCGGGCGCCGAGATCATCGCCGGTGGGTCGATCCACATTTACGGCGCGCTGCGTGGCCGCGCCATTGCGGGCTCCGACGGCAATGCCCAGGCACGGATCTTCTGCTCGAGTTTCGAAGCCGAGTTGATGGCCATCGGAGGCCTCTACAAGACCGCCGACGCGATCGAACCCGAGCTGCGCGGCCATGCCGTTCAGGCCTGGCTCGACGGCGAGATCTTGATGATGACGCCCCAGAATTAACGCGTCCAAAACGAAGGGAATAGGGACATGGCAAAAGTAGTAGTGGTGACATCGGGCAAGGGCGGCGTTGGCAAGACGACGACGACCGCCGCACTGGGTGCCGCTCTGGCGCAATCGGGCCAGAACGTATGTGTGGTCGACTTTGACGTTGGATTGCGCAATCTCGACCTGGTGATGGGCGCGGAGCGCCGCGTGGTCTACGATTTCATCAACGTCATTCAGGGCAACGCCAAGCTGAGCCAGGCGCTGATCCGCGACAAGCGCGTCGGCACGCTGTCGCTGCTCGCCGCCTCGCAGACCCGCGACAAGGACGCGCTCACGGAGAAGGGCGTCGCCCGGATCATGACCGAGCTGCGCGACAAGTTCGACTACGTGATCTGCGACAGCCCGGCCGGCATCGAGCGCGGTGCGCTGCTCGCCATGCGTCATGCGGATACCGCCGTGATCGTCACCAATCCGGAGATCTCTTCGGTGCGCGACAGCGACCGTATCGTCGGCCTGCTCGACTCCAAGACCGAGAAGGCGGAAAAGGACGAGCAGATCGACAAGCACGTGTTGCTGGCGCGCTACGATGCGGGCCGCGCGGCGCGCTCCGAAATGCTCGGCATCGACGATGTTCTGGAAATCCTCTCGCTGCCGCTGCTCGGCGTGATCCCGGAAAGCCAGGACGTGCTGCGCGCATCGAACCTGGGTTCGCCGGTCACGGTCTCCAATCCGGCCAGCTCTCCGGCCAGGGCCTATGCGGACGCAGCGCGAAGACTGACCGGCGAGACCATCACCATGACCATCCCGGCGGAGCGCCGAAATCTCTTCGGCCTGCTGTTCGGCGGGAGGGCGGCATGAGCTTCTTCGGCATGTTCAAACGCTCAAGCGCCGGCAGTGCGCCGGTGGCGCGCGAGCGGCTGCAGGTGCTCCTCGCGCATGAGCGAACGGTCTCCAGCGAGAGCGACCTGGTTGTGGTGCTGCGCGAGGAAATCCTCGCCGTCATCGCCCGGCGCGTGAAGGTGGAATTCGACAACGTCAATGTGCGCATGGACTGTGGTGAGACGGTCTCGACGCTGACGGTCGATATCGAGATCCCCGGCGCACCGCCGGCGATGCTGCTGGCGGCCAACGGGTGAGGGGAGCAGCCCTTTTTCGCTCTAAACACCGGATTCACCATCACGCGAATCGCAAGGGCTAACCCCTTGATTTACGTCAAAGCATCGCCACGTGTTAACGGTATCCATTAACACGGGTCCGCCAAATTCCTGTGGCGGATATAATGCGCATGCAGATTGTGCAAATTTTGCCGATCCCTTCCCCTCGGGACGGCAATGGAGGATAGAAGATGAAGAAGACAGTCCTTGCTGCGACAGCGGCGATCATGTTTGCAGCGGCCGGTGGCCTCTCAACCGCGGCACAGGCAGACGGCGTCGAAGTCGGCACCTTGAGCTGCAAGGTGGCGGGCGGTGTCGGTCTCATTATTGGTTCGAGCAAGGGTCTGAGCTGCGTGTTCCGCCCGGCCGGCGGCGGCAACGCCCAGCGTTATACCGGTTCGGTTGACAAACTCGGCGTGGATATCGGCTTTACCAATGAAAGCCGCATCATCTGGACCGTGTTCGCGGCGTCGAACAGCATACCCTACGGCGCTCTCGCGGGCACCTACGGCGGTGCCTCGGCGGAAGCGACCGTCGGTGTCGGCGTTGGCGCAAATGCTCTTGTCGGCGGCCTGAAGAACTCGTTCACCCTGCAGCCGCTCAGCGTCCAGGGCCAGACCGGCCTCAATGTCGCCGGCGGTTTCGCACGGATGACCCTGCGCGCCCAGTAATTCTGGAGCAGGCGCACGGCGTTTGAACAGCGGCCCGGTTCGCCATTGTGCGGACCGGGCCGATTTCGTTTGCCGCGCCTTCGTTGAAGTTAAGGTTAACCCGGCTAAGGCGCGATTATGGCGCGCTTAATCGGTTCCACCCGGCGATGCCGCGGAAGCCGCCGCGACAACAAAATGTCATAAGGGCTTGAAACTTCCGCCCAAGCTTGAAACCATGCATGAAGGGCGGATGAAATTGGTGTGCTACTCTTCGCCCTAGAACGGTTTTTTTGAAACCGGCGGTCGGCCCCAACGGCCGTTGCATCTCAAGGGAGGGAGATCATGGACCAAATGAGCGGCGCTGCTGCTCGGGGTCCGCGTTGTATCGCACTCGTGGGCCCCTATCTGAGCGGCAAGACTACACTCCTCGAATCCATCCTGCACCGTACCGGTGCCGTTACACGCCAGGGCAAAGTTCAAGACGGTTCGACCGTCGGCGATGCCTCGCCGGAGGCCCGCGCCCACGGCATGAGCGTCGAGCTCAATGTGGCGACGACGGACTATCTCGGCGACAGCTTCACATTTGTCGACTGTCCGGGTTCGATCGAGTTCCTGCAGGAACAATCCGCCGTTCTGGCCGGCGTAGACGCCGCCGTGGTGGTGTGTGAGCCCGACGACAAGAAAGTGCCCGGCCTGCAACTGATCCTCAAGCAGCTGGAAGAGCGCAATATTCCGCGCTTTTTGTTCATCAACAAGCTCGACAAGGCGGAAGGCAGCGTGCGCGATATGCTGGCCTATCTGCAGCCGGCAAGCGCGCAGCCGCTGGTCATGCGGCAGCTGCCGATTTTCGAGAATGAAATCGCCACCGGCTTCGTCGATCTGGCGCTGTCGCGCGCCTTCGTCTACCGCGAGCACGCGGAAAGCGAAGTGGTTGAAATTCCAAGCAATGTCTCAGGCGACAATGAAGAGGCGCGCTATGGCATGCTGGAACAGCTTGCCGATTATGACGATGAGCTGATGGAGCAGCTTCTCGAAGAGATTGAACCGCCGCGCGACAGGGTGTTCGAAGATCTCAGCCGCGAGCTGGCGGACGGCCACATTGTGCCGGTGCTG
The DNA here is from genome assembly GCA_021775615.1 of Hyphomicrobiales bacterium. Classification (GTDB taxonomy): domain Bacteria; phylum Pseudomonadota; class Alphaproteobacteria; order Rhizobiales; family JAJFHB01; genus JAJFHM01. The sequence goes on from JAJFHL010000050.1 coordinate 29,560, forward strand.
CTCGGCTCGGCGGAAAACGGCAATGGCATCCGCCGGCTTCTGAAGGCGTTGCGCCATGAGGCGCCGGGTGTTGCGCAGACCGCCGAACGGCTTGGCGTTGCGGTGTCGGACGACGTTGCCGTGGCGCAGATGATGAAGACATTCCACACGACCCATGGCGGCAAGCTCTCCCTGGGCCGGGTTCTGAGCGGCACCGTCACCGACGGCACGACGCTTTATGGCCAGGACGCGAATGACGAGCGTGTTGCGGGTCTGTTCACTCTTATGGGCCAGGAGCCCAACAAGCAGAGCAGCGCGGGAGCCGGCGCTACGGTGGCGTTCGGCAGGCTCGACACCGTTGCGACCGGAGACACCGTGTCTTCGACCAAAGGATCAACCGAGCAGCTCAGTGCATTGACCGTCATGCCGCCGGTCTACGGGCTGGCGGTTTCGGCGAAGGAGCGCAAGGACGAGGTAAAGCTCGGCACGGCCCTGCACAAGATTGTCGAGGAGGACCCCTCCATCGTTGTCGACCAAAACCAGGACACCAACGAGATGGTGTTGTGGGGGCAGGGCGAAATGCACCTGCGGGTGGCGCTGGAACGGCTTGCCGGAAAATACGGCATCGAGGCGGAAACACGGCCCCGCAAGATCGGCTACAAGGAAACCATCCGTAAGTCCGCCGAAGTGCGCGGGCGCCACAAGAAGCAGTCGGGCGGGCACGGCCAGTTCGGCGATGTGGTGGTCGACATCAAGCCGCTGCCGCGCGGATCGGGTTTTGAGTTTTCCGACACGATCACCGGCGGTGTGGTGCCGAAACAGTATATCCCCGCAGTCGAAAACGGCTGCCGGGACTTTCTGGTGAGCGGTCCGATGGGCTTTCCCGTGGTCGATGTCGCGGTCAACCTCAAGGACGGCTCCTATCATTCGGTGGACAGTTCCGAACAGGCGTTCAAGACGGCAGGGCGCATCGCCATGTCGGACGGCCTGCCGCAGTGTTCGCCGGTGTTGCTGGAGCCGATCGTCGCCACCGAGATCTACTGTCCTTCGGATG
>JAJFHL010000006.1 GCA_021775615.1 Hyphomicrobiales bacterium
CGTGGGCGGGGCCGGCTTTGCCGCCATTTTGAGTCTCAGCGGGGACACGCCGCTAGACGACATCGAGCAGGTCGATGAGGCGGCGTCGACCGCTCGCCCTGAAACACGCGAGGGCGAAGACGACGACCGTGAGCTGGTCCGAGTCTACCGGGTTGAGACATCACGTGGTACGAACCAGAGGTTCGTCGTGCATCCCGACGGTGTGGTCACAATCCGCGAGCGGAATTCAAAGGGGAGAAAACGGATGCTGCACGTCAACTTCGGGCAACGGGCGCGTGCCATCGAGTTTCTCGAACAGAAGATCGAAAATGGAGACGTAATTGACCCCGTGATCAAATCCTTTCTGGTGCCGAAACAGCTTCTGGAGCGTATCCGCGCGGCGGCGATTCACCAGGATTTTGCCACGCAAACAGATCCGTTCAGGCTGTCCCCTCGGAGGGTCGATCCGAACCAAGCGGACGATCAGTTTGAGTTGCCCTTTAACTGGATCCTCGATCTGAAGGAGAATGTCATCCAGCCGACCGGGCGGATAGAACGGCCTGAGGACGTTTTGCCTTGAGTGACATCTGGAGCTGCACTATAAAGTTGTAACAATAGTGATGGTATACTAAAAATGGCCACGACCCCGCGATACCAAAGACTCGACCTGTGGGATATGACGCCTGGCGCGCTGCAGGCGGAGCGGCGGCGTCTGCGCGACGGCATCGATGCGTCTGAAGTGATCCAGGGCACGACGACCGGCAACTACTATTTCAAGTGTGACGGCAACGCCGCGGAAGTTCTGAACCGCGCCCGGGAGGCCATCACAATAGTGAGCGACGCCACCCTGGACGGGCCGTGGCCAACGCTGGATGAATGGATGAACCTGTTGCCGAAATGGTTTGTCGCCGCCTGCAAGCCGGAAGAAGAACCGAACGTGAATTTGGAGTATCCGGAAGATCTGGAGGAGCGGCGCGCGATGTACTTTCGCAACAAATGGAAAGTGAGCAGCTGGGTCGGCTGGCTGGAGCCGGAGGACCGGCGCTGGCTGTGGCTTGATGCCGAGGTGCTCGATCCTGACACGGTGCTGGCCCATGTGGATGTGGTGACCGATCCGTCCGACCTTGGAGCACCACCCGGTTTCTGGTGGCTTTTCGCGGCCGCGGGGGCGAAAGAGTTCGACGTGGTCACCGATGTCGCCCACTTCTATGGCGTGCGGGGTCGGTAGTGGTGCGTACCGGTACCATCGAATACCGCTACGTGTTGGCATCAATTAGTGTGATTGGCCTGAAACGCACCCAAACAGGGGTCGGGCCAGCCATAGCGGAACAGCACTGCGGGTCATTGTAATGGGCATCGAGTATTGGACAGTTGAGGATGTCGCGCCGGAAGCTCTCAAGGCCGAAGCGCGGATGACGTGCTGCAAAGGGCGCGCCGCTCGAGAGCCGCGTTCAGCAAACTAAGATGAAAGCCTGCAATGGATAAGACCCCGCGATACCAAAGTCTCGACCTGTGGGATATGACGCCTGGCGCGCTGCAGGCGGAGCGGCGCCGCCTGCGCGACGGCATCGATGCATCCGAAGTGATTCAGGGAACGATCGCGGACAGTTACTATTTCAAGTGTGACGGCAACGCCGCGGAAGTTCTGAACCGCGCCCGGGAGGCCATCACAATAGTGAGCGACGCCACCCTGGACGGGCCGTGGCCAACGCTGGATGAATGGATCAAACTGTTGCCAAAATGGTTTGTCGCCGCCTGCAAGCCGGAAGATGAACCGATTGTGCAAGAGCCTCACGCGACGACTCTTGAGGAAAGCCGCGCCCAGTTTTACCGCTCGAAATGGAAAGTGAGCAACTGGGTCGGCTGGCTGAAGCCGGAGGACCGCCGCTGGCTGTGGCTTGATGCCGAGGTGCTCGATCCTGACACGGTGCTGGCCCATGTGGATGAGGTGACCGATCCGTCCGACCTTGGAGCACCTCCCGGATTCTGGTGGTTGTTCGCGGCGGCGGGGGCGAAAGAGTTCGACGAGGTCACCGATGTCGCCCACTTCTATGGCGTGCGGGGGCGGTAGCGGTGCGCACCGGACCTCCGGCGATTGGCCATAAAGGTGTCCAGCTCCGATAGACGTGCAAACCGGCGGCAGACTCTCTCGCTGGGTGGGAGTGTACCGGCGGTGAGGTGCGAGAGAAGGATGAGCAGCGCCCGACGGCACTGCCCCAATTGGGTTTTACCCGCTTTCCGCGTCCGGGCCGCCCCACGTGGACTTGCACGGCCTGCCTTTGACGACACAGTTCATCTTGCCGCCCTTGGGCCGGCATTTCTGCGACTTCGCCTTGGCGATGGTGTAGTTCATGTAGGTCGCGCCGTGCTGGCTCTGGGCATTGGATCTCCATGCGCCCAGGGCCTGGAGCTTTGAAATGTTCTGGTTGGCATGAAGGCCGTAGCCCCAGACCATGGGTTTGCAGGTGAGCCCGGCCTGGGCGGCTTGGGGCAGCCCCGCGAGCGCCGCCACGGCGGCCGGCAGACAGGTGATGAGCAGACGTAGTTTGCGCATTGCGATCTCCGATCAGGTTTGAACACCGGCCCCGCAGCCATCACCGGTTCTGTCGAGGTGGCCGGCGTTTTGGTTCAATCGGCAGTGGCCGCCGCCGCGCCATGCGACGGCAGACGGGGCCACCGTGTCGATCTGTAGACCGAATACAACCGCACAACGCTCACCGAGAACCCGGCCTTCGCGCCGGGTTTTTTCATGCCCGCGCGCCAACCACGACCCGCAATCAAGAGGACAGTGAATGACACTTGCAACCGACATTCTCGACCGCGCCGAGCATTTGGCGCAAAAGCGCCAGCCCTGGGAGAAGGTCTGGCTCGACACGGTGAAATATGCCCTGCCCATGGGCGAGCGCTTCTTCGCCCATGGCGCCAGGCGCGCGGCGATCGACAGCTTTGCCCAGGGGCCGCGCGCCGAAGAGCGCGGCCGCGAAATATTCGATGCCACGTCGGTCTGGTCGGTCGACCGGCTGACCGCGGGGCTGGAAAGCCTGACCACGCCGGCGACCGAAAAGTGGCACGGGCTCGGCACCCTCGATCCGCTGGCGCCCGAGCCCTCGGACGAAGAGCTCGAGTGGTTCGACCGTTACCGCGATTTCCTCTTCGCCGCGCGCTACGAGCCGCGCTCGGGCTTTGCGCTGGCCAACCAGCAGGCGATCCGCTCGGCCATCGCGCTCGGAACCGGGGTCTATCTGGTGCAGGAAGCGTTTGACGACCGCGCCGCAACAGGCACGGCCATGCCGTTCCGCTACCGGTCCATTCCCCTGAGCGAGTGTTTCATCGCGACGGATCTTGCCGGCGAGCCGGACACGCTCTACCGCCGCTTCTCGATGACCGCGCGCCAGATGGTGCAGAAGTTCGGGGACGCGGTGGCCGAGCGGGTCAAGGCGGCGGCGGACAACCCGAGAGACAAGGACCGCCAATTCGAGATCGTCCATGCGGTGTTCCCGCGCGCCGAGCGCGGGTCCGGCGCGGCGCGTCTGCCGGACGCGGCCTTCTCCTCGGTCTATGTGGATGTCGACCACCGTCACCTGATTGGCGAGAGCGGGTTCTTCGAGTTCCCTTACGTCGTCTATTACTGGCAACAGGATCCGGACACCGGCTATGGCGAGAGCCCGGTGATGCTGGCGCTGGCGGAGATCAAGAGCCTCAATCTTCTCTCCAAGCACACGATGCGGGCGGTGCAGCAGTGGACCAACCC
>JAJFHL010000051.1 GCA_021775615.1 Hyphomicrobiales bacterium
CGCGTCGGAGAGTTCTCCGGCATCGGCGAGGTCTTCAAGGGTTCTGCGGGCCGAAGCGAGCCGGGCGGGGTCCGCCGCGACACGGCGCACGAGGCCGTCCCGAACGCTGGCGATCTGGGCCGTGGCATGACGTTCGCCCGCTCCCTCCAGCGTCGATACGGCTTCGCGCAACAGCATATCGCCATCGCGCCGCGCCGCCTCAGCAACCCGTTCGCGGTCCGCCCCCGGCGCCATGCCCGCCAGCAGCTTCTCGGCATCGTTCGCGAATTCGCCGAACATGGCGATGACTTTCCGGTCGGCGCCGCGCACGCCTTGCCGGACCACCTCGTCGCCAAGCGTTTCGATGTTCTGCTCCAGCCGTTCGCAGATGCGGCGCACACCAAGCGCGCCGTCAAAGCCGGACATCGGCTCTGCTCCAGCCGACCGGGGCTGAGTCGATCGGACCGGGGATGGTGTGAGATAGGGACGGCCCAGAAACGTCGCGTTCGGGGCCTTGGGCTTGCCGATGATCATTCTGAATTTCCTGGTTAGGTGATGGTGAAACTGCCCGTCAGGCAAAGAAAAACCCGGCACACGGGCCGGGTTCTTGGGAAATCTGTCGGGATGGGTCAGGCTAGAGGTGGAAAGTCCTTGCGCTTGATCTTGGCGCGCCGGCCGTCGGGATGGTGGAACACGATGCCCTCCGCCAGATGGCCGGGCCCGTAGCGGCTTTCGAGGGCCGAGAGCGTCTCGCGCAAACCATCATAGCTGCGCGGCACGGCGCCGAAGTCAGGCACCTCCATATTGAACGGCACGCAAATATGGCTCTCAAGATCAGGCGGATTGCCCTGGATGCGCGGCCGGTTCACGTTTATCTGCACTGTTTCACCCACCAAGTCAGACATCTTCCCTCCTATGGGTGCGCCATTTGTTCGGTGCATTCCATCACTGAGCCGCAAGGTTCGATCAATCGGCCCCATCGGTCAGTTCCGCGATGGTTTGCAGCCCTTCCTTGATGATCGACGCCAAGAATGGTTTGGTTTCAACACTGAGCGCCTGCTCCAGCTTTTCAATCACCGGCCGCGGGTCAATCAGCTCGGCCAAATCGGAAGCGTGGGCAATCGCCCGCGTCCGGGTTCTCGTATCCTCATGCTCCAGAAACGACAGATAGCGATCGACATAGCGCTTGGGTTCGCCCAGGCTGGCCAGAGCATACAACAGGGTCGGCTCGTCCTGCTCCTCGGCAGCGGCAAGCTTTGCTTCCAGCATCGCAACGTCTTTTTCGGAACCGATTTCGATCAGCGCCAGCGCCGCGTAGTCCCGAACCAGTTCCGCCGGATCGTCCAACAGCACCACGACTTCGCGATAGAACTGGATCATTGCGTTGATATCCACCCATTCCAACGCAGCGACGACCACCAACTCTTCCTCGCCATCGTCTCGGAGAGCCTCCGCCATACGTGCGACAACCGGTTCGCTGACGAACTCCGACAGCATTTCCAGGGCGCTCGTTCGCACCAGATCATCCTCATGATCGGCATATTCCAGCAACAGCTCCTCAGAGCCCGGCTGGGTGGTATCCATGTGCAAAATTTCGCCTGCCAAATTGGGCATCCTTATCTCCATAGGTGCAATTTTCTCAACTGCAATTTATAGTCGCTTACTGATTTTGTATATGCACGCCGGCCAAGCGGCGCTACTATTTGCGCTTCTTCCGCTTCTGTCTGCCGCGCTTTTGCTTGTTTCTTAGCTTACCGTCTTTCAGCATTTGTTTAGCGCGCCTCTGTTCATTGCTTGCCGCGTCGCTGGCGCTATCGATGATTTCCTTGAGTTCTTCCGGACCCATTCCGCTGACCGCATCATCGCCTTTCAATCGTCGCTTGCCCCGCTGGGTCTTGATCCGGCCCTTCTTCTTGTTCTTGCCCTTGCGCGCAGGCAGGATCGATGTGTCCACCGGCTGATCGGGCGAAAGCCCCGTTCCGGGGGGCCGACCGGTGAGGAGATCCACACCGCCCTGCCGGAGCTGCTCGGCGACATCGGAGACGGCGGCGGTCAGTTCTTCGCCCGACAGCACCCTGCGGCGCCCGCCGGCATCGGTGACAATGCCCTCGAACACCACGAAGCGGCCGGTGTCCGGAACTCTTTGAAACGCATACTCAACCTGCTGGCCGCCGGGATCAATGGTCGACACCCGTCCAATGCTTTCCGATGGCGCGAAGCGCAGGCGGACCTGCGTGCCGTCCGGCGCTTCGACTTCGCGGTCAACGACCGGGCCGTTCAGGCTCTCTGTCGAGCCCAGAAGGATACCCGCCGCTCCGAAGGCAAGGCCAAGGGTGCGGGCGCCGAACTGCCTGATCAGGCGCAGAGCCTGATCGCGCCTGCCCGTTGCCTCGAACATCTCAGCCAGTTCGGCAATGTCGACGGTGATGCCCGGTGCCGCGGACGCCAGTGTAAATGCGTTCGGCTCCACCGCGCCGGAGCCCGGTGCAAACGATGCGGCCGGTCCACCGGATGCATCGCCTGATTCAAACTCGGCGGACGAAGCACCGCCCGTGTCCGATTGCGTTGCCCCAGAGGGGCCCGCACCGCTCACTTCCGGCGAGATGTCGGGCGATGCCTTCGCGCCCGTGTCGCCCCGCGCTTTTGCGTCCAGAGCCTTATTTGCAGCAGTCTCCAGGGCCTCGATGCCCTGGCGCTTGACCGCGTCCGCAATCGCGTCGGAGAGTTCTCCGGCATCGGCGAGGTCTTCAAGGGTTCTGCGGGCCGAAGCGAGCCGGGCGGGGTCCGCCGCGACACGGCGCACGAGGCCGTCCCGAACGCTGGCGAT